>CAZAKG010000126.1:0-5864 GCA_964485755.1 uncultured Candidatus Bathyarchaeia archaeon | reverse complement strand
GTGTTTATTCCTCAGTTTAGCTTGCTCCAGGCATATTTTACGTATATATAGTTGTGCTTAGTTTTGCTGACATATGTTAGTTTTCCTTATTCTCGTCTCATTTCTGTATACATGATTGTGCTGTCTGTAGACATACCTTTAAGTACTGATCTCCAGTTGTGTGTCATGATCGCTGGATAGGAGTAGTTTTAGCTATCATTGGAGCTATCCTATCCTGTCCGCGACGAAAAAAGGTGAAAAAAGAAAAATGAATAGTAGAAAAGCGATTACGCTACTAGTACTAGCAACACTCATGATGGCACTGGTACCCTTGGTACCGGTCCACGCAGCTCTTACAATGAACGCCCCTACCGGCAAGAACGGTGCCGCTCTCCCCGAGCTTAGGAAGGGAAGCAAAATCGAGATCACCGGTGGCGGCGTGACTGCCGGCGCAACGGTCAACGTCTACTGGGACGACGCGTTCAAGGAGTCGTTCACAGAGGGCTCCGGCAAGCTGAACTCGACAAAGGCGAAAGCAAACGGCTCATTCTTGGTCTGGTTAACAATTCCTGAGGCTCTTAATACAACTCACTTCCTCTGGCTCAAGGATGTAGCTACAGGAGACACGATCGGTGGCTTATCTGAGCCCAACTCAGACATCGACCTTGTGCCTTACCTGAAGCTATCTCCAGATAACGGATTGCCTAGCGACACAATCACGCTTACAGGCTACCACTACGGCGAAGAGGTTGACATCACATCCATCACAGATAACTTCGTAGACTCTTATCCATCACCCTTGGAGGCAACTGAGACTCCGGCAACGCCCGAAACTTCAGACCTGGGTACATTCACATGCACATTCAAGATTCCATCTGCTACTGCCTATGGTACGTACACAATCACAGCCAATAACGATTGGGACAGTGACACTGTCTCCATCGCTGTTGGCGCCGCCATAACTCTCAACGTCGAGGTGGGCCCAGTCGGCAAGATCGTGCAGATATCCGGAAGAGGCTTCACCTCAACACGTCTCATCGAGACCGCTGGAGTTACAATCGAAAATACAACCTATACTGAGAACTGCTACGTTGTCAATGGGCCAATCACCGTCAAGGCAGACGGGACATTCAAGGCATCTATCGTGATCCCGAAGATCATGAAGCTAGCCGATGACTATGAAATCATCGTCGTAGAGTCAGGTGCATCGCCCAAGACCGCTGCCGCCGACTTCGAGGTAGTTGGATTAGCCGAGATCAAGGCCACTCCCGCCTACGGTCCTCAGGGATCGCAGATAACGGTTGAGGGCTGGAACTTTACACAGATCTCCAACACCGAGGTGATAGTCACACTCGAAGGCGTGGGCTCCAAGACCTTCAAGACCGACTCGAAGGGCTACTTCAAGGGAACCTATACGATTCCCGCTGTAGCAGCCGGTGTCCGGGAGCTCCTTGCAGTTCAGTCCGACCACAACATTGACGCAAACGCAAACTTCCGGGCTGGCCTGATGATAGTGATCCTGTCACCTGACTCTGGTCCAGCAGGCACGCTGGTCACTGTAACAGGTACAGGCTTTACTACGAGTGCTTCGGAGCAGTGGAACGCGACCTTCGGCGACAAGAGTTGGGTAGATGATACAACCCTGAACGCTGACGGCACACTGTCCGCAGAGGTCTACGTCCCGACGATCGCGCCAGGGACATACACTGTCACCGTACTGGACATAAAGGCTGACATTGAAGTCACAGCGAGCTTCACAGTAACCAAGACGACAAACGTCACCCCTGACCCGACGGTGGCCCCCAACAACTACGTGGTCAAGCTCAAGGGCACGTTCTTCGCAGCGGACGATGACGAACTCGAAGACGTGACGCTGGACTGGGTCCTATGGAACTCCACCAGCAACTGGGACATGGATGTCTACAACAACACAGCTCTAACCATCGATGACTACGTGTGGGACACTGGTAACTTCACAGCCTACTGGAAGGTACCCGACGACGACGTACTCGACCTAGGCGTCTACTGGGTCAACGTGACCGACAGCGAGGACTTGTTCTACCAGTTCCAGTTCGAGGTCGTGTCCAAGACAACTGAGATCGCTGCAAGAAAATCAACGTTCAGGATCGGCGAAACCCTCGCCTTCAACGTTGAGAGCAGCTTCGTGCAGGGCAACTCCTACATAGAGATCGAGGACCCATCCGGAGACCTGTACTGGACCACGGATCCGTTCGTGGCCGGCAACTGGCTAAAGGTTGGAACCCTTGAGATCTATCCGTTCTACCAGCAGACCGCCGGCGGCAACCCGATGGTCCTCCTGGAGGACGCGCCACTAGGAACCTACACATGGGTCTGGTACGATGATGGCGATGACGAGCTCGACTCAGGCACATTCATGGTCGCAGCCGCGACCGAATCCGTGCTTGGCGAGCAGATCGAGGACCTGAACACAGCAGTCACTGATCTGCAGTCCGACATAACAACGGTCAGCACAGAGGTGGCCGCAGTCAGGACCCAGATCACCAACGCCATCAACGCAGCCAACGCCGCAGTCCAGGCAGCCAACGCGGCCACACAGGCCGTCAACGCAGTCGCACAGACCGCCAGCGCAGCGTCCACAGCAGCCACCGCCGCAGCAGCAGCTGCCACGGAGGCCAAGAACGCAGCCAACGGCCTGACGACACTGGTCTACGGCGCCATCGGCGCATCGCTAGTAGCAGCACTCGCAGCAATCGTAAGCCTAATGCAGATAAGCAGAAGGATCGCGGGCTAAACCCGCAACCCCCCTTTCTTTCTTTATTTTATTCTTCTAAACTAGTGGTATCTAGGCTTAGCTGAACTTCTAGCAGAAGCTCAACGACCTCGTAAAGGGTGCCTCTAACCGACTCGAAGCCGGAGGGCTTAACGAGTTCGCGCCCAGACTCCACGGACACCGATTCAAGTATCTCATCCAGCGTCTGTGAAAGTCCCCCATCCATCGACCACTGGCCCTCGCCGACGGTGGAGCCCAGCTGACGATCCCACGCACTGTACATTGCAGACGTGAGCAGGTAACTGTACCGGCGGTTAAACCACTTGGAGCTCTGCCTCGATGACTCGTACACGCCCATGTACAGTGTCTCCAGCACCCCCCACGCCTCGGCCTTCAACTCCGCGGGACGCCTACCCGCTGCGTTCCCCCTTAGCCCACTGAGCCCGAACCTGGCCGACGCGCCCGGCAGGGCCTCCCTCTCGGCCTCGATCTTCTCCACCTGGCTGAGGACATCCCCCACCCTCCCCCAGTCTACGACGCCGTGAAGACATGAGACCAACGTGAAGAGGTTCTCCGCGAGCTCAAGGTTGAGCTGCAGCTGGTTCAGCTGAGCCTCCCTCGACTCCCTGTACTCGTCCTTGATCTTTCTGAGGGCCTCCTCCCGTCCATGGATGTCGTCCTCGACGAGCGCCCTGATCTGGTCCACCTTCTCAGTGCCCCTGGAGAACACGGCCAGCTCGCGGTCCTCCCCGTCCAGGCGGTACCTGATGGACAGTCTCACGGAGTCCTTGTAGGGTTTGACGCCTGTCTCGCCGGACACGCCAGTGGTCTGTCTCAGCTTGAACTCCGTGTCCTTCACGAGGCTCTTCCCTATGAGACCTCTCTCGTAGCTCAGCGTCACCACGCCCCCGTCAACCTTCAGTGCGCAGACCCTGCCGTCCGTCGTCTTCCCGAGGAGCTCAGGCATCAGGGTTCCTCCTCAGGCTGTCAGTGGTCTCCTCCAGGGTCAGGGGCGAGTACGTCGTCCTAAGGTACATCTTCAGGTACTCGCGGCCGTACTTCTCAGCGATGCCCAGGTCCCCCAGCTTGACCTCGTTCTTCTCTCCAAGTATCCGGGTGATCTTCTTGGCGAAGATTGAGTAGTTGAGCAGCATCTCCCTCCGCTCGTTGTAGTACTCTATCGTGTCCACGGCCTCGTCTATGTAGCTTAGGACCCTGTACAGGTGAGATATGATCTCGTCGATCCTGTACCGCTCGTAATTGTTGATGACCTCCAGGCTCTGGTTCATGCGCTCCGTGAGCGTCATGTTCCTGTTCCACTCGTAGTCCTCCCTGGGCAGCAGGAGGTTGATGTTGAACTCCAAGTCCTGCAGATGGTAGTAGAGGAGCCCAATTATTCGGCCCACCACGTTCACTGTGCTCAGGATGGTGTCCCTGATGAGGATCACCTTCAGCACCTTGAGGTTCTGGTCCTCCTCAGTGAAGTTGCGTTTCGCCACTTTCGCCGAGAGCGTCTGTATGAGCTCGTACTTCTCACCCAGCAGAGGCATGAGGCTGCTCTTCCTCTTGCTGAGCTGCAGTATGGTCTCCACGCTGTCGTTGATGGGCTTCGTGGCGTTCACTATCTCCGCCGAGTACTGCCTCTCCCAGTTCTTCAGAGACACCAGTATGGCGTCTATTATGACCCAGGGCTCGTCCTCCTCGATCTTCTCCCTGCTGATCTGCAGCGTGGCGCTGTCCTTGGGCAGGCTGGGCTCGAAGAGGCTGCTGATGATCTCGTATATCTTGTCGCTGGTGTCAATGAGCCTCTCCACAAGTATCCGCCCAGAGCCTATGATGTTATTGATCTGCTCGACCTTCACGGCCAGGGGGGCGACCAACTCGAACTCGGGTGTCTCAGGGGCGTCCACGTCTAGGCCAAGCTCCTTTATCTCCCCGACGGCCTCAAGGTACTCGAACTTGATCTTGATGTAGTAGTCGCGTAGGGCAACGTCCAGGTGAGTCTCGTAGCTATTCACAGCCGGCCCCAGCTCCAGGTAGATGCGCCTGATGCCTGCATCCACCTCGGCCAGCTCCAGAGCCTTCTCCTCGGCGTCCCTGTGCATCTCCCTGAGCTCGTCCAGGCTGATGAGCATCTTGGTCTTCAGGTCTATGAAGGTCTCGGGCACCGGGTTACCCAGCCCATCGACTATTCTCAGGTACTCGTCCACCTTGTCCATCAGCTCCCTGGTCTGATCTTTAAGGATCTCTATCCTCTGCTCCCTCACCTCCCTCAGGTCTATGACATACTTGCTGAACGAGATAGGCGCCGAGAACAGGATCGTGAAGGCCGTCGACCCCACCAGGATGGTCCGATCCACATCGGCCTGGAACGATAACGGCCCCTTGAGGTACCAGATGGCCCCGAAGAACACCACGTTGGTGATGGCAGCAGCCACTATGGGCAGGAAGTAGACGAGCACGTCCACGTACTTGCCCGGGATGCTGGTCTCCTTCACCGGGTCAGGCAGCTTCATATTGATGATGGCTATCACGGAGATCAGGCCCGACATTATGATATAGAACAGCACCATCCCAGGTAGGCTGTTAACGAAGGCGGCGAAGGCCTCCCGCTCACCGTTGAGCACAACCTCTGGGGGGCTGATCCCCGTTATGGTGTTAAGCACCTTGAGTATGGTCTCCAGGCTGATGCTGCTGAGGCTCTTCTGGATGTCCTCGTATATGGCGTCCAGTGGCGTGTAGAGGGGCGGCAGTACATCAGGGCTGTATGTCTTCATGTACTGCATGATCTGGAGGGGCAGCGAGATGGATGCATAGTAGATGAACGTGTACGCGATGCCCCTCTCCTTGTAGATGGTGGCGAAGACCAGGATCAGCGGTATAGCAAGGTAGAAGGTGCTCCCGAAGAAGAGAAGCGAGACGGCAACGATGCCCATGTCCATAGCGATGATCTGGAGGTTCTTGTGGATCAGGATAGGGCAGATGATGAACGGCGCCACAAGGATAGCCTTAAACACAGTGTTCGTGAGGGGCTCGTCGATGAGCTGGAAGAACCCGATCCTGGACAGGTGGTAGAAGAGACCCATGCTTATCAACAGACTACCCGTTACAGGCGCGTAGGGGTTCTCACGGT
>CAZAKG010000125.1:0-6771 GCA_964485755.1 uncultured Candidatus Bathyarchaeia archaeon | reverse complement strand
TCAACTTGAAAAGTGTACGCATTTTATCCTATTCAATCTCCAGCGGTATGTCCGATCAGTTTCAGGAAAACATCGATGTACATAGAAGCGTTTTCCAGGACGAGTATTAAGGTCTCATGCTTCCAGATGGCGTTCATAGTCTCGTACAGGGCGAGGTCGGGCGCCACTATTGGTTCGTCATCGAGGAGGGCCGAATCGTGTAGGATGGCCTCCACGATGTAGCTTGTGTCAGCTACTATCATCTCCGGCGGTCCTCATGGATGAGGCGGAGGTCTTCCTCGGTGGTGGTGCTAACCTTATACCGGGACTGTAGCTCTCTTAGCTGTTGGATGGCTTGTTGACTGTTCTCTGATTGGATGTACTGGCGGATTGCTCGTCGTACTACATCGGAGATGCGTCCATGTTTCCTGAGTTCGTTTATCTCCTCCTCTGTGAGCCGGACCGTAATACTCTCTGTCATACGTGTTGTCTTACTTGCTGGGGCTTAACCTTTTCGGTATCCTTAGGATTTCTGACCACATGGCACATTTTTTATGTCATTTAGCTGGTTCTGGCTACTGTTTGAATGTGGAGGCTTCAACCATTCGCTTCCATGTGCCGCCTTGTCGGGTGTAGAGGGTGACCCACGCGCACGTGAAGTCGATGGGGGTCGCCGGGCTGCCGGCTCTATTTCCGGCTACCTTGACCTGCACTATGGACCAGGCCGTTGACCCGTCCCGTGAGACGCCGACTACGGGGTCCCTCAGGTCGCGGTACTCGGTGAACGTGGTGCTATTCAGGTAGCGGGTGAGGGCGGCCCTGGTCTCCTCCGGGGTCGGGAGGCGTACCTCGCCGCTGTGGACTGAGGTGAAGTCAGGTGACTGGCCCTGGACCAGGTGGTCCACGTCTCCGTCCAGGTGGGCCTGGATGTCCGCCATGTGGAGGCCGAGTATATCCCTCTTTATGGCTTCAAGGTCTGAGGTGACGCTCATGATTCAAGTGACGGTGTACTGATAGTAAATTTTTTGATAGGCGTTCACTGTCTATCTAGGCATTAACCGGGCAGACCGTGGTGAATATACCAATAATACGTTATTCTAGGTGCTTTTTTCCATGTAGAGGCAGTCTTTCAGCGAGATCAGCCATAAGGATGGGCGGATCCACAGCGGAAACAGGCCCTCCGCGTCCTTGTACGATGCTATGCGGAAGGCGTGCATAGATACCCTGAGGCCGCCGCGCTCCACCTCGCCGTGGCCTGCAGATAGGAGGTTCTTCACCCAGTCCGCGTCCCGCCCGTAGGTGAGGGCGACCACGTATCCCTCTCCGGACGGAAAAGCCATGACAGGCGTCCTGTATACGTGACCGGAGCGTCTACCTACGTGGCTTATCACAGTGAATGGCTGAAGCCAGCCTGCGAAGATGAGGAAAAACTTGTTGGTCACGTGCTTGTTGAAGCCCGCTATGAGCCTGGGAATGGACATCACAGGTGGAGGAGGAAAGAGACGCTAAAAGAGTTTGGAGCACAAGTCTTCAGCTCAGGTACTCAATACCCCGCATCCATGAATCAGTAAATGTAGGGTATGAGCCGTTTAGTCTTCTGCATGTATTCCCTGTACTCGTCTCCGAACTCGTCCACCAGCATCCGCTCCTCGAAGAGCAGCCTGTGCCTGATCACAGCGAAGTACAAGGCCGTCACCGCCACAAGCACGACAAGGCTTCTGAACGCAACGTAGAAGCCCACAACCCCGATGAGCCCCCCACCGTATATCGGGTGCCGTATCACCCCATACACACCCGATGTCACCAGCCTCTGGCCTTCCTCGATCCGGAGCACCCCCGACCCGTACCCTGCCAGCTGAGCCCTACCCGCCACCGTCACCGCCCCACCCACGGCCAGCAGCACTATCCCGGCCAAGGACACCAGCGGGCTGCCCCAGAAGGGCAGAAGCCGAGCCACTGCGGGCCCCTCCTTGAAGGCCGCCACCACGAACAGGGGATTCAGCAGGAACAGCCCTACCATCAACAGGTTGTACGCGGGGTTCGTCTCCCAGTCCCCGCGTATGCTCTCGCTGAAGGGCCTGAAGTACGTGTCCAGCACCCCTGCGACATAGGAGACCAGCATAGCGGCCAGCATCAGCCTGTACTCGGGGCCCGTGAAAAGCCCCGGTATCAGCCACAGGTACCAGAGCTGGGGGTAGACCAGGTACCACCCGACCACGTACAGTATCTTCCTTACCAACGGCCTCAGCGACCACACCCCCGAAACGAGTCCCAGCGACACGCATTTAAAACATTTACACTGGGCGGTGCGTGGGCCCTACCCCAACTCCCACATCACATCGAATAGGCCCCACCTTAGCGGCTCCACCCTGAACCTGTACACATAGTCCACCACCATAGGGTCCCCCATCCCCACATAGTAGTCGTAGGTCGTCCCGTACAGGGGCGAATACCTGCTGTGCTGCCGCCAAACATACTCTGCCCCAGACTCCCTCACCAGCCGGGTGAACTCGACGCTCGACGAGACCTCCCTGAACGAGGAGCTGTAATAGAAGTGGTCAACCCCGACGTAGTACGTCTCTACCCGCTTCCTCAGGCTGCCCTCGAACTCCTCCACCAGCCCGGGAACCTGAGCCGCCAGCGACCCATTATAGACAACTGCATACCACGCCACCAGCGACGAGTAGAGGACCAGGAACACGGCCCCAGCCTTCCAGACAGTCCTCAACCCTGACCAATGAACGAAACCCGGGCAGACAAAATAAATGTTTATCTCCATCATCCAATAAACCCTCATACATGCCACCCAAGGCAGTGAAGACCCTCAGAGACCTCCTCTACTGGCAGTACGCTAAGCTGATCTCTAAGTCCGCCGGCTTCGGGAAAGCCAACTACGCCTTCACGATGGACAGGTTCAAACGGCTCCAGTCGGGGGACCTGGAGTGGAGCAGCAGCATAAGAGAGTGGCTCCACGAGCGTGAGAGCCGCGACAGGTGCATCTACTGCGGCTCACAGGAGAAGCTCACCGTGGACCACATGATACCCGTCAGCCGCACAGGCCCGGACCACACCGACAACGCAGTCATGGTATGCAGCCACTGTAACTCGTCCAAGGGCGACAGGCGCCTCTACGAGTTCTTCGGCCTGGAGAAGCGGAACCAGGTTCCCAGGATAGCGGAGGGCAAGTACCTGAAGCTCCTCTACACGGAGCTGGACAGGCGCGGCCTACTGGACGCAGGCAGAGGCAACATCACGGCCCTATGCAGCGGCTGCGACCTCGGCTACAGGTGCCCAGAGGCCGGAGACCTCACAGTCTACTGCCTCGAAGGGGCCTTCACTAAAACCTGAGTGCTCACCATCACGATTCTTGGAGGAGCCTGGCCAGCCCTTCCCCAGTCACCGCTTGACTCGGGGGAAGAACATCCCCACCCTACCAGCGTACGCCTCCCACTTGTCTCCGAACGTAGCCCTCAGGCGCTCGTCCTCCCTCACAGCCCGGAACACAGCGGATGGCAGGGACAGCGCGAAAGTGTAGACCACGGACACAGCGCTCCCCATATAGAGGCCCGCCCCAAGCACCATCAGCAGAAAACACAGGTACAGCGGGTGCCTGCAGAACCCGTAGGGGCCCGCAGTCACCAGGTGGTCCAGCACGGGCTCGGTGTCCCCCAGGAACCCGCGCCCCAGGTAGGCGAGGACGTACACAAACAGGGCCACGCTGCCGACGAGAAGGCCAGAGCCGACGAGCCGCGCAGTCGGATCATAGGCCCTGTCAAAGAACCCCACCAGCAGGTTGACCGTGAACACCACAGCGAACTGGAGGGCCGGCGTGTCCACCTTGAAGCCGCTCATCATCCACCCGTTAAATAAATTTAAGTATTAAGGTTACCGCCTGACGCGCCTAGCCACATGGAGCCCGTCGGCGACATAGCGCCCCTCGTCCAACTGAACCTAGACGCCACCAACAGGATAATGGACGATGGCCTAGCCCATCTTCCCCACGCCCAGCTTCTCCTCGGCCGTGGGCTCCCTCACCTTCACCCAGAACAGGGCGGCCGAGACCAGCCCCACGACCATGCTCAGCTGGAAGGGCAGCTGGGGGCTCACGGTGTCCCAGAAGTAGCCGCCCAGCACGGCGCCCGGCGCCGCCACCACGGCCGTCAAGGTCCCTATGGTGCCCAGCACTGTGGCCCTCTTCTCAGGCGGCACGATGTCCGCGATCAGCGCGTTCCAGCTGGGGCCCCCCGCCTCCATGCCGCTGCCGCCCACGGCTATCCCGGCCGCGTTGAACACCCTGACGGCGAAGTAGCTGTTGAAGCCCCCGGCCAGGGTCACAAGGCCCTGGCTTATGGGCGACACGGTTCGGCCCAGCATTATGTTGTTCCTGCGGCCGTACCTGTCGCTCATCATCCCGCCGGGCAGAGCCAGAAGCGTCGAGGTGGCCCCCACAGCGGTGTTTATGAGCCCCAGCTGGCCTGGGCTCAGCTTGATCACCTCCAGGGCGTACAGGTTGATGAGGTCGTAGACCAGCCGAGAGCTGAAGCTGCCGATGATGGCCACCGCGATCATAACCTTGATGGTCCCCGGGAACTCCCTGAAGGTCTGAGCCTTAGGTATTAGGGGTGTCTTCGTCTCTCTGCGCCGGGGCTCGATGGTCTCGTGGAGGATCATGTGCCTCACGCCCGTCATCACGAGCCCCATCACGACCTGGACGGCGAGGAAAGCCTTGACGCCGAACTCGTAGCCGTACGCCTCGATGGCCAGACCTCCTATGAGGGGCCCCAGCATCATTGGCACGTTGGTTATGGTGTTGTACGCACCGTATCCGGCCCCCCTCTTCTTCTCGGGCAGGCTGTCGGCGATTATCGCCGAGAACGCAGGACTGTAGAGGCTCGCCATCCCGTTGATGATGGCGGCCGGGATGATCCACTCCCAGCTAGGCGCGAGGAAGTAGATGAGGGGCGACAGGGTCCTGATCAGTGACCCGTAGACTATGATCCGCTTCCTGCCGTACCTGTCCGCAAGTATGCCCCCAGGCAGCTGGAACAGCAGCTGCTCGGCCGTCGTGATGGCCGTGAAGAGGCCGATGATGGTCACGGAGGCTCCCAGGTTGTCCAGCATGTACTTGGGCCAGAACGGGCTCCAGCCCTGCTGCACCAGGCTCCAGAAGCTGGTGGTCATGCTGATGGCCAGGATGTTCCTGTTGCTGAACACTTCCCTGATCATCCCCCAGTACTCACGCGCCCCCAAAGCCGGCACCAGTAAACAGACAGCTACAGGGGCTTCGCCGATTTAGAGTTTCCCGGTTGAGGAAAACCTCAACCTTCACAGGCGCCAACCGGCAGACGCAGGCCGGTTCCCAGGGGCATATAGATAAACCCCCGGCAACTACTTCACAGGTATGCCGCAGAGGGTCCTGGAACTATCTGTGAGGGAGCTCCACAGGCGTCTCCGCGAGGGAGCCTCGACCTGCAGACAGGTGACTGAGGCCTACCTTGAGCGCATCAGGGTCTACGACCAGCCCACAGGCCTCAACTCCATGGTGGTCCTCAACCCGAGGGCGCCGGAGGAGGCGGGCGGCCTGGACGAGGAGTACAGGAGGACGAGGAGGCTGAGGCCGCTGCACGGGGTCCCGATCGTGGTCAAGGATAATTACGATACACATGACCTCCAGACCTCAGCGGGCAGCCTCGCCTTGAAGGGTTCGCTGCCTCCTGACGACGCGTTCCAGGTGAGGAGGCTCAGGGAAGCCGGCGCCGTGGTGCTGGGTAAGAGCAACATGGCCGAGTGGGCGTTCAGCCCCTACCTCACGGAGAGCAGCGTCGCGGGCACCACCAGGAACCCCTACGACCTCAACAGGGTGCCCGCAGGCTCAAGCGGAGGCACTGCGGCGGCGGTCGCAGCTAACCTCGGATTAGTTGGCATGGGGACGGACACGGGCAACAGCATCCGCGGCCCTAGCAGCCACTGCTGCCTCGTCGGAGTCAGAAGCACCATCGGCCTGACCAGCCGCGACGGAATAGTGCCGCTGTACCTCAGGAACGACGTGGGGGGCCCCATGTGCAGGACAGTGGAGGACGCGGCGAGGGTACTGGACGCGACGGCGGGGTACGACCCGGCGGACCCTGTGACCGCTCTGTCCAAGAGGAGGAAGCTGAGGAGCTACCTCGGCGGCCTCAGGGACGACTCTCTGGAGGGGGTCCACGTCGGCGTTTTCAGATTCTACACCGACCAGCCCACCACGGACCCTGAAGTATTGAGGGTCTTCGAGCGCGCCCTGTACGACCTGGGTGGACTCGGAGCCGAGCTGGTGGACCCCCTGACCGTCCCAGGCTTCGAGGAGTTGACAGCCGACATGTGGTGCAACACATTCAGGAGGGACCTGGAGGCGTACCTCTCCACCCTCAGGGACCCGCCCTACAGGACGCTGAGGGAGATCGTGGGCAGCGGACTCTACAGCGACTACATAGCGGACAGGCTTAAGCAGATGCTTGAGGCGCCGGACCCCTCCTGCGGCGACGTGTACACGGAGCCCAGGAACATCAGGCTCAGGGACGCGGTGGTCAAGGCCATGGACGCCGCGGGCGTGGACGCCCTCGTCTACCCCACGTGGAGCAACCCTCCTCGCCTCGTCGGCGACCTTGAGAGCCCCCACGGGGATAACAGCCAGAGGATACCCCCGCACACCGGGATGCCGAGCCTAAGCGTCCCCATGGGGTACACCCGCGGCGGCCTCCCCGCGGGAGAGGCCGCAGGAGGGGGAGGCGGGAGAGGGCGCGGGGGCGGCGGCGG
>CAZAKG010000124.1:0-6796 GCA_964485755.1 uncultured Candidatus Bathyarchaeia archaeon | reverse complement strand
AAGGTTATGGTGGAGCACACCTCAGCCAACCCCATCCACCCCATAACCATAGGGACGGCCCGCAACTCGATACTGGGCGCCTGCCTCGCCAACCTGGTGAGGAAGAGGGGCCACGACACAACCGTCCACTTCCTAGTGAACGACATGGGGAGACAGGCGGCCCTCGCCACGTTCGGGTGGATGCTCCTCGGCAAACCCGAGCCCGACATACGCGGGGAGCTCTTCGTGGGAGCCATATACGCGGGCGTCAACGTCAACGTGGAGCTCCTCAGGGTGGAGAGAGAGCTCAGGGAGGCTGAGGCCGAGGAGAACATCTTCAAGGTGGCGGAGCTCCAGGAGGAGCTGGAGAAGTTCCAGAAGGCCGCCGAGGACCTGCGGAGCAGCAACCCATCCATATTCAACGCGCTTAAGGAGAAGATCGGCGAGGTGCCTGACCCGGCCGCCGAGATAGTTAAGGTGAACACGGCCTACGAGAACAACGAGCCGGAGACCGTGAAGGCCGTAAGGCGGCTCGTCCAGATATGCCTGGACGGGTTCGAGCAGAGCCTCGGCGAGATGGGCATAACGTACGACGCCTTCGACTTCGAGAGCGACCTCGTCTGGGACAGGAAGGCAGACGCGGTGCTTGAGGCCCTGAAGAACACGCCCTACGTGGAGGTGGACGACGGCGCCCTGGTCCTGGACTGCGACGGCGTCGCCCGCGACTACGGCCTCAAGGCGAGGTGGGGGCTCAACGAGGCCCACGAGATTCCCCGCCTGGTGCTGGTCCGTAGAGACGGTACGACCCTCTACACCCTCCGAGACATCGCTTACAGCATCCACAAGTTCGGGCAGGTGGACAGGGTCATCAACGTCATAGGCCAGGAGCAGGCCCTGGCGCAGCTGCAGCTGAGGATAGCCCTGGTCGCCATAGGGAAGACCAAGATGGGTGACAGCCAGCTCCACTACGGCTACGAGCTCGTCAAGCTCCCAGGCGGCAAGATGAGCGGCCGCCTGGGCAGGTACATCACCCTGCTGGAAGTGGTGAACAAGTCCACGGAGCTGGCCCTCGACGAGGTGAACAAGCGGACGCCGGAGCTCCCCGAGGAGCAGCGCAGAGACATCGCCAGGATGGTGGGCTACGGCGCAGTGAAGTACACGCTGCTGAGCGTGGACGCCAACAAGACCGTGGTCTTCGACTGGGGTAAGGCGCTTAACTTCGACACCAACAGCGCCCCATTCATCCAGTACAGCCACGCCAGGACCTGCAACATACTGAAGAAGGCGGGGAAGAGGCCCAGACCAGACTACAGGCAGCTCACCGACCTCAAGGAGAGGGAGCTGGTGAACATAGTGGCCCACTTCCCGGAGGTGTTCGAGGGAGCCTACAATGAGCTGCAGCCCGGGGACGTCACGGCCTACGCCAACAACCTGGCGGACAAGTTCAACAGCTTCTACGCGACGCAGAGGGTCATCAACGCGGAGACGCCGGGCCTCGTCGGCGCGCGGCTGACCCTGGTGGACGCGGTCAGGGTGACCCTCCGCAACGCCCTTGAGCTCCTGGGCATAGACGCGCCCGAGAGGATGTAGGTCACAGCCTCGCCAGCTTCCTCATGTCCTCTTCCAACCCCCTGAGGAGCCTCCTGTTGTAGATGGCCGCCGCGGGGTGGTACAGGGGCAGGAGGATGACTTCGCCCCAGCTCTCCTTCACCGTGAAGGCTTCACCGTGGACGTCGCCGATGGTCTTACGGGGGAGGCCGTACCTGCCCTGGAAGTACGCCAGCGGGCTGTTGCCCATGGGGGCCACGACGCGCGGCCGTATGATGCTCAGCTGCTCGTCCAGGTAGGGCTTACATGGCTCCACCTCAGTCTTCTTGGGCCTCCTGTTCCCGGGCGGCCTGCATTTCACTATGTTGGTGACGAAGACGTCCTCCCGGCTGAGCCCCGCATCCGCCAGCAGCCGGTCCAGCAGCCTCCCCGCGGACCCGACGAAGGGTAGACCTGACTCGTCCTCCTTCCTGCCGGGCGCCTCGCCCACCAGGACAACGGATGCGTCGAGGCTGCCTGAGCCCACCACTGCGCGTGTTCTCGACGCCGATAGGCCGCACAGTGTGCAGGCGTCGGCCCTGTCCCTGAGGCGCCGCATCTGTTGAAGCTTGCCGCTGTCTCCACTTGTGAACACTAGACTACACCGGACTCCACGAGCCTCTTATACTCCTCGGACGCGACCCCTAAAAGCTCTCGGAGGACGCTTTCAGTGTCCCCGCCGAGGGCCGGAGCGGGGCCCCTGGGCACGGGCCCTGTGGCGGTCATCTTGATGGGGTTCCCCTGGACCTTCACCTTTCCCAGCCCGGGCTGTTCCAGCTCCACGACCATCCCCCTGGCGCGAGAGATGTGGGGGTCCTCGGAAGCCTCCTTGATGTCGTAGATGGGGCACGACGGCACCCTGCTGTCGTTCAGCAGCTTAACGATCTCGGCCTTACCGTGGGCTAGAGTCCAGACCTCCAGCGCCTCCCTGAGGGGCTCATGGTTCTCGACGCGCAGCTTGTTGGTGCCGTAGCGCGGGTCCTCGCCAAGGCTCCTCAGCCCCGTCACCTCTATGAACCTGGCCCAGATGGCGTCGTTGGCTATCCCTATCACCACCCAGCCGTCCCGTGCCCTGAAGGTGTCGTAGGGGTAGACGAACTCGTACCTGTTGCCTATCCTGCCGGGGATGCGGCCCTCTACGTAGTACTTCTGGGGAATGTTCTCCAGGGATGCGAAGACGCTGTCCACAAGTGAGACATCCACCATCTGGCCCAAGCCTGTGCGCTCACGGACATTGAGGGCCGCAAGTATCCCTATGCAGCAGAAGAGGCTACTGAGGATGTCACCTATGGCGGTCCCTGAGCGGGTGGGGGGCGAGTCGGGCCACCCCGTGATGCTGAGGAGCCCCCCCATGGCCTGGCCTATGATGTCGTAGCCGGGCCTGTCGCTGTAGGGGCCCGTCTGGCCGAACCCCGAGATGGCGGCGTAGACCAGCCCAGGGTGTACCTTCTTCAGCTCCTCGTACCCCAGCCCCAGACGCTCCATGGTGCCGGGCCTGAAGTTCTCAATGAGCACGTCGCAGCGCCTAACAAGCTTCCTGAAGATGACCTTGCCCTGCTCCGTCTTCAGGTTCAGGGTTATGCTGCGCTTCCCCCGGTTCAGGTTCACGTAGTAGAGGCTCTCGCCCCCCATGAACGGGGGGAACTCCCTCGAGTCGTCTCCGCTGCCAGGCATCTCCAGTTTGATGACCTCGGCGCCCATGTCCGCGAGGATCATGCTGCAGAAGGGGCCCGCGAGCACCCTGCTCATGTCCAGCACACGCACGCCCAGGAAGGCGTCTCGGCTTATCATGCCCCATAACTAGGCTGTAAGATATAAAAGGGGTGGAGGCTGGCCGCCCTACTCCAGCGTCATGACGGCCGAGTAGACGGCAGGCACCATGCGTTCTATGGTTATGACTGCTCCCTGGCTGGGCCTGACCTCGATCCTGTACCTCTCGTATGGGTGCGCGTACAGGTCGTGCCGCGTCGCCGGGATCGGGTCGACGCCTGTGAGAGGCATCTCGGTGAAGTCCACCTCCACCTTGAACTTTTCACCCGTCTCCAGAAGCCTGTCGCTGTCCCCCGTAATAGTCTTGATGGTCATGATGGTGCCGTTCTGGTTGTAGATCTCGCCGTGGCACCTAGCGCTGGTGAATGTGGCCACCATGCGGTCGTCGCTCACGTCTATGGGCTCATGGCCCTGGCTGAGCTTGATGTAGAACACAACCTTCGTCAAGCATATGTCGCCCTGTGACACGGGAACGTTCGTCGTGTTAGAGAAGTAGCCCACCACGCCGTTGTCTATGAGCATGGAGCTGCTGGCCTCAGCCATACCCGTGGCGATGACTGACTGGGCCTTCTCGGCCGTCAGGAAACCCATGTTGAGTATGACGAAGGCGAAGGCCGCGGCCGTGATGACGAACGCGACGAGTATTATGGCGGTCTCCAGACCGGTCATGCCTCTGCGTCTAATCCACATCTTCATTTCTCCATGATTCACTTAACCAGTAACCTGGGTTTGAGCAATATATCCGGTAGCAGAGTATTAAGAAAATGTGTGTAGAACACAGCACACAAACACGGCTCAGACCCGTAACGTTATCAACCAAAAAACATCAGTTTAGCCCATGAAGAGGACCAGGCCAGCCTTCAAGCTTTGGCTGGAGACCGATGAGGGATACGTCTTCGGGCCCGGAGTCTTCAGCCTCCTCAAGAAGATCGATGAGACGGGTACACTGAAGGAGGCCGCCCAGTCCCTCGGAATGAGCTACAGGTACGCCTGGGGCCTTATACGCAAGGCCGAGGAGACCCTGAGTGAGCCCCTCATCTCGGCCAGTAAGGGGGGCAGGCTTGGTGGTGGGCGAACCGAGAACACGGAGCTGGGCAGGCACCTCATAGAAGACTTCGAGAGGCTCAGAGCGACCTTAGCCAAAGTCTCGGTCGTACACGAGGCGGAGGCCGTTGAGGGAGTGGTCCAGTCCATCGCGGTCAGGGACGGTGAGGCCCGCATGACAATATCTCTGGACAGAGGAGAAGTCGAGCTGACCCTGGACGCTGAGGCCGCGGAGGGCCTGGCTGAGGGCGACGCCGTTAAGGTGGGGTTCCACCTAAGGTGAACCTGTGGACGCCTAAGCAGCCGAGCCCTGTAGGATGTCTATGAAGCGCGTGTACCTGTGCCTGAGGCCGTCGCCCATGGGTGTGAGGGTGTAGTAGCACTTGGGGCACTCCTCGTCCTCGCTCCTTTTGGCGATGTAGCCTAGGGAGCACAGGTCGTTCAGGTGGTGGTAGACGTTCCTCACGTCGTTGTCGTCCATGTATGTGTAGAAGCTGTCCTTCAGCCTCTGCCAGATGTCGTAGCCGTAGGAGTCCTGGCCGTTGCTGTAGTCTATGGACATTATGGCCAGTATCTTCATCTTGGTGGCGCCGCAGGTTCCTATCGGCTTCGGCATGGGTTGCTCGAATCTTATAGGCCGGCCGCTTTATATATAATTTACATATGGGTAAAATACCCATTTATAGGTGCGGCCTCCTAAGGCGAAGCCTCCTTCGCGGACAGTGAGACTGTGAGAGGTAAGTGGAGTTGGTGGTCCCTATACTGGAGGCCGTCCCAGAAGAAGAGGCTCGGGTTCAGCCCGCTTTAAATGGGGAACCGGGTCATAATCAACGTCCGCCCGATCCAGGCGAAACTGGTTACCAGATCATAACCTTTTTTTCTCCTTAAACATGAGTAAAGGAGATAATTTTGAATGAGAGGAAGCCCAGCGTAAGCGAGATAATGAAGGCTAATCGCCTGTTCATCATCGCACTACTGAGTTCCCCCATAGTCGGGATGCTCATCGCCGCTGTGCTGGTGCTCTACAAGAGGCCGGATAACATGTATGTGGCTCTCGGCGTGATCTTGTTCCTTCTGGTTCAGTACAGCCTCATGATGTATTTCCTCATTAGGAGGCTTGACAGTCTAGGAGAAAAGGGCGAAGATAAAAAACCAGAAGATCATGATGGTTAAATGGGAGTGCCGGAGGCTAGGCGTCGAAGGATTTCAAAATCGGACAAAAACGCCCCCATACTGGAGGCCGTGAGGATACTCAAGAACAGGAAGATACGCAGGCTCCTGGTGAAGGACGGGGAGAAGCTCATAGGCATCGTGTCCGAGGCGGACATGGTTAGGGCGGTCACGTTCTCGTCGATGGCCCAGTTCAGCACTCTCCTCCGGAAAAAGTAGTTAGAATCATGCAGGTTTTATGCCCCGTTTAGGGCAAATCATAAAAGGGTCCTACTAGGAAACCTTTTTATCAAAAAGAAATCCATATAGGTGAACCACGTTGATGAAGAAGGTCACCATCATCACTCCCCCCGAGTATGAGGGCCTGGTTCTGGAGTCCCTAGGGAAGGCCAGGGTGACGCAGCTTAAACCCGTCACCGGGTCCGAATTTGATGGACTCAGAACGCCCTCAGCGCCAGAGGTGGACTACAAGGAACTTTACAAGCGAGTCCAAACCCGCCTTGTTGAGCCACTGGGCTTGGGTGACATGACTGTTGAGCGAGTGACGCCGGAAGCGGACAAGTTAAGGACTTTCGCTCTTGACCCTGAGGGAAAGGTTGAGGAGCTCATCAACCAGGCCACTAGTTTAATCGAGAAGTTCAGGGCAGGCCAGGAAGAATATCACCTCCGAAACAACAAGCTGGTGGATGAACTTCAAGAAAAGCTAGGAAAGGAGGAGGAGCAGTTTGAGGAGGCCAGGTCTGAGCAGTGGAATGAGAGGGTGACCCTCAAGGCGAGACTTGAGTCCATCGAGGCCCTGAAGCCCGATGAACTGAAGAACTGCTTCGCCGTGGGCGTTGTTCAGAACGATATCATACCTAGGATGAACGAGTACCTGAAGAGGTATCCTGAAACATACTCCAAGTCGTCCAAGATATCGGAGGAGGAAAGTCTCCTATTCATATTTGGATCAGAAGAGAGCCGTAAATGGATTGAGGCTCTCTTCCTCGTGTTTGAGATAAGGGACATTTTTGATGTCCTCGATCCCAGAGACGTCGTCCTCGTGCTGGACCCGGCTAAGAGACAGCAGGCCATCGAGAAATACCGGGCTCAACTCTCTGAGATCGATAAAAAGTGGAAGGCTCCAGAGGATGAGACGCCTGAACGTGTGTTGGAAAAGAAACATCAGCAAAGCGTACAGGCGTTGAAAGAGGAGTACGAGGGGAAGATCAAGGAAAACGAGCAGAAGCAAAAAGACGCAAACGCC
>CAZAKG010000123.1:0-6808 GCA_964485755.1 uncultured Candidatus Bathyarchaeia archaeon | reverse complement strand
CTGGGGCTCACGGCTACCCTGCAGGCGGATGAGGCCACCCGCGAACTCTACTCCGAACTGGTGGGCGACCTGGTGTACAGCCTAGACCCGGAGCAGCTGGCGGGCACACACCTGGCCGACTACACTGTGAAGACTGTGAACCTACCCCTCACGGCCCAGGAGAAGACCGAGTACGACCGCAGCTACCAGACCTACAGGAGCTTCCTCAGGAGCCGCAACATAAGGATCAGGGGAAGCGCCGACTACCTGAGGTTCGTGAGGCGCAGCGCCAGGGACCCCGGGGCCAGGCGAGCCCTCATGGCAAGGAACAGGGCCATGGACCTGGCGCTCAACAGCAGCACCAAGATCGCCTTCCTTAAGAGCCTCCTGAAGGCCAACCCGGAGGACAAGGTCCTCATATTCACGAGCCACAACAAGCTGGTCTACAGGCTCAGCAGGGATCTGCTGATCCCCGCGATAACCCACGTGACGCCCAGGGAGGAGCGGGAGCAAATAATGGGCCGCTTCATGGACGGCACGTACCGCCGCATAGTAACCAGCAGGGTACTGGACGAGGGCGTGGACGTGCCCGACGCCTCCATCGCTGTGATCATCTCGGGCTCGGGGAGCAGCCGCCAGTTCATACAGCGCCTCGGCAGGATACTGCGCAAGCAGCCCGGGAAACAGGCGGTCCTCTACGAGTTCGTCTCCGCCGACACCGCGGAGACCAACATAAGCTCGAGGAGGCGCAGGCGTTGATGCTCCCCACAGAGCACATACGGGTCTACAGGCGAGGTGAGACCCTGCGTCCACTGTATCTGGAGGACAGCACGAGCCTAGCCAAGACCCTGATAGCCGTCTACGGGAGCCACGTGGGGCGGAGGAGAGGCGAGCTCGCGGAGGCGCTGTCAAACTGCGAGGAGCTAGGCTACGACTACAGGCTCGTGAGGGGCCTGGCCTCGGTTCTGGACTCACGCGCCGTTTACATGGTCGGCGCCGCTGTTCCGCCCCTGAAGGCCAGGTCCGAGGTGTTCAAGGTGGCCGCTGCGAAGCTTGTGACAGCGGAGGGTGAGCGACTCGAAGTTCTACAGGAAGTAGCTCGGAGGCTCGGGGTCACGGCCGAGGAGCTGGAGGCCAGCCTGTACGCGGATCTGGACGACGAGCAGATCTTAACCGAGTTCAGGGAGCCCACACCCGAGGAGCTGAACAGGTACTATAACTACGCCCACACGGTCGCCCTGCTGGCCTACAGCAGAAGCGTCACGTTGACGACGCCGAGGCGCGACGAGTACCTGGAGACTCTGGCCGGGTCCCTGGGCGAAGCCTCAGCGGGCGGCGACAAACGATCCACGTCCATAACCGTGTCCATGAAGCCCACGAGGCGCATAGGCCTGAGGGGCTCCAAGGTGGACGAGCTCCTGGGGCGCGCCCTGAAGGCCGGTAAGTGGACGCTGGAGGCCGTCATCCACTACCCGTCAACGAACAGGAAGCCGGGCAACTTGAGCCTCAGCAGCGACGCCCACGGCGGCCTACTGGAGAGAGACCCAGAGGAAGAGGAGACGGTCATCGAGTTAGCGCAGAGGCAGCCCAGGAAGCCGAGCCTCGGCGAGGTCATAGTCCTGGAGGAGCTTGCATCCAGGCGCGGCGTCACCGAGGGCCAGCTGCTGAAGGAGATCAGGGAGGAGGGAGCCAAGTACGTGGACCTGGGAGGAGTACTGGTCACTGCCGGTAAGCTGGAGGAGCTGAGGGAGGCGCTTGGTAAGGCCGGGACCCTGGGGGCCGTCCGCGCCCTGCTCAAGGAGCACGGCGTTCGAGACTTCCTGCCCGTCCTTGAGGCGCTGGGCTACGAGGTGGAGTGGAGGAGGCCCAGAGACGAGAGCAGGGTGTACCACCCGTGATGGGCAACGTATATATCGCGCCCCCCGTACACAACTCTGTAAAGTGAGGCTCAGATGGGCTACCAGGCTATTCAGGGGGCGACCACCGTCGGGTTGGTCTGCAGCGACGGCGTCGTGCTTGCCAGCGATAAACGAGTCAGCTGGGGCTACCTCGTATCCAGTAAGAGCGGCAGGAAGGTGTTCAAGCTCACAGACAACATCGGGCTGGCCTTCGCGGGCCTCATGAGTGACATGCAGGCGTTGATCAGGGAAAGCGGGGCCTACGCGAACCTGTTTAGGCTGGAGAAGGGGAGGCCCATAACGACTAAGGCCATGAGTAAGCTCGTGTCCAACATGCTGTTCAACAGGCGTATGATGCCGCTTCTCATGGAGACGCTGGTGGGGGGTGTTGACCCCGATGGGCCTCGGCTGTACAGCATGGACCTGGCGGGCAGCCTCATACCGGACGACTACATTACGGCGGGCTCGGGTTCACCCATAGCCATGGGTGTGTTGGAGGCCGAGTACAGCAAGGGATTGGACTGCGAGGCCGGCGCTAAGCTGGTTATAAAGGCCATAAAGGCGGCCATAGCTAGGGACGCCGTCAGCGGCGACGGCATCGACCTCCTCATTATCAGGGCGGGGGGCGCCGAGGAGAAGACGATCCCCCTTAAAAGCGCCTAGGCGTCTATCTCAAGCGTCTGCTCGCCTTTTTCTGTGTATCCAGCATGTTTTTATCTGGATAATCTGATTCAGTTGGGGCGCGGGCTGGTAGTTCAGGGGTATGAACGCTTGGTTCGCAACCAAGAAGTCGGGGGTTCGATTCCCCCCCAGTCCACCACCTCTTCGTCTCTGCGTGCGCGTGCATGGGTGGGAGGGGGTAGTCGCCGCCGCCGCCGCGGCGTTTCCCCGTTTTCAGGCTTTTTTTCGGATTCGATGTCTTTTTCAGGGTTCTAGGGCGGCGGTGGTTGGAGGTTGGTCATCGCCGCGGGTGGAAGTCTCTGCCCAGTATTAACGGAGGTTTGCCTTCACTTTGTAGCGTGCCAGCATTGATCACCGAGTGGGGCACCGACGGGCGGCTGGAAAAGTAACTAGGAGTTAAGACTGTGTAAACATGCACTGTTTACTCGGTGCTTCATCTAACATATGTTAATAAAATAAAGGGGAAGGGGGATTCACATCATTTTAGGTAGTCGTCAAACTTCCAGTAGTGGTCTTCTTCCTGTGCGACTATGCCCTCAAACAGGAGCCTCGTCTTCGTGTCTCCGCGTTTGAACGCTTCCTCGATTATTCTTCTGTAGAGTACTATGGCGTCGTTTTCCGCTGCGTGGTCCAGCCTCAGGAAGTCGTCGGCGGTGGCGCCCACCCTGGGCAGCGGCTCAGGGTCCGTCGTGGTCTCACCTTCCAGCAGGTATATTCGCTCGGATATCTTTTCCAGGTGCTCCATCTCCTGCATGAAGACACCATTCAGCAGCTCGCTGACGGCCTTGGCCTTGTTGTTGTAGGTGACTACCTCCAGGGCAGTATCCTTTGCACGTAGTTTGAGCAGGTTGGCCTTCTCATGCTGGTTGGTGTACTGGATTATGGCCGATATCTCGCTCGCGGCAGCCTTGTTGAGTAACTCAAAGTAATCGTCTGTGAAGATTCTGCGCCACTCCGATTCCTGCTGCTCGGGTGTGTCGGGTTCGTCCACCATGTCCACGTATTCCTGGAACCTGAACAGGTGCGCTTCCTCGTCCGAGTAAATTTTCTCGAACAGCTCATAGGTTTCTATGTCGCCGAGCTTCATGGCCGCGCCGATGATCTTTCGGTAGAGCACGAGCGCCTCTTCCTCTGCCTTGACGCCGTTCCTGGCGAACTCACTCAGCTTGTCGCCGACGACCGGCTTGCCGGCCTTCGTGGTGGCCTCGCCGCCAAGATAGTATATGCGCTCCATTATGCCTGCGGCGTGCTTCATCTCCTGTATCGCGAATTCCTTGAGGAAGGCTCCGACCGCGTCGTACGTCGTCTTGTCGAGCAGTATGTTCTCGGGGATGGCCTTGCGTACAAGTTTCTCCATTTTCGTGTGCTGCAGGATGTATTGAACGGATACCTGGAGCTCCCGTGACACGGCCTGGTTCAGTAGGTCGATGTATTCGGGCGATACTTTAACTGACAGTGTTAATCACATCTCCTATAGTTTTTGATGGAAATGCGGATTATTAAGGGTTAACTAGCGGGAAAGTTTTGTATAACCCCAGGCTGTACACATTCTATTACAACCGAGCTCAGTGTAGGCTCACTCAATAGTCTTATCATATATCACGTTACTCTTTTCCGGTTGACATTTGATGGTTGAGTTGAGCGAGAAAATGGCCGCTCCTGTCTTATGGCGGCAACACGGGTACACGTCGCGCCTAATCGGAGACCGATCTAATTGATCATCGATATGCACGCCCACATCTTCGCTGAGGGTGCACTGGGAAGGCTCAGGAAGTCATACGGAGATCACGTCCCACGCCTAACGTTGAACCAACCCGAGTTCTACGATGCCAAGAGACGCATCGCCATGATGGATAAGCAAGGAGTGGACATCCAGATTCTCTCCGTCACACCAGGGAACTTCTGCTATGCAGTGCCTCCGAAGGCCGGTGCAGCGATTTCACAGGCCCAGAACAACGCCGTACACAAGATGATTGCTGACAATCCGGGCAGGTTCATCGGATCAGCGACGGTGCCACTACAGGACGTCGAGGCAGCTCAGCAGGAGCTGGAGAGAGCCATAAAGGACCTTGGATTCACAAGCGTCGAGATCGGGACCAACGTTAACGGGGCGAACCTCGACTCCCATACCCTTGACCCCTTCTATCGCAAGGCTGAGACACTCGGCGTGCCGATAATCGTACACCCGATCAACAACGCCGGCGCAGACCGCATGACCAACTACTACCTTGGAAACATAGTCGGGAACCCCATGGAGACAACCCTCGCCATAGGCAGCGTCATCTTCGGAGGGGTCCTCGAGAAGCACAGGGGGCTACGGTTCTGCTGGGCGCACGGAGGCGGATTCTTCCCCTACCAGATCGGGCGGTTCGACCACGGATACGAGGTGCGCGAGGAGGCGAGAGCGAACATCAAGAAACCGCCGAGCAAGTACCTTGACGCAATGTACTACGACACCATAACCCACGGCGAACCCGCACTATCCTTCCTGGTAAGGCGCATGGGAACTGAAAGAGTACTTTACGGCACCGACTTCCCCTGGGACATGGGAGAATACAACTCCGTATCAATGATAAACGGGATGAGGTCGTTATCTGAAGAAGAAAAGGCTAGAGTGCTAGGTGAGAACAGCGCAAAACTGTTCAATAGAAGTAAATAGGTCCTTCCTCTCCCTATGCACGCCCGCAAAGAAAGAAGAGGTGGACTGGGGGGTATCCACCCAAAACTTTATTCCATTAGTATTTCGCGCGCGCTCCTCGCGCGCGCCTTTTAAATACTTTTCAAGTTCATCCCAAAAAGAAGCTCATGGTTCAATCACATGGGCTGGGCTTTTTCCAATTCTGTGAATGTGGCTCGCCTGAGGATCGGACTACTCTTCCTTGAAGTCCTCGAGGACGATGCCGGCCTGAAAGCTGTTTATCTCAGGGATAGCTCCGAGCTTCTTCTCTATAAAATCCCTGTACTCAACCATGTTGGTAAGTGTGACCATTGCGAGAATGTCTGAGAAACCAGTGATGGTGTGGAGTTCACTGACCTCCTCCATGTTGGCGAGCGTCGAGGTGACTGCGGCAAAGTTTTTCGGCGAGCAGGTGATGAGGAGCGCCGCCTCCACCTCCTTCCCAAGCTTCCTCCAGTCGATTGATACAGTGAACTTCTTTATAACGCCACTCTCTTTTAGCTTTCTCACTCTGTAGGTAATGGTACTGGGGTGGAGGCCGAGGTAGCCGGCTATTTTAGCCACAGGCACCGTGGAGTCTTGTAGCAGAAGCTTGATTATCTTGAGATCCACGTCGTCTAGCTTAAGCTTAGCCATGGATACCACCAAAACTCTTTTAAGACCAATATAAATCCCTTCTCAGTTCGGTCATATACATATTTTTTCCTTTTCCTAGTTAAAAAGGTCTCTGATTCTTCGCGGATTGACTGCTCTGAGGGCTTTTCTTCCGTTTTTATTTGAGGTCTCGTTTCATGACATTATATAATTATAGGATACATCGCGGAGGACATGCGTTAGCGTGGATAGTGCCCAGAATTCTGGTCCCGAGCCGGTTCTAGGGCTCTCTGAGGCAGAAGTCTCCGAGCGTAGGAGCCGAGATGGTCTTAACAAGCTGCCTGAGCAAAAGAAGCGGACCTGGCTCGAGATCTATATCTCCCAGTACAAGAATCCATTAATCTACATCATCTGCGTAGCAGCCGCCATCTCACTGGTGATGGGAGAGTTCGACAACGCCATAATCATAGGCGTCGTTATCCTACTCAACAGTGTCGTAGGCTTCTTCCAGGAATACAAGTCCGAGGAGGCACTCAGCGCTCTCAGAAACCTGGTACGGGAGAAAACCACTGTCTACCGAAATGGTGTCCGCTGTGAGATCGACGCGACCGAACTTGTTCCAGGAGACATTGTCGTCATCAACGAGGGCTCTAGGATTCCAGCCGATGGTCAGGTGCTGGAGTCGGTCTTTCTTACTATTAACGAAGCCATCTTGACGGGTGAGAGTGAACCGATCTCAAAGAAGCAGGGCGACGAGGCGTTCATGGGGACCACCACTTACTCTGGCCGAGGATTGATGGAGGTTAGTTCCATCGGTCTAAAAACAGAGCTTGGGAAGATTGCCGGAAGCATCTCCGCCATGACGGATGAGCAGACGCCGCTACAGATTCGTCTTGAGAAGTTCAGTAAGACGCTTACCTACCTGGTCGTTGCGATCACCTTCGGAATATTCGTAGTGGGCGTCGCATCGGGCTTGGGC
>CAZAKG010000122.1:0-6817 GCA_964485755.1 uncultured Candidatus Bathyarchaeia archaeon | reverse complement strand
AGCGGCTCTCTCCCGGCGGAGGCGTCTGGGGCGGCGGAATGGGGATGAACGTCGCCGTCGTACCGTACCTGGGCATCCCGATCCTGTTCGCCCAGTCGCCCCTGGGGATAGCCTCGATAGTCGCGCTGATGATCGTCTCGTTGAGGAGGGGTGTCTAACCTTGGACCTCATACGCATAAACGGGGCGGACCTGGACGATCTCAGGTACTTTGTCAGGTACGTCAACGAGAAGGGCATGAGGATCGAGGAGGTGAACGACGTCCTGTACTACCTGGGAGACAAATACGACTTCGACCCCATGGAGTACAAGATCAACCTCTTGACGGGCATCGTGGCGCCCAAGCTGCACAGCGTCGACTTGCCTCCACCCCGGGAGGCGCCTGCGACGCCTCGGCTCCCTGAACCCCCTAATCCAGTTGAAGTGGTCGAAGCTGTGAGCCAGCCAGCATACTCTGACCGCAAGAGAGTCGAGGCCCAGGACAGCTCAGACGGCATAAGGACTTACAGGATATTCTTTGGCGGCGGGGCCGCAGAGGAACAGGAGCCGGCCACGGCAGCCCCCGACAATTATACGGGCGAACTCGAAGAGTGGATCACCGGCAACAACCTGTCCTACATAGAGGCCAGGAGGATGATCGCGTCCCTCGAGCTGAAGAAGAGGATGGATGAACTCTACCCCCGCCTAGACAGGGCGCAGCCATCCGGCAAGCTCTCGGAGTTCGAGGACTGGATAAGCCTCCGGAGGCTGAACTACTTCAAGGTCAGGATGATGATAGCGGAGCTGGGCCAGGAAGAGGAGAGGGAGAGGGCGGAGGCCGCCGTAGCGTAGTAATCTATGACTGAGCAAACCGTGCCGGGTAGACTGGCCGTAAAGATGGTGTTCGTGGCCTCGATCATACTTCTCTCCTTGTACATGGTCAACCTTCTACTGGGAGCGCTTGGCGAGGAGGACCCAGGCGTCGACTTCGTCGTCTACAAGGCGTACTACAACTCCACTGAGGGCTCCGTGACGGCCTGGGTGGATCAGAACGGCACCATTCCGGCGTTCAACGTCCTCGTCTTCGTGGACCGGGGGACCGAGTGGACCTTCAGCAGGGTAAACCCTGAGGAGTTCGTGAAGATAAAGTACGAGAAACAGTTGAAGGCCTCGGATCTTCCCTACTGGGAGGAAATCTACATGGAGTGGGACTACTTCGATGAGGGCGAGGGCGGGAAACGGGGCGACAAGATACTGTTCATCGTCCTGACGAGATACGATATTGTAAGCTGATAATTGAAATATTCATTGACTATTATACTGTTTAAAAATCCATAGTCTTTATCAAGATTTTTCATTTTATATGACCGACCAATATGAAGAAACGAGGAAGAATAGCGGATTTCTTCAACAGGAAGAGCATAAAACTTGGTCTCCTGATGATATCAGCTTTACTTATTGCCACAACTAGCACAAACGTGTACTACGGTCTCCTACAGGAGAACACGGTTGGCATCGTTGAAGCGAGGGTTCACTTCACGGCAGGTGACGACTCCACGGCCGCGCAATACGACGCGGGCACCAACGAAACCTACTGTAGGCTCTCATTCAACGCGTACGCCAACGTCACCCTGTACTACGATCAGGCCGTGAACATAACTAACACCGACGCCGCCGCCCACGACATCAGGCTGAGGCCTGTAGCCATAGGCCCGACGACTGGAGATGCGAGCATCGGCAACTTCACGTCGATCGAGTTCAATCTCGTCGATAAGGCGGGCGTAACACAGAGGACCCTGACGTACACTACAACTGGGGACACCTGGAACGTGCCGGGAGCCCCGACAGCGTACATATCGCTGCCTGCGACGACCGAGTGGACGATCCAGGTAGAGACGCGGGCGGCGCCGGGCGCGAACGTAGTGTCCTGTTGGATCGAACTCGCTGTAGACGTAGACGAGTAAGTCTAACCCCTACCCCAAGAGGCGAAACCTGAAGAGAGATGTAAGTAGAGATGGGAGTATACGCCCCGGAGCTGCTGATACTCTACGCGTTGGACATGTTCCTAGTGCTGAGTATTGTTACGTGCCTCTATGACTCCCACTTCCCCATGGCTGTGCCTTACTTCTTCCAGTTGCTGTCCATCGCGGGCACCGGCCACCTGTACGTGAGTCGGGTCTTCGAGGGGATGTTCACTGTGGAGAGCAGGTTCTGGTACAGCGTGTTTTATCTGGGCGCGTTCCTAGCGTCATCTTTTGCGGTTTCAGCCTATTTATTCTTAGTTAAGAGAAGCTCTGCCAAGGGACTCATGTTCTTCGGCGGATTCACGTTCCCGTCCACAGTGCTTGGAGCATACATAATCACTGTGTTCAAGAACGAGTTACCGATCCCGTGGTTCATGAGATCGGATATAGTGGCTGACTGGATATCCGTGCTGTTCCTAGTCAGCTTCATGATCCTGTTCGCAGGAGTATCGATGTATTTTGAGCCGAATAAGAGGCCGGGTTCATCGTTCAAGGAGTCATTACTCAAGTTCATTGATAAGCTGTCCCGTGATAGAAGGAAGGAGGAGAAGGTAGAGCAGAAGAACATAATCTACAAGAAAGTTACCGAGGAATACAACCCCGTCGACTTCGTGCACGTGACGAAGGATGATGAGCACGAGGAGGCCGACTATGAAAGGTACCCACGACGGGAGTGAAGCCGCATGCGGGCCTCAACCAAGAAATTTATCATAGTACTGTTGGCGCTTGTCGCCTTAAACGAGGTCCACACCCGGGTCTACTATGGCTTCGACTCCGGTATTAAGACCTCCATCACGGGCTCGGACATAGTCCTCGAGGAGGGAACCTCCGGGACGAGCACCGTGTACATGAACGCCACAAGCGCCTCCTCACTTGTGGACTCACACTCCACCACGTTCTACCCGAACGACTACAACGTCACGCACGGCGTGTACGCGTCCGGGGCCACGCCCGACGACGTCAACGCCGTCGACAGCGACTTCTTCATCGTGGACGCCGCAGGGTCCTCTGCCACCGCAGAGGTGTACTATCCCTCCGCCTACAATCTGCTTGGAAACACCACTCTGCTCTCAGGCTCCGTCAGCGACGTTGCGAGCGACAACGGGGTCTACATGTCCTTCAAGAGTTACCTTAGCGACAACCCGAACGTGGAGGACCCCGTCGACAACGACGCCTCGAACGTCGACTCCAGCGCGGACAAGGGCTTCAGCAGCGACTTCACTGACCAGCAGGCCGGGCCCGACGCAGCGTACGATGAGTTGAGGGAGCAGTACTTCGGGGGCCTGGTAGAGGACTTTGTTGACCTGGATACAAGCGACGTCGACTCTTCAGCGGACAAGGGCAGCCTGACAAATTTCAACAACATGCAGAGCCTGGACTCAACCTACTCCACTCTGTCGGAGGCAAGCGTCGTTTACCTAGTGGACAGCGCCGAGAGCAACAGCGCCGTGGGCGCCAGCTCGCACAGCTTCCAGTACAACCTCCAGACCGGGGCAGGCAACAACAGGCTCGTGGTGGTCGCCGTCACCTGGGAGGACGCCGAGGCAACCGCTACTGCGACCGTCACATTCGACGGCGTCTCCATGACAAGTGTAGCGTCTGTCACCGTCGGAACAGGCTACTCGGGCTACGCCGGCATGTGGTACATGAACGAGGCCCTGCTCCCCTCGACCACCGGCAACAAGCAGGTCAGCGTCACCGTCTCCCAGGCCATAGACAGGGAGATATACGTCACAGTGGTCGAGTACACGGGCGTAGCCCAAGAGGCCCCGGACGACTACGACACGCACACGAACGCCGCAAGCGGCAACACGGCCGTCACCCTGACGGTAGCCGACGCCGGCTCCATAGTAGTCGCCGCCGCCGTGCAGTGTGGCACCAACTCCTGGGCCAACACGAACAACGTCGTAAACCTTGAGACGGCCCTCCTCACTAGCAGCGGAGGAGCGCTGGGCCACCACGAGGACGCAGGCGCCGGAAGCATAACGGTCGGCTGGAACAACCTGAACACGCGAGAGGCCATGGTGGGGGCTGTCTGGTCCGCGGCCACCAACTACCTGATCGACCAGGAGGTCCAGTGGACGGAGCCCGTCAGCTACCTGCAGGGGGCCGAACTCGCGATAAGGGCCGGCGCCCACACGGGCAGCGAGGACCTCGCGGTGCAGTACTGGAACACAGGCTCAGGCCAGTGGGTGACCCTCGGCAACCTTGCCGCCAACTCCTGGAACAACTACACCATAGGGACGTATCTCACGGGCGCGGACTTCACAATCCGGTTCAAGGGCACGGATGAGACCGGCGACGCTAGCCAGGACACGTGGCAGGTGGACGCGGCGTTCATCCGGCTGCTGGGGAGCGGCCTCAGGGAGGACCCTGTAGACGATAATTCGAGCGACGTCGATTCGTCCCCGGACAAGGGGACCCACTCGAGCTTCACGTCGCAGCAGGCTGGCCCCGACTCCGTGTACGACACCTTGACGGAGAGCTGGAAGTACAACATCACCCTGGTGAACGCCGAGAGCTTCGAGGGCACGTGGCCACCAACGGGGTGGAGCGAGACGGGGGCCTGGAACGGGGAGAACCAGCAGGCTTACCAGGGAACATACTCGGCGGACTTCGACGGGCCTGCCTTTGGTACCGCCTCAGGCTACCTCTACACCCCCAGCATGGACTGCTCCGACGCGTCCTCCATCTACGTCAGCTTCTGGTATAGAGACGACGACCTCGACGCAGACGACTTCCTCCTCCAGTACTACGACGGAACCCAGTGGGACACCATACAGGACATGAACAGCGCTACAGAAGACACCTGGCTCTTCTGGGAGCAGAACGTCACCGATAGCCAGTACCTCATCAGCAACTTCCAGATCCGGTTCTACGCCATCAGCGTGGCCAACGGTGAGACGATATGGGTCGATGTCGTGACCATAAAGAAAGAGATAAAAAACTGTGAGCTGGGTCTCGAGGTCCAGTGGACCGACGCGGACTACATGCTCCCCTACGAGGAACTGTGCATATATGCCGGGGCGACAGGGGCCGAGGACCTGAGGATACAGGTCTGGAACACTACTTCGTCGAGCTGGGACACGCTGCTCAGCGACCTGACGGCCAGCAGCTGGAACAACGTCTCCATCTCCGGGTGGCTCACGAGCGACACCCTCACCATCAGGTACCTGGGCGGAACCGAGACGGGCGACACCACCCAGAACACCTGGCAGATCGACGTGGCCCTCATCAAGGTCTGGGCCAACGAGACGGCCCAGTACAGCCTCGACCTCGAGTTCCAGTGGACGGGCGCGGACTTCTGGGAGCAGAACGAGGAGCTATGCGTGTACGGGGGAACCATGGGAGCCGAAGACATCCTCGTGGATGTCTGGTACAACAGCACCTGGAACAACGTGTTCGCTGACATCTCCGCTGGGTGGAACAACGTGTCTATAGTGCAGTACCTTGACTCGGCGACCCTCACAGTCAGAGCCAGGGCCGGCTCAGAGGCCTCAGACGCGCTGAGGGACACGTGGCAGGTGGACGTCTCACTCATCCACGTCTGGGGACCAGAGTACACGGCAGAGGTGGAGCTGCTTGGCGACAGCAACCTCTACGAGTGGCCACAGATCGAGTGGACGACGGACAGCGCCTGGACCAACGAGTCGGTCAGGGTCGAGCTCCAGCTATACGACTACGACTCCGGCGCCTACCCCACCTCGGGCGACGGGTACCTGGGCTACACTGTTGAGACAGCCGACGTAGACGAGACCAGGTACCAACTGATCTCCAGCAGCCCCGAGAACTACAGGAACGGGACGGGCTGGTGGAGGGTAAGACTGACGGGGAGAATGTACACCCAGTTCGACCTGAACCTCGACTACGTGGCCCTCAACACCACCTACTACGTCGGCTACACGGCCCAGACGGAGTTCATCTTCACGGACGTCACAGACAACCAGTCGCCCAACCTGAACTTCACGGCGGTCACCCACAACAGCGTCGAAAACGTCACGGTCACCATCCAGGTCTGGAACTACACTACCTCAAGCTACGCGACGGGCGGGCAGGGGTACGTCAGCTACACGTCGACGGGGACGAACGTCGTCAACTGGCTGAACGTGACCAGCAACGCCCAGACGTGCCTCAACGTGCCGGAGGCGAGGATAAGGGTGACAGGCGTCCTCGCGACCACCGACGGCTTCCAGCAGATCACGAACCTTGTGAGGCTGCGGCAGGAGGAGTCGCTTCAGCTGCACGACTACGCGCTGAGGGTCACCAACAACGGGGCCTCGGCCTACCAGATTAGGCTGTCCAGGGTATCCAGCTCCAACGTGGCCAGGCTGATCAACTGCACCATATACTTCAGGTCAGGGGAGCAGCAGCTCCAGGTCATCGACGGCGCCTTCACCCAGACGGAGGGAACCTGGGCGACGATCCCGGCCGCGAGCAGCCTGGACATGCTCATCGAGGCGTCTTCGGTGAGCCAAGAGAGCGTATCCGTGATAGACGCTGAGCTCACAGCCATGGAGCAGGGCACGTCAATGTACACAAAGCTGCCTGTCCAGATAACGATTCATTGACCTGGCTCAGTTGGTCCAAATCAGTTCAATTGTGACGTGAACATCCGCGTCGTGGGCGGGACAGCATGTGTTTTAAACCCACACCATACATGGTTTAAACCATGTCGGGCTACAAGAAGGCCGAGGACGAGCTCCACGACATGTACAGCAGGCTCCACCCTCAGGTCCTCAGCAGCTTCGAGGACGAGATGCCCAGGTACTGGGGCAGCAAGTGGAAGGCCAACACCACCATAGGGAAGCTCAGGACC
>CAZAKG010000121.1:0-6827 GCA_964485755.1 uncultured Candidatus Bathyarchaeia archaeon | reverse complement strand
TAATCTAGAATAAGACAGAGAAAACATTAAATAAGCGTAAATGTTGACAAATATCTGGTATATCCTCAACCCCGAGGATATATCGTAGTGCCACCATAGCACCCTAAATACCTAAAAATAAGAATCAAAGAAAATCCCGAGGAGAAAACAAGTGAGGTAGGTTTCGACCGAAGTCTTCAAGTCTCTTTAGTTTATCTCTCTCAGATTCCTCGAGTATGAGTATTGCGTCCTTTTCGTGATCCCATAAATCTTGATCTTTTGGTTCATATTTTTTAATACAGCCCTCATGTTCAACAACCCATTTTTGCATCCCTAAAAATACTTTTGTTGTTTGAAATTGTTCTGGCCACTTTCCAACTGTAAATAATATTGGATGTTTAATATATGGACTAGTATTTGCTGGTAAAGTTAATCTAGGCGTGGCGAATTTTTTTTCCTGAGAATACCCGCCTAAAGGCCAAAAATAGATATTTTTACTTAATATTCCACATCCTTCAAGCAGGGCTTTTCTTGTTGATACTTCATTAACATCTCCAACAAGCCGTTCTTCTATTAATCTAATAACTAAATCAGAAGTAGAAATTAATGGATTACAAAAATCACCAGAATAGTAGAGATTTAATCTGTTACCAGATTGTAATATATTTTCCCAAGCAGGGGTTTTACCTAATTGAAAATGATCAAATTCTAGGATGTAATCAGTAACTTTAGTTTCTCGTATATATTTTGAGGCGCAAATATGAGGAAATGATGTATCTATTAAATGTAAAAAGTGTATTGGTAACAAAGTTTGAGGTTGACTTTCTCCAAAAACAACCATTGGATGAGTATAATATGCAGTATATAGATCAATTCTTTCAATATCATTACATAATAACGTTAATAATCTTGGCACAATTTCTATTAATTTATACCCAGTTTCTGATACTAACAACATTGAATCATATAAATACCCTTTTGGTTCATAACCAGAAGTTTTTATTACATTTTGAATGTTCTCAAAATATGTCCGGCAAAACTCCTCTTTGTCTCTAATAGTAATTGATGCTCCTAATAAAAATTTGAATACTTTTTTATAAGATTGTTTAACTGGTATAGGCTCAAAATGTTCTAACCGTACTCCATTTGGGGGTGTAGGAATTGCTTCTCTTACTTGGTATGTAATTAACTTGGAATCGAAACCTACAAACATAAACTAATACTTAACATTTAGATTGAAATAATTTTCTGTAGTTCATTTTGCATTGTTTTAAAAATATCGGCAGTGCGCGCTGGTGCAGGTTAAAATCGTTAGGTTGCTGAGGTAAAAATGTTTGAAGAGCTGGTTAAGGGCCTGTTAATCGGTTTCGTCTTGAGCTTTTTCCTGGGGGTCCATCATCGAGTTCAAGGTAGGGCTCTACAAGGATGAGTGGTTTATAATTATAAGGGGTATGTGATTATGTTTTTTGAACAATTTTAATGAATATAATTAATACACCTACACCTGCTAAACATTTCCCAAGATATACGCCACTGCTCGCTGGTTGGGGAGGTATTGGTGAAAATAAATAATCAGCAACTTCTGGACCCCTATATGAACCAGGAGGATAACGCTGGTTAATGTAATCCATACGTGCATTGATCACGGCTTGTACCTGATCCTGTTCAATTTTAGAAGATACTACTACTATAGATATACCAATTATTAATAAAATGGCCCCAATTTTCATGCCTTGGGAGCTTTTTTCTCCAGTCGTTTTTAAATTGTTATTAGATTCCACGAATTTTATATTCTATTTTTATATTTAGTTTTTACTGTCAACTCGTGCGGCTGGGATTAAAACTGTATGATTGTCAATATTTGGAGGTTGTTTGATGTGTTAGAGGAGCTAATTAAGGGTCTTGTGATCGGGTTCGGCCTTGGGCTTCTTCCTGGGGTCTATTATCGGGTACAGGGTGGGGCTCTACAGGGAGGAATAATCCCCTCGGACTTCCTAGGATTTATTCTCGCGTATTTTAACGCTAAGGAGATCTTTATTTTTAAAAACAATATAACCGTAGTTTTGAGAAATTTCGTGAAGGAAATTGTCCATCTTTGAATATTTATTTTGAGAATGTGAATCAGGGGCTGCTAATCTTAAAGCATTTAATTTCTTTTTATATTCTCTAATATCTTTTAATAAATCTGAAAAAACCAAAGAATATTTAGAACGTGGCACTACAACTAATGCTTCATACGGTTCGTTATTATTAAAATATAATAAATGGTATTGTAATAGGCTAACATGTTTCATACGATTAATGAAATGTACCTCGTCTTCATCTGAAATAATATGACTAGTTGATGAGTCAACAAGTTCAAAAAATTTTCCTATTACTGATGGGCACACCATTATTCCAATCCAATTTTGTTTTTTTTCAAATTCTATTGCTTCGAGTAATGGACGACCTGTAATCATACCATTTCCTGCTCTAACTTCCCGATTGAAAACTCCATATGATATTGCACCGCATACTGTTGCATTTAGTTCCATTAATAATTCATATTGAATTTCAGCTAACGATTCACACATTTGAATAAATGAAGTAATATCATTATTTGGAGAACTTAATATTACACTGTCTGAAAAAGATAAATAATCGATTTTTCTTGGTTTTAGAATACCTTCTAAAAGATCAAGATATTTTTCATATTGTTCAAGAAAATTTTCTCCACTCATGATTTTTTGAGAGAAGCCAAGAAGATCAAAATATCCAATAAAACCAAGTGCCATGAATAAATAATTGTTAGCTTTGCATATAACATTAATGCGACATAAAGCTAAACAAGACTCCACGGTCATGTGCAGTATGATAGCCCATCCATGCTTGTGTGGTTAAGAAGGCATGTGGGTCTACTATTGCTCCACATGGATCAGTTACCCTTCGAAGCCGACGACTCTGCCTTGTGTAGACTCAATTTGGTATGTAAAATGCCTGAATTTTTTGGAGAACATGCCTTTCTTAATCTCAACATCGCCCTTGACCTCCCAAACCTCCATCGAGGAGCCAGAGCTGAACCAGCACCTTGTGAATTTTATGCCTTTTATCTTGTCTGAGCCGTAATGGGCCTATAGGTGTCTTCTCACGGCTGACTGTGCGCTTGTGGCGTCCGTTATTTTTACTTCACTCGCTCATAAAACATATCAACTGATTTAGTATTATAATTTTTCATGCAATATGAGATAAAGTATCAGCCATCGTATAGCTTGCTTGAGGTGAGCCTGGACGACGGCGAGACTGTCACAGGTGAGGGCGGTTCACTCACCTACATGACCCCCAACATCGACGTCAGGGCGAGGGCCAGGGAGAAGAGCATCCTCGGCACACTGAAGACCAGCATCCTGGGGGGGCAGAGCCTCTTCGTCACCGACTTCACGGCCAGAGGAGGCGCCGGGAAGCTGGCGCTTGTTGCGGCCCCCATAGGGGACATAACGAAGCTGCCCGTGGCGCCAGGCAAGGGCTGGATCGTCCAGAGGTCAGGGTACCTGGCCAGCACCAACAACGTCGATCTCGACGTGAGGTGGGAGGGGTTCAGCAGAGGCATCTTCGGGCAGGGCCTGTTCATGGTTAAGGTGACCGGCGAGGGCGACCTATTCGTGAACACCTTCGGCGCCATCGACAAGCACGTGCTGGCGCCCGGGGAGCAGCTGGTGGTGGACAACTTCCACCTGGCGGCCTTCAGCGACAGCTGCGAGTACGAGGTCCGCAAGTTCGGGAACTGGAAGGACACCATCCTGAGCGGCGAGGGCTTCGTCACCTACATCGAGGGGCCGGGCGAGGTCTACATCCAGACGAAGAACCTCAGGGAGTTCGTGGACTGGCTCTGGGTCTTGATCGGCCCACGGGTGGCAACCAGGTCGTCCCGCTAGGGAGCGGGCCGGCTCTCCACCAACCCTACTATATCCAGTAGGTCCCTCACAATCGTTTTGCAGCCGCCTTCCAGCAGTCTCTGGGCCCACGCGTCGTCTCTCCAGTAGCCGATGAACTCTACGCCAGCGGCCACGGCCGTCTCCAGGTCCGTTGTGGTGTCCCCTATGTACAACGTCCTGTCCTTCTCTGCGTCGAGTTGTCTTATAGTTTGGAGTAGGTGGCCCGGGTGGGGCTTGGGAGTGGAGGTGTCGTCCCTGGCCACTATGGTGTTGAAGTAGGGCGTGAGGCTGAAGGCGTCCAGACTCCTCAGGGTGTACTCGCGGTGGCTCCGCGTGGCCACGCCGAGCTTGTACCCCGCGCCGTGGAGCTTCTTGACGGCGTCCGCGGCGTTGGGGCGGAGCACGTTAGTCGGCAGCGCCTCCAGCTCCACCTGGTCCATGGCCTCCTCTATCAGCGCCAGGGCCTCCTTCAGCGCCGGGCCCTCCAGGCCGTTCTCTATGAGTTCCTTCTCGCCTCCGCGTATGACCCTGTATACGGCGCGGCGGTCCTCCAGGGGGCCCGCGTAGCCGTGGCCGCGGAGTATCTCGGCGATCATGGCGCCCATCTTCTCGTAGTCGATCTTGCTGTCCAGGAGGGTGCCGTCCAGGTCGAAGACCACGGTGTCTATGGGCTGCATCCCTGTTTCTGGTGCGCCTCGGTTTATGAAGTGTGTGATTCTAAACCTTTTTATGGGCTGCGGGGCTTCTCAGGGGTTTGAGGGCTGGTAGTTCAGGGGTATGAATGCCTGGCTTGCATCCAGGAGGTCGGGGGTTCAATTCCCCCCCAGTCCACCTAAAACTGTAATTAAAAAGCATTTATAATAAATCGGCTGAGCCTCTTCCAGGTATCCTAATTGCCTCGAACGGCGCATTGGTAGCGGCTCCTGGACGAGTACCCCGACTTCAAGCGGTGGCATGAGAACCTCGCGCAGGGGAGCATCATAAAGGCGAAGGAGAACGCCCGCGTCCTCTACAGATTCATGAACATGTATGGTATGACGCCCCAGAGCCTTATCGATCAGACCAGGGGCGAACCCTGTAAATTATTGTGAAATCCGGGTTTGGGGGAATAAAATTATGGTTCGCGCGCGCGAGATCACTTTAAGGTGTCAGAAATCGTTTGAGAATTCCTACGATGCCTCGTTTGATACTTAACGGCTTCAATTATGGCAATTAAGATGACGGCTACCAATAGCACATACATCCAGTCAGTGAGTTGTAAAGGTACTGAATCCATTATGCTGTTCATAAATGGGACGTAGAGCGCAAAGAGCTGCTGAGCGAAACCGAATGCTACAGCCGCGAAAAGCCATTTGTTTGATGAAAAACTAAATAATTTAAAAATGGGTAGACGGAAACTTCGGTAGCTAAAGACGTAGATCAAATCCTGAACAGCTATCGTGGTGAATACAACCGTCCTAGCTAAATTTAGGTTGCCTTGAACGTTCCAATAGTAATTGAATAAAAGAAGAGACATCGCTGCGGATGAAATGCTTAAAATAGCTATCAAAAATTTAGCTTGATTAGTTAAGAAACCTTCTTTTATACTCTTAGGTTTCTCCCCCATTATTCCCATCTCCCCTTTTTCAAAACCGAGAGCAATGTCCGAGGGACCATCACAGATGAGATGGATCCATAATAGCTGAGCTATCGTCAAGGGTGCTGGCCACCCTAAAAGGATCCCAGCAAAAATTGTTATTATTTCCGCAAAAGAGTCGGAGAGGACGTAGGCTACAACTTTCTTTATATTTTCAAATATTATTCTTCCTTCTTCAACTGCATTTACTAGCGTACCAAAATTGTTATCCAGCAGAATCAGGCTAGCCGTTTCCTTTGCGACGTCCTGAGCGTTACCCACAGAGACGCCTATACTTGACTTTTTTAGGGCGGGAGCGTCGTTGACGCCGTCTCCGATCATCGCGACGATCTCGCCTCGTGCCTGAAGTGCGGTTATTATCCTCAGCTTCTGGCTCGGGACAACGCGGCAGAAGACGGTTATGTCGTTGATCCTCTCTGCAAGCTCTTCCTCCGATATAGCATTAAGTTCCTTGCCTTCGACGACCTGACCGTGGTCTGTGCTTAGGCCGATTAAGTTAGCTACCTTTTCAGCGGTGCCACGGTAGTCACCTGTAATTACTTTAACTTTAATGCCAGCGCTACGGCAGAGTGAGATGGCATTCTTGACGGTTGGGCGGACAGGGTCCTGTATGCCAACAAGACCAATCCATTCAAAGCCGCTGAGGTCTTTCGGTGATCCACCCTCACGGTAAATGACGGCGAGTGGTCTCAACCCATCATTAGCCCAGTCTGAGACCTTTCTCTCGATGCCTGTAAGTTCATCGTTGGTGAGGTCGCAGAAGTTCATGATGATCTCGGGAGCGCCTTTGATCAGCGCTGTCTCAACGCCGCCTATCTCGTTCACCGTCAGCATATACTTCTTATCGCTGCTGAAAGGCACCTCGTAGATGCGGTGGCAGGCCTTGTTCAGTTCCTCCGGGTCGTAGCCGAGGGTTTTTATGTGGTTCCAGAGCGCTGCCTCGAGGCTGCCTGCCTGGTTGTTGCAGAGGGCAAGGATGTGGGCAGCCTTCTCGTTGCTTTTGAACTCGAAGCGTACAACCTTCATCACGCCCTCCGTGAGGGTCCCTGTCTTGTCCGTACAGATCGTTGTGACGGATCCCAGGGTTTCGACGGCGAGCAGCTTCTTCACCAGCCCCTGCCTCTTGAGTATTCTACGCATACCGAGCACCAGGATCATCGTGACCGCGATGAGCAAACCCTCAGGTATCGCGGCGATGGAGAGAACTATGCTTGTCTTCACCATCTCCAGCACGCCCAAGCCCGATGCGACGCCCACTACGAATATTCCGAAGGTGATCGCAACGACTAGGTAGGTAAGTG
>CAZAKG010000120.1:0-7029 GCA_964485755.1 uncultured Candidatus Bathyarchaeia archaeon | reverse complement strand
GGAACACGTCCCTGTCGTACCCGAGCTCCTGGCGGAACTTCTCGTGGTCGATGCTAACCAGGTGTGATATGAGCTCGTCCGACAGGTGGGTGTGGACGCTGATGTTGCAGCTCTGCTCCAGCGATTCCTCAGCACTCTCAACGGCCTGCCTGAGCGCATCTTCGAAAAGGGGGGGCGGCTCATCTTCATCTTCCAAGGGAGATACATCCTAGTTGAGGCCGTACCGCCTCAGGGCCGCGGAGATTACCCCCTTGACCATGTCCGGGAACTTTTTGCCCAAAGTGTACCACATCATGGGGTAGAAGCTGAGCTCGTCACGCTCGACGTCATAGTCGATGCCCGGCAGGGTGTTCACCTCCAGGAAGTAGAGTTCGCCGTCGGCGTCCACCCTGTAGTCCATCCTCGCCCAGTCTAGGCAGTTGAGGGCCCTGAAGCTGGCCTTGGCGTGCTCCACGACGCGCTCTCTGAGCGCTTCATCGATCTTGGCGGGGCACTTGTAGTTGCTGCTGTCGTCGAAGACGCTCTTGGCCTTCTGGCCGAGGACGCGGCCCAGCTCCGGTGGGAACCCGCTGAAGTCAATCTCCAGGATGGGCAACACGGTGGGCTCCTCGCCGCCCAGGTAGTTGCCCACGAAGCCCACGCTGAACTCGCGGCCGTCTATGAACTTCTCGATGAGTATGGGCTGCTTATAGGTCTCAAGCATCTCCTTGAGCTTCTTCCTCATGGCCCTGTCGTTATGTACCACGTTGTCCCAGTTGATTCCTATGCTGCTGCCCTCGTGGCTCGGCTTCAGTATCAGTGGGTACTTGAGGCCCTTCCTAAGCTTATCGTCGGGCCTGTTGAGGACCTGGAAGGGCGCCGTCTTCAGCCCGTGGTACTCCAGGATCATCTTGGTGGTGGGCTTGTCCAGGCCGATGGCGTTGGCCATGATGCCGCTGCCCACGTAGGGGATACCCAGCATCTCGCAGAACGCGGGTATCTGGCTCTCCCTGCTCTCACCCCTGACGCCCTCCGCCCTGTTGAACACTATGTCTGGGCGCAGCTTCCTTAGGCTCTCGTAGCAGCTTTCATCAGCCTCTATCTGGAGGTACTCCCACCCCGCCTTCTCTATGCCGTTCTTGACGTGGTGGATTGTCTCCTCCGGCTCAAACTCGATGTTGAACTCGTCGTCTGCGTGCCGGGTGTTGCAGCAGAAAGCCACCCGGAGCCTACGGGACATCGCTGAGGGTCTCCTTGTAGATGCTGACAGCCTGGTCGTTGATGTTCTTGGGCATGGTGATGGCCTCGTTGATCCCGAAGAAGGTCTTGTAGAGCTCGTCCTCGCGGCCCTGCGCCTCGTCCAGGAACCGTTTCTCGAACTCCTCCACTAGGGGGCTCCTGTCGCCGTTCTTCCAGGCGAGGTAGAAGCCGAAGAGCTGCTCGTCGCGGCCCCTGCCCGTCAGCGCGTAGGTCTGGACGTTGCTTCCGCCGAAGAGGCTGAAGTAGTCCCTCATGTCCATGGTGAGCATGTTCTTGGTCAGGCCAACTGTCTTGGGGTCGTAGCCCGACGCCTTGATGAGGAGGTACATCTTGCAGCAGACGCTGCAGTCCATGCACCACCTGGTGTCCCTGCCCGCCTCGGTCTCCACGAAGCAACTCATGTGGTATTTGGCTACATCTGGGTACCGCTTGTAGAGGGTGTAGACCACAGCGATGTCGTTCAGTGGCTCTATGACGCTCATGGTGCGGACGCCTCCGTCCGTCATCTGCCTGGTTATGCTGTCGATCTGGGTGGTCCAGATGTGGCACTGGTCGTACGCAGGGTAACAGACGTAGCCCTCCCTGTCGTAGTAGTGCTCGCCGCAGCTCTGCTCGTTGCCGAACAGGATGTATTTGGCTCCAAACTTGTGGGCTATGGGCAGCGTCATAATGGCGTACTGGGTGCTCTGGAGGCCCCAGCCGATCTCGGTCTTGCCGACACCCAGCCTAGGGCCGTCCCTCAGGTGGCCCGTGGTGTGCTCGATCTTCTGGAGCTCCACGCCGAACTCCTTCTGGAACGCCTTGGCCAGCACGTCCTTGTGCTTCTCCTCGTAGAGAAGCACAGGCTCAACTATGTAGCTGGCCTGGGGGTGCAGACCCAGCTCCCTGCACACCGCCCACGTGAGGAGGCTGTCCTTGCCGAAGCTGAGGCTCACGATTGAGCTGTCCTCACGGCTCTCCTCCTTGTACGTGGGAAAGTTGATGTCGTTGTCCTTGAACTTGATCTTCAGGTTCATGAACTCCTTGAGCAGCTCAGACGTGTACGTGCCATCCACGTCTGCGCAGCTGGGGAGGTCCATCACCATGTTCTGGAAGAACTGGGTCTGGAAGAAGGGCGGAGACGTGTTATACCTTATCTCGCCCTTCCTGAATGTTAGGGGAAGGTGGACGGTCTCGGCGTATACCAGGTTCTCGAAGAGGATGTCCTTCGCTTCCTGTGGGTAACCCTGCCAAATCTCGTCAGGGTAGTTCACTACGTACCTCGATCCCCGGAAGAATATCTCAAAGCCGGTGACCGTCTGCCTCGCGTTTATTATGATACTAGACACGCGATTTCTACCTGTGGATAGGTTCCGTTTCCAAATCGTTATATGGTGAAACATATTTTTTACTATTTCGATTCAGGGTAGAGAAGCCACCTTGTTCACAAAAGAGTTTAAAGAGTACGGTATAGGGGGAACCATTATTACACGTTCCAGAAATCTCGAGAAATTGCTAGATTTTAGTAAACTTTACCTAAAATTCGAGGGCGGAAATCCCACGGGGACGATGAAGGACAGGGCCAGCTACGCCACCCTGAAGAACGCCCACGAGAAGGGCTTCAACACCATCGCCGTGGCGTCCTGCGGCAACTTCGGGGCCAGCATAGTCCACTTGAGCAAGGTTTTTGGGATCACCCCCCACGTCTACATCCCTGAAAGCTACCACACCCCCAGGATAGCGGAGATGGAGCGACAGGGCGGGGTCATCCACAGGGCGCCCGGCACATACGAGGAGCTTGTGGAGCAGAGCGGAAGAGAGGCCGGGGAGCAGGGATGGTACAACGGCAACCCCGGCATCCCCGAGAACTCGGAGGTCAGCCTGCGCGCATACGAGACCATAGCCTACGAGATCGTGGACCGGCTTGAGTACGCCCCAGACGCCGTGTCCGTGTCCGTGAGCAACGGCACCTGCTTCTCAGGGGTCCACCAGGGCTTCAAGACGCTCAGGCGGAGAGGCGAGACCGACAAGGTGCCCGTGATGGTGGCGGCCAGCACCGATGGCGGGAACCCGGTGGTCACGAGCTTCCAGGAGGGACGCAGAAAGATCAGGGACCTGGACCCCAAGAAGATCGTCGAGACGGAGCACAACGAGCCCATCGTCAACTGGAGGAGCCTTGACGGCCAGCGCGCCCTGGACGCCCTCTGGGACAGCAACGGCTACGCTTCCCTGATCAGCGACGAAGTCATGGTGACGTTCAGCACCCTGCTTGAGAAGGAGGAGGGACTATCCGTGCTCCCAGCGTCCGCGGCGAGCCTCGCGTCCCTCGCCGAGTACGCCAAGACCAAGGCGACGCCCAAGATGAGCGCCTTCGTGGCCGTGCTCACGGCCCGGAGATACTAGTGGGCAGAGTTTATTTTCAGGCCCAGCCCTATGACACCCATGAGACCCAGCGTCTTCGACGGCCTGCACCCGCGCATCAGGTCTGGGCTGGAGGCGCTGGGCATAGTCGAGCCGACGCCTCCGCAGGAGAAGGTCATGGAGCCGATCCTCAGAGGCGAGAACGTCCTGTTGATCGCGCCGACGGCCAGCGGGAAGACCGAGGCGGCTCTGCTACCCGTCTTCCACATGTTCCTCAACGCTGAACCCGTGAAGGGGATCAGCGTCATCTACATCACGCCCCTAAGGGCGCTGAACCGGGACATCCACAGGCGGATGATGTTCTGGGCCGACCACCTGGGCATCACCGTGCAGGTCAGGCACAGCGACACGAGTCAGAGGGAGAGGAGGCAGCAGAGCCGGAGGCCACCCCAGATGCTCATAACGACGCCTGAGACCCTCCAGGCCATCCTGCCCACCAAGTCCATGAGGCGGCACCTGGAGTCCGTGAGGTGGCTCATAGTGGACGAGATACATGATCTGGCTGGAAGCAAGAGGGGGGCACAGCTCACCGTAGGCATGGAGAGGCTGGAGGAGATCGCAGGCTTCCAGAGGATTGGGCTCAGCGCCACGGTGGGCAACCCCGGGGAGGTGGCCAGATTCCTGGGAGGCGTCCACCCGGTGACGGCCGCAGAGGTGGAGGTGGACAAGAGCTACGTGTACAACGTGGAGTACCCCCAGCCCACGGAGGCCGACTACGACCTGGCCGACGAACTGGACACAAGCCCCAAGGCCGCGTCCAGGCTCAGCAGGATAAGGCAGCTGGTCCAGAGCCATAACAGCACCCTCATCTTCGTGCAGGGGAGAGGGCAGGCCGAGAGCCTGAGCTTCAAGCTCAAGAAGCTGGAGAAGAGCATCGAGGTCCACCACGGGAGCCTGAGCAGGGAGCAGAGGCACCGCGTGGAGGACGAGTTCAAGGCCGGGGAGCTGAAGGCCATAGTCTGCACCAGCACCCTCCAGCTGGGCATCGACGTGGGCGAGGTGGACCTCTGCATCCAGTACCAGAGCCCCCGCCAGGTCTCGGCCCTCATCCAGCGGGTGGGCCGCGCGGGCCACAGGATCAGCAGGCTCAGCGAAGGCGTCACGATACCCGCCTACGGGGAGGACGCCCTAGAGAGCCTGGTGGCCTCCGAGATGGCTCGACGGAAGCAGCTAGAGCCTACGCTGATCCATGTGAAGCCGCTGGACGTGCTAACCCACCAGCTCGTGGGGCTCACCCTGAGCCGCGAGGACGACGTAGATCAGGGTGAAGCGCTTAGGCTGGTGAGCAGAGCGTACCCGTTCCATGGGCTGACAGCCGGGGAGCTGGACGGGCTGACCACATTCATGCATAAGATAGGGGTGATAGTGAAGATGGGTGAGAAACTTGGGAAGACCGGGAAAGGTAGAAGGTACTACTACGAGAACCTTGGGATGATCAACGACGAGCGGCGGTACCCCTTCATCAACGCCGTCACAGATGAGGTAGTGGGCACAGTGGGCGACGAGTTCTGGAGCCTCCGCGCCCGCGTCGGCCTCAACGTGATCCTCCGCGGCCGGGTCTGGCGCATCCTCCAGATAGACGAGGAGCGGGGCGTACTCCACGCCTTACCCAGCACGGACCCCCTGGGCGCCCTGCCGGGCTGGGACGGGGAGCTCATACCCGTCACCCGGGAGATAGCCGAGGAAGGCGGGAGGCTGAGGAGGCAGGTGACCGACGCCTCAAAGGCTCAGAGCCTCACCGAACTCGCGGGCTCCATGGACGCCGATGAGAGCAGCCTCCGGGAGATAGCCGACGAGTCTGAGGCCCACCTCAAGTCGGGGGTGCCTCTGCCAAGCCCCGACAACATCATCCTCGAAGCCTTCGACAGGTACCTGATCATCCACAGCACCCGGGGGGAGAACCTCAACAGGACCCTGGGCGCAGTCCTGGATGCTGCCCTCAGCCAGCGTGACCTCATCTACAACTGGTGGAACGACCCCTACAGGGTGCTTGTGGAGGCCCCCCACAAGCTGGAGGACCACGACCTGGATGAGATCAAGAAAATAATCATGAGTATCACCGGCGAGGACGCGGAGAGGCTGCTCATGGAGTTCCTGGAGGCCAGGTTCCCCTTCGGCTACAAGATGAAGTTCATCGCGGAGCGTTTCGGCGTCATACCCCGCGGAAAGATCATGGGCCCAGACAGGCTCGAGAACCTGTACTTCAGGTTCAAGGACACCCCCATCTACAGGGAGACGCTCCGGGAGGCGTACCAGGAGAAGCTGGACCTCCCCGGCCTGAAGGAGGTGATAGACGGAGTCAGGGACGGCTCGGTGGAGGTGTCATCAAGGCTGGTGGCTCAGCCCAGCACCCTGGCACGCCACATACTGGAGAAGTACGCGGACGCCGAGGAGCTCATGGCGACCGACGCCACCATCAAGGGCCAGCTGGGGTACATGAAGGAGAGCATAGAGTCCCGGAGCGTCCACCTGGCCTGCGTCAACTGCGGAGAGTGGCACCAGAGGATCAGGATCAGGGAGATGGAGGACCACCCCCACTGCGTCAACTGCGGAAGCGGCCTCCTCGCCATGATGAAGCGCCACCAGAGCCCAGACCACTTCCTAAGCCTCCTCAGACGCTTCAAGGAGGGCGAGGAGCTGTTCGGCGACGACCAGGACCAGCTTGTACACGGGCGTAAGACGGCTGACATGGTCCTCAGCTACGGGAGGAAGGCTGTAGAAGCCCTAATGGTGTACGGCGTGGGCCCTGTGACCAGCTACCAGGTTCTGAGCAAGATGCACCGCAGCGACGAGGAGTTCTACAGGGACCTGCTCAAGGCGAAGATACAGTACATGAAGACCAGGCAGTACTGGGACGACAAGTAGATGTTATTGGGGATGTTGAGCCGCTCTACGGAATAGGTGAATGGTCAGCAGGATGACGGCGGCTACCACGAACGACACGGTTATGTCAATGATCAGCGTGCCCTGAGCGTAGAACTCGCCCACAACGTCGAATACAGCCAAACCTGTGACAAGGCGGGTTGCCCACGCAGAGTTCACATATAGACCATAGAGGGCGGCAGCGAAGAGTATAAAGACAATGAAGCCGGCTGCCATCAGTATCCTGTAATCCGGGACAACCTGAGACCTTAGGTCGCCCAGATCAACGTAGAAGGCGTACGAAACGAAGAGGTGTTGAACGACTTTTTCCACCGTCAGTAACATGAGGAGTATGCGGAGATGCCGGGGGTCCACGTACTTGAAACCAAGTAATAGGCTATTAATTTTTAGTACGCCATAAAATTATTCCTAGCGCTATAAGTGACAATAGTATGAACAGGTTCCCAACATACATTAATCCAAAAGTGGTTACTTCCTCTGGTCCGGTAAAACCTAGTGCATAATCTA
>CAZAKG010000119.1:0-7043 GCA_964485755.1 uncultured Candidatus Bathyarchaeia archaeon | reverse complement strand
GTTGGTTTCGGATGGATGTATTTAATATCAAAAAGCAGCAATCCAAACAGCATTATATCAAAATATATTGTAATAATTCAAATTTTTATTATACTTATATTGTTAGTAACTCCAATAAAATTAAACCAAGATTCAATATTATTGATAATATATTATTTGAATATAGCATTCTATTTTAAGGAATTAAGTTTATATTTTTTGATAATTATTCTTGAAATTATGTTATTATTAAGTGATTATGGACGAACTAATATTGGGGGAAAATTATTTGGGATACTTAGTTTATCAGAATTCAGTTTATATCTTTTTTCAATTATCAATATAGGAAAGTTAATACCTTATGAAGGCTATGGACATTTTGCATTCTGGACTGATTTTATATTAGTGATGTGTTTGTTATTTCCTAAAATATTTTGGACCATTTACATATTTAAAGATGAAAAAAATGATAAAATATAACCAACTATTCAAAACATAATTTTTAGACTTAAGTAATGTGTTTGAAATCCAAGTTTTAATAGGTTCCTAGATTAAAAGTAGAATGTGATTGTATCCTCGTCCATGGGCGTGTATGAGATCTATCTTCCAGCATTGGTATGTATGTCCTAAATCCTCTATCGGAAGCCACAGCTTATACGCTGGTTCCGCCATGGGTTCACCCATGAAGAATCTTAAAGAGTTCAACGATTTCAGGCGAAGGATGAATGAGCGCATCCTCGGCTGCGGCCACCAGGGCCTGAAAAGGTTCTGGGCTCTGGACAGCCGCGCCTACGAGGCGGGGGCACTGGACGAGAAGACACTGGAGTTCATGGGGCTCACCACCAGCATGGTGCTGAAGTGCGACGACTGCGTCACCTACCACCTCGTCAGGTTGGTCCAGCTGGGCGCCTCCAACGAGGAGCTGTACGAAGCCCTGAACGTAAGCCTCATCGTCGGCGGATCAATAACGATCCCCCACATCAGGCGCGCCTTCGAGACCATCGACGCGTGCAGGGAGCTCCAGAAGACGGACCCCCAGCTGAAATCCCTCCTCTAATCAATTTCGAGTAATATCTTATCTTAATTTACTTCTCGTAATTTTTTATACTAAGAGGTAATTCTATCCTTCAGAGTTAAAATGAACAAGAAAACGATTCTCATCCTTGGCTGTCTTCTGATGCTCTCCACACTCTCAGCTCTACCTGTGTCGGCAAAAAAAGGTCAATACTATATCGCACGGGGTACGATTGATAGCTATGTTGATGCATGGTCTGCGGAGGTAAGAAAAGGCTGGTGGTCCGTCAGAGTAATCGAAGATAACATAGAGTACAGTGCCTTTTACCAGGAGAAGAACTTGGCTGAATGGCCAGAAGATTCTCCCATAGGAACCATTGACCTGTTCTGGCACACATTTACGGTTGAAGGTCAAACTTTGGATGGCGACACACTCACGTTCTGGGGGATTCTTCACGTTGAGAAGTTGTGGTGTAAACTCGACGGGACCAGAGAAAGAATCACATGGGACACCTATCCGGTGACTATAACGATTAACTCCGATAGTTTCTTCCTGGATACGCCGCCAGAAGGTGCAGGACCTGACCCCATATATAACCAAGACTGGGATAGAATAGGTACCACGAAATCGATACGCTACAGTGACTGAAAGCCAAATACTCCTCTTTTTACTCCAAATACAAGTAATGGTACAATTATTGGGTGGGTGCGCCCATGCTGGGGGTAGGCGTGATGCATCCATCCCCATCAACTAAGTTGTAAGGAGCTGTAGGCGATAAACTCCGACATAAAGTCCCTCCTCTAAACCCTATTTTAGCAACGCCAAGCCTGATAGCACTGTAACCGTGTAGCTTGGGACAAAAAGGCTGAATAGTGCCATACGCTCGTCGCTCAAGTTATAAGCCATCACCCGTTTCTATGTACCTCGTCAAGTGATCAAATTGTGTCAGGTGATAAGCAGAGCGTCTCCTGGAGGCCGCAGCCCGTGATCGGCAGTTACACGGCGGCCATCATCCAGTACATGAGGGTCACCCCTGAGGAGGTCCCCGACGTCCACGAACGCAGGAGGATCAACCTGGCGAGGGCGCTGGAGACCTTCACGAGCCTTGAGACCTGGGACGAGATATCGCCGGTGAGGCTGGTCCTGCTCCCGGAGAACATCCTCAGGCACGAGTTCGACGAGGACGACCCCAGCCAGACCCAGAGGGACAGGGTGGCGTCAGCTGTCACCGTGCCGGGCCCGGAGACGGATGAGCTGGCCGAGAAGGCGCGGCAGTACGGCGCCTACGTCTCGGCGTCCATCCACGAGAGGGACCCGGAGTACCCTGACTACTTCTTCAACACGGCATTCATAATGAACCCCAAGGGGAGGATCATCCTCAAGTACCGTAAGATAAACCCCTGGATACCCCTGGAGCTGTCCACAAGCCCCCACGACGTCCTGGAAGGCTACAAGGAGCCCCTGTTCCCCGTGGCGGAGACGGAGCTGGGGAACCTGGCGTGCTACGTGTGCTACGACCAGTTCTTCCCAGAGGTGGCGCGGCAGCTGGCCTTCAACGGCGCCGAAGTCCTGCTGAAGCCCACGGTGTTTCCCCCGTATCCTCAGCACCTCATCTTCGACCCCTACGACTGGTACACGATCGTCAACAAGATGCGGTCCATCGAGAACATGGTCTACGGCGTCAACGCCAACGAGGCCAAGTACGGCAACAGCATGATCGTGGACTACCTGGGCAGGGCCCTGGCGGTGGCGGCGAAGGGCAGCCCCATGACCATAGGGGCGACCATCGACGTTGAGGAGCTCCGGGAGTACAGGAGGACGACAAAGCTGCACAACATGCTTCAGCAGATGAGGACCGAGTGCTACACGTACCTAGACGAGGGGATGTGGCCTGCCAACAAGCCCCTGCTGAGGAAGCAGGATTACGCGGAGTGGGCGCCGAAGCCCCGCTTCTACGCGTAGAGGCGCCCCAGGGGACGACCCGGCGCCACGCATCTTCCCTGCCTCAATTCACTGTTCGTGGGTGTCCCGTGTGCAACACATAATAAAATAAGTACTTTCCATGCCGACAGATTTGTGGACGTTGATGGCATGCAACTTGTGCAGAGGCATCTCCTCATTGGGTTACTCTTCATAGTCCTCGTGTCGACCCCCAGCCACATCTATACAAGGGGCGAAGACCCTGAGGACTATGACAACTATATCGCGATAACGGTCTATCCCGATGAAAGCATCATCATGGCGCTAAAAGGCAGCCACAGCGACAGCTCATCGCCTCTGGAGCAGAGGCCGGCCCAAGAGCTCAGCCTAGTCCTTAATGTCACCGCGGAGGAGGAGGACCTCACAACCATAGAAAACGAGTTGATTATCAAGTTTAACCCATCGAGTTACGCGAACCTGACGAACCTCGACCTGGACCTGGAAGGCCACAGCGGTGAGACTTCTACGAACGTAACGGCTCATATCGATTACCCCGGGTATCTTGGCGTCAACGGAACCCTGGGATTCGTCATCGTGGAGCCACCCTACGGATTCACAATGGATCTTGAACTTGATACGAAGCTGTACTACAGCTACTATCAGAGGGAAGAACTGCTCATGATGACGGCCATGGTTCCGCTGCTCGAGACGCAGCTTTCATCCCAGATCATGAATGCGTCAGACGGGAACATTATACTGGAGAGGCTTGAGCTCCAGGACTTCGAGGAGGCCCTGGACCACGCGTCTTTCAGGGTGCGTTTAAGCCTGTCAGGCGATCTACGGAAGGGTCTACAGTATGCGCTGGAGAATATGGGGGCGGAACTTTCCCCGGAGGAGACGCCTGAAGAGCCTTACCCGTTATCAATAGAGTCATACGACTACCACATCATGTTCAGCGGCGACACGCTTGTCCTTGAAGCCGACTCGGGTGGAACCATCGCAGGAGACCTCAACGGCCAACTGAACAAGTTAAAGGACAGGTATCTGGAGCAGCTTCTCGAAAGCGACGAATTAGAGGAACAGGATAGAACCTTGATTGCTCAAGCGTTACCGATCGATCTATACGTGAATAATCTGCACGTTGAGTCGACTACCACGTTCGAGGAGGACTCGTTCGAATCAACGTTCACCGTTGAGGGTCTAGAGTTGGAGCCCCCATCCTTTGCGGAGCTTCTGGCTCTCCTGGAGGAACTATCGGGGAGAGGGTCGCCTGAGGAGTTTAAGATGGTGCTTGAGGGAGGAACAAGCGGCAATCAGTACGTAGTCTTCACCGTGCCGGCCGGCACCAAAGAGCCGATAGTGGAGGAGGAGCAGAGGGTCGTCTGGGACATGGATGACATCGAGAACCTTGAAGACGTCACGTATGAGGTTAAGACCAAGCAGCTTGACACAACAACCATCGTGGTGGCCTCAGCGGCTGGGCTCGCAGTGATAGGGGCTGCCGGCTTTTTCCTCATGAAGAGAAAGGTTGGATGATGCTCTGATTCTCAGCGCGCGCTGAGGTACATTTCCTTTAGATAAATATTTTGATCGGTGCAGCATAGATGCCTGCCCAAACCACTAGAATAAACACGTGCACGTGAAAGCCCCTTCTTTTAGGACAAGTTTTTTAGAATCAGAGAAAAATAAATCATCCATGGCTGAGGAGGGCGCAAGGCGGAGCTGGCTGAATCCCGCCACGATCTTCATGGCAGCCCTGCTGGTCCGGGCGTTGATCTGGTTAATGATACCTGTCGACTGGAACTGGGACAGCTACCACCACTGGCAGATAAGCTACCTCAGCCTAAAGATAGGGTTCAACCAGGGCAGGCTCTGGGACCTGAACGGCTGCGAGTACATCTGGGGGATGGTGCCCCACCTGGTGGAGGCCGGGCTGATGTGGCTGCTTGGCACAAGCTCTATCGTCCCGTATAGGGTATTGAACACCGCTCTCGGCTCGCTCAACGCGGCTCTCGTCTACTCCATCGGTAAACAGTTCTACTCGGACAGAACCGGCTTGTACGCGGGGCTCCTCGCCGCCTTCTTCCCGGTGGCCGCCGTCTTCGACGTCCTGGCGATGCAGGACACCATGGCGCTGACCCTCGTCCTGGCGTCGCTCTACCTCGTAAGGGACCAGCCGTTCTGGTCCGGCCTCGCCCTAGCCCTAGCTGGGCAGAGCAGGGCGGAGTACCTCGCCGCCGGGCTCCTCATCCTCGCGGGGTACTGCCTAAGGGAGAGGCTACACACGGAGAGCCTGCCATACGTCATGGGCTGGGCCCTGGGCACCGGGGTCTTCTCCGCGCACCTTTTCACGCAGACCGGCAACCCCTTCTACCACCTCTACGTCAGCCTCCTCAACGTCTTCGGAGGCTTCGACCCTGCCAACGAAGGGAAATCCTTCCTGAGCCTCGCTGTTTCTTGGGTCGTGTGGAAGTTGGGAGTGTGGCCCACCAAGCCCACGGGGCTCCTCATAATCATCGTGGCAGCGGCGGCACTGCTCTGGGTCCCCTACATGGCGTGGAGGCGGTGGTTCAGGTACCAGCCTCAGCTCTACTTCCTGGCCGTCACGGTGTTTCAGCTGCCCACATTCATAACGTACCTGGGCTCGGACCACGAGAGCCTCCTCATCATGCTGAGGATGGCCACCCCGATAGCCGCCCTAGGGTACCCGCTGCTGGTTCACGCATCCAGCATGGTCTTCACGCTGACGCGCCGCGAGAGCTTCAGCCTGCGCCCCGAGCACCTGCTGCTGGCCGCCTCGCTGCTCTCCTTCGCATACTTCGTCCCAGCGTACCAGGGGCTCCAGGTGCACACCGTCGACGCCTTCACGTCGGCTGACGTCGTGGCGGGCGAGTACGTGGGCGGCGTCATCGTCTGCGATCACCCCACCATCAATTACAGGCTGGTTGAGACAGGCGCCGTGGACGCTGGGGGTCTGCTGGGCAACCACTACAGTCCGAACTACTACGGGATAGTTGAGCCCAGGGCGTACCTCGAGTGGCTCAGCGACAACGGCGTCACGCTTTGGCTCAGGTACGACTACAGGTCCGACGCCGTGTGGGCCGCGGTGGAGTCAAACTACCCGCAGGTCTTCGAGCTGGTCGCCGTCACGCCGTGCGCCCGGGTCTACTCCGTCGACCAGCGGGCCGTGGCCGCCCTTCTCGGCCATGGGAACAACTAAAATAGGTTCAAAGAACCTTTGATGCGTGGAAAACCCTTGTCCAGGTACGCTGAGCTCGGAGTGAACGTGAAGAAGCCCGGCATAGAGAAGTTCAAGGAGATCGTTGATAACCTGTACCCCGAGGCCTTCTGCGTGGTCCAGAGGGACCCCTCAGACCCGGAGACGGGGCTTGTCACCCACATCGACTCGGCGGGCAGCAAACCCATTCAGGCGTATATCATGTACAGGGAGACAGGCGACGCGTCATGGTTCAGGGGGCTGGCCCAGGACGCCCTGGCCATGAACATCAACGACGTCCTCTGCGTGGGCGCCGATCCGGTGACCTTCGTGGACTACGTGGCCTTCAACACGCTCCAGATAGAGAGGGTTCCTCTGCTCGGGGCCCTGTCGGAGGGGTTCTCCGGGTGCCTGGATACCCTGAGGAAGGAGGGGATGCCCCTGTTGTTCGCGGGAGGTGAGACCGCCGACCTACCGGACCTCCTACGGACCCTGGACGTATGCGTGACCATGGTGGGCCGCGCCAGGCTCAGTGAAATCGTTACAGGGGGCAAGGTGGCTCCAGGTGACGTAATAGTCGGGCTTAGGAGCGGAGGCGAAGTCCGCTACGAGAAGGGCGTGAACAGCGGAGTAATGAGTAACGGCCACACGTTGGCAAGGTCCTCACTCATGAGCCCGGAGTACGTCAAGAGGTACCCTGAGGCGTCCCACCCGGCCGGGGGAAGGTACAGTGGGCGGTTCAGGTTCGACGATCGCATCGACGAGTTGGGCGCCACCGTCGGCGAGTCCCTGCTGTCGCCCACGAGGCTGTACGCGCCCATAGCCAAGGCCGTGCTGCGCAGGGTGGGCGGAGGCGTCCACGGCATGGTCCACAACACTGGCGGGGGGCAGACCAAGTGCCTCAGGCTGGGC
>CAZAKG010000118.1:0-7124 GCA_964485755.1 uncultured Candidatus Bathyarchaeia archaeon | reverse complement strand
CTTGAAGGTGGAGACTATGGCGTAGCCGACGTCGTCGTCGACGTCGACGCTGTCGTACCAGAGCTCGTCGTCAGGCACCAGGACCGGGTCCATTCCTTCCCAGTATGGTCCCTGTGTGGTCCTGGCCCAGCATCCGGGCGCGTAGAAGCCGTCGCCGTACTCTGAGAACACGAAGGCGTCTGTGAAGTCGTTGAAGTACTCGGCTGCCAGGTTGACCAGTGGTCCGCCCACCACGATGATGTTGCTGCTGCTGATGGCGTACGGGTAGATGAGCTCGCCTGCCCAGTCGTCGGGTGTGCACCAGTCGTCCTTGAAGGCCGACCTGGTGTCGCCGCCCGCGTAGTCGTAGTAGAAGTCGAGCCTTCCCTCAAGGCCTTCTGTGAAGCGCCTCATCAAGTAGGGCATGGTTGGCCCGAAGACCTCTGCCTGTATGTCCAGGCCGCTTAGCCAAGTCTCCTTGTTCTTCCAGTCGCACCAGGTGGCCGCGATCATGCCTGTGCCGATGCTGTCGGATGCCAGGCTGGGCTCGCCTACGACGATCCACTCCCAGCGCCCGTTCTGCCAGGGGCTCTCCTCTGCGTCCATCAGGTACGTGCTGTAGAGCACCTTGTAGTAGTCGTAGCCGGTAAAGGCTTTGAGGAAGTGCACGGTGAAGGGCGTGATTGTGTAGTCTACGTCCCTCTCAAGGAGGAGGGCCGGCAGCGTGCCGGCCGAGTCGTAGAGGATTATCTTCTCGTCGTCGTGGCAGTAGTAGCCCCACTTGGGGTACATCGCCAGGGTGTGGTTCTCCTCGAGGCAGGGTCTCTCGTTGCCGTACTTGTCGTTGAGGTGCGCTTCAAGGGTGATGTCTGTTCCCTTGTAGGTGCCCTTCTGGGCCCATCTGAACGTGGTCTTGTTGGCCGCGTCTTTGAGGTCCCATGGGTTGAAGACCTCGTCTAGCTGGTAGGTGACCTCCTTGTCCATCCTGTAGGTTCCCTCGTAGCCGGGCATGTCGGGGTCCAGTGCGTTGTTGTAGTCGGTGAGGCCGTAGACTGAGACGCACCTGAACTGCTGTGTGCTGTTCTCGGGGTGGTCGTAGTCTAGGTCGAAGTCCCACTCGCCGAACACGTAAGGCACCTTAGGCTCGGCCAGCATGCCGTAGGAGGGAGATGTGGCGAAGAGCTCGTTACAATCGTATGGGATTATCTCGTGTTCCTCGTGTCCCATCATGGCCCTCTTGTAGACGACGCAGATCTGGTCGCCGGGCACCCAGTACTGTGAGCCGATGACCACGTAGGGGTCGTTCCACGTCCAGTGGATGCCTGGGACGAGCTTTATGTACTCTCCCTGAGGGTTCCTCTTGAACACCCAGGGCTCGTCGCTCCACTCGCAGGTTCCCCTCGGGTACGCCACGAGCTCGTCCTGTAGATCGATCTTCAACTGGCCTGTGATTGGGTCATAGATCAGGTAGTTGGGCCAAAGCACGATTGGTGGCAGGGCCGTTGGTACGCTGATATACTTATCCTCTGTCTCCATGGTCTCCAGCTTGCCGGGTATGTCGTCTCCGCCCAGGTGGTCCAGGCTATCGACGTTGGTGACCCATTTGCTTATGAGGTTGGGCCAGAAGGCCGCGAAGCCGACGAGCTCGTTGTTCTTGTCTATCATCTGGGCCACATCGAAGGTGACGGGGCCGCGTTGGTCACACGGGTAGTAGAAGGGGTGTTTGTCATACTTTGTCTCGAAGCCGTTATAGAACTCGGCCCAGGCCTCGTTGTTGGACTCTGTGCCGATGTCCCACTCGCCTCTCTGGCTGAACTCTATCTGGAAGGGTCCCTCGAACTTGTTGTCGTCCATGCGCTTGACGTCCTTGATCTCCATGACGTACTTCTTCACCTTGTCGAAGACCAGCTGCGTGGTTATCTCCACTAAGGTTTTGCCGGTCTGCGCCGGGTTCTTGTCGTATATGGTGGTCTTGAGCAGGTAGATGGCTTTCCTCGGGCCGTCGTAGATGAGTCGGATGTCGTCCGTCTCGGCCCAGCCGCTCGTCCTCCTGCCGCCGTGCTGGTCCCCGGGCGCACCGCCGTCCTTGGACTGCTGCATCTGTTTCCAGTCGCCGCCGATCCCGTTGACGTCGCTGTTGTCCGAGAACAGGGCATAGGCCCAGACGCTTCTCAGCTTGTTCTGATCTGTGTAGTGTATCTCCATGACCCAGCCGTTGCTCCACTTCCACATGGGCACAGCGGGGTTCGCGAAGACGTCCACTCCGTCGTACTCTAGTCCGACGCCGGCGTCGGCGTCTATGAGTTCACCGTACTTGCTGAAGCCGATGTTCAGGCTTTCCTCCTCGTAGGGGTACAGTATGTAGGTGTCGCTGTGGAGCACTCCTTCATCATTCATGTACTCGTTCCCGACTGGAGGCGGCGTCACCGCGGCCACCATCGGTACTAGTGCGGATAGGAGGAGTACTCCTATTATCAGTAAGGAAGTAACTTTACGATCTGTTCTAGTTGATTCCATTGCGTTTCCCAGAAATATCAAATTGCCCAGTTTACTAAACGATAATGCAACAACATTGAGTCTTCCTTAGGGACAACTTGTATAATAGACAAAATCTAAACTAACATAGTTCCTCTAGATGTTTCTCCAGAGCTGCTACGTGCCTACGCCAAGTGTATCTATTCTCTACGAACTGGAGGGCGTTTTGGCCCATTGAGTCGCGGAGCGCCTCGTTCTCTAATAGCTCGATGTGGCGTCCAGCCATCTCCTTTAAACAATAGGGTTTTACCCTGAACCCCGTTTTCCCATCGACCACCGTCTCTCTTGGGCCTGCGTAGTCCCATACAACCGAGGGGACTCCACACGCGGCCGCTTCAAGGGGGCCCAGGCCAAAGTCCTCTTCTGGCGACGTGAATGTGTAGATGTAGGCGTTTTGGTATGTTCGGATGAGTGTCTCTGAGGGGAGATTCCCCGTGAAAACGATGTTATCTGTCACCTTAAGGCACTCTGCTAAGTTGATTAGGTCATGACTGTATTTTGTGTACATTCCTGTCACCACACATTTAACATCTGGAACTGTCTCTGAGATCAGCTTAATGCATCTGATGAGATAATCAAGCCTTTTTTGTGGGTAATGCCTATTGGTGCTGAGAATATACTTGTATTCTTCTAACCGTTTCTTTGGCACGAAGCACTCGGTGTCGACCCCAGGATGCAGGACCTGCGCATCAACTTTATAGTATTGCTTAATTTTTTCCTTGATCCACTCCGAGTTGGTCAGAACAAGGTCCGAGAACCTAATAGTACAACTATCCGCCCTTTTCAGGACAACGTTGCCTCGATGTAGTACTTCAAGTAGTTTTAGACTGTTGTTTACCCCCCAACCAAATTCCCTGTCAACCTTTCGCGGCGAAAAAAATCTATTGATTTGATGTAAGTAAGCCACATATGGGGTTCGATATCTTTTCTTCACATTCATGGCTATCCAGCAACTGGGCTGGCCATGAGCAACTATTACATCGAAATAACTAAGTCGCCTATATGGAATGACAAGGCTCGAGTAGATCATACCTAAACCACTCCGTAAAGGGATCTCATTGGGTAAGATCTTGGCCGTCTCGTCGATCTTCACATTTGCTCTTAGCTCAGGGAAACATTCGGCCTCCACCGTGGGTGAGAAGACCTTTACTTCATGCCCTCTTTTTTTTAGCTCTATGGCTTGACTGAGAACCGTCCTCTCTCCGCCACCGTTATAGAATAATCCCATGTGAAGTATCGCGATTCGTATTTCTGGTTCCCACGAAATCATTATCAAATGATTAGGTTAGTGTTCTGTGCACTGAACCACTTTTTATCGGCGTCACGCAGAGCAACGTATTACTGGCATGTAACTATAAACTGCGGTTGCTCGAAACTCTACTGCTAAATCAATTTTGCATCATAGCGTTACCATGGGAATTTATCATGGCCTGCAAGGTTACGGTGATCACACCCGTCTACAATGAGAGTAAAACGCTGGAAAGAAGCGTGGCTCTCATAAAAAAGGCCCTAGGTAACATCCCGCATGAGATCATCATCGTTGACGATAATAGTCCAGATGGGAGTGGCGTCATCGCCGACCGTTTAGCCTCTTTATTTGAGGGCATCAAGGTTCTGCACAGACCTAAGAAAATGGGTTTAGGGACAGCATATAAAGACGGATTCGTGTTATCCCGGGGCAACCTCATCGTTACCATGGATAGCGACCTGAGCCACGATCCCCGCTATATCCCGACGATGATAAAAGAAGCCTCGTGTTTCGACATCATCATAGGTAGCCGCCTTGTACCTGGAGGTAGAATTCTAGGAAGAACGCCGTTGAGAGACATCTTAAGCATATACGTGAACAGGGTCATCAGGTTTTTCACCGGAATAGACATCCACGACTGGACCAGTGGTCTGAGGGTTTATAGAAGAAGAGTCTGGGAGCAGATCATGCCTCTCGTTCACTGTGATAAGTGGGACTTCCAGTTCGAGAGCCTATACAAGGCATATAAAACAGGGTACACATCCACCGAGTTGCCTATCACCTTCTACGAGAGAGCTGGTGGGGAAAGTAAGTTCAGTCTAAGGGAAGGCCTAGTTTTTCTCATGTCCTTCATAAAAATAATGGTGAAAATAAAATAGTCGACTCTATCCTTCGCTCTCGAGAAGCTCAATGATGTAGAGTAAAGCGTTGGCCATTACCGCGTTTTCCCAGTTCTCTGTATCTGATACCATGTTAAGCCCAAGTTTGATGGCCGCCACCCCCTTCTCGGGGGGCTCCACTGGGTCAACTATTATGTAGTTCTGGGCTATGAAGCTGACCTTAGCCCTGACAGTCATACCGGGCTCAAGCTCGTTGAACAGCACATTTTCGCGGTTAAATAAAATGACGCGGCCGTCCTTCATTCTGCTTATAATGCTGTCCCCTTTACCCTTAAGCACTAATACTGTTAATTCGTCCCCCAGACTTATATCTGGACTTGAATCCATTTGATACAATTTAAATCGCCTATATTTTATATTTCACTTATATATTTGAATTTTTATTTATGCGATATTTTACTGTCCTTTTATTGAATATTTTTGATATGATAGAAGAACTCCACCGACGCAAGTTGTATCACTAGCGATATATTTAAATTCGGTGTGGATGATATTATCGCTTGCGATACGAACGGTGGTCCGATGTCAAAAGTAACCAGCAATGTTCCCAGAGGGTTCACGCGCTTCTACGTGCTGTTTCTCTTAACTGAACGAAACATGACAGGTAAAGAAATAATAGATGAGTCAGTGAAGCGCAGCGGAGGAGAATGGACTCCCTCGCCCGGTCTGATCTATCCGCTTCTGGGGAGACTGGTCAGAGATGGCCTCATTTCTGAGACTGATGAAGGGGGATTTCAGATCACGAAAGAGGGGCAGACAGCTTTAAAACAGTATTCGAAGCTCCAAGACCAGATCGATAAACAGTTTCAGCTTGTTAATCGTTTAGGAGTATCCATGTACGCCGCCGGAAAGTTCATCGCAGAGGAAGCTGTAGACCGCATCAGTGTTGTGGCATCAAGCTTCAAGGACCGCATCGGAAAGAAATCCAGCGAAGCACAACAGCAGTTCGATGAGATGTACGAAGAGTTTCTTCTAAAGGAACTTGAAAGGCTGAAAACCCAGAAAACCTCGAAATCAGTGGAAAACGAGTAAGCGTCCGGCTCTGGACGTCAACCATCACTCACTGCTACGCCTCCGGAATTCATTACCGTCTATTAATAATGTCTCAGCTATAAGTAACAAAAAACAATTAAAACTGAGTTGTGAGCCGCTTCTCAAACCATTTTAATCTTTCGCCTCGAAAAACATAACGTTTTTATTTACACGCTGAGCAAAGGGAGGTGCGAGCAATCGCGCCCGCCATACGACGGCGGCTACGGTCGGACTGAGGCTAGCTGGCCTCCGGATGATTGATCGACCTCCTGAGGCGGGGACATGAATGAAGACTCGAGTAAAGGCGGAAACGTCTTCGAGTCTGATAAGGGTCGAGCAAGATTCTTCCTCGCTTTAATTCTATTTAGTTTGACTTTGCGGTCAACTGCATTCCGATTGATCCCGTCGGACCTCACTGCTATCGAGGTGGGACTAAGCCATGCTAGTCGAACGACCAGAACCATGTCTGGTAGTGGCGTACTGCTCAGTAACACGTTGCTAACCTACCCTTAGGACGGGGACAACCCCGAGAAATTGGGGCTAATCCCTGATAGGTGTGATGTCCTGGAATGGTATCACGCCCAAAGGTCCCAACAGCATGTTGTTGTTACGCCTAAGGATGAGGCTGCGGCCGATCAGGCAGTTGGTGAGGTAATGGCTCACCAAACCTTTGACCGGTATGGGCCATGAGAGTGGTAGCCCAGAGATGGACACTGAGACAAGGGTCCAGGCCCTACGGGGCGCAGCAGGCGCGAAACCTCCTCAATGCACTGAAGTGTGAAGGGGTTACCTCGAGTGCCGTCTGAAGAAGGCGGCTTTTCCTTGGTCTAAATAGCCTTGGGAATAAGAGGGGGGCAAGACTGGTGTCAGCCGCCGCGGTAACACCAGCCCCTCGAGTGGTGGGGATGATTATTTGGCCTAAAGCGTCCGTAGCCGGCCGAGTAAGTTTCCCGTTAAATCCAGCGTCTCAAGCGTTGGGCTGCGGGAAATACTGCTTGGCTAGAGAGTGGGAGAGGTGAGCGGTATTCTGGGGGTAGGGGCGAAATCCTTTGATCCCAGGAGGACCACCAGTGGCGAAGGCTGCTTACTAGAACACGCCTGACGGTCAGGGACGAAAGCTGGGGTAGCGAACCGGATTAGATACCCGGGTAGTCCCAGCTGTAAACGATGCAGGCTAGGTGTTAGGGCGGCTACGTGCCGCTCTAGTGCCGCAGGGAAGCTGTTAAGCCTGCCGCCTGGGGAGTACGGCCGCAAGGCTGAAACTTAAAGGAATTGGCGGGGGAGCACCACCAGGCGTGAAGCCTGCGGTTTAATTGGAGTCAACGCCGGGAATCTTACCGGGATCGACAGCAGAGTGAAGGCCAGGTTGAAGACTTTGCCAGACAAGCTGAGAGGAGGTGCATGGCCGTCGCCAGTTCGTGCCGTGAGGT
>CAZAKG010000117.1:0-7186 GCA_964485755.1 uncultured Candidatus Bathyarchaeia archaeon | reverse complement strand
TGGTCGGCTCGACGCCGTGGCTCCCCGGGTGGACGTAGGCGTCCCTCAGCCCGCTCCTGGACCTGATGTGGTGTGCCACGGGGCAGCCCTCCGCGGCCTCTCCGCCAGGCAGCTCATCGACGCTGAGCCCCAGCGCCTCCAGCCGCCCCCTGATGTCGCCGCCTCCCCTGATGTTAACAGCCGACCTTATGGATGGATCTATCTTCGCCGCCTCCAGCAAGACGCTGGCGAGGAACCTGGACGCCCCGTACCTGACCTCCCCGCAGACCAGGGCCTCACCCATTGCTGCCACGACTCTGCCGCTGAGGCCAGCCACGTCACCCGAGTCCGCGGGGCCGGGCTTCGAGTAGACCATGTTGAGCCCCACCTGGGGTATCAGGTCCACGAGGCCGGGTATCCCGGATAGACGCTTCAGGCTGCCCTCGAGGCTTGACGTCACCTCGTCTCCGCCCCTCACGCTGCCATAAATCTCGTCCAGGCCGATCCGCTTCTGCTCGGTGACTTTGACGCCGTCCACGTACAGCCCGGACCCGGCCCTGATGGACCCCGCGTCCACGCACGGGAGCCCCATGTCGCCGCACAGGTCTGTCACTTCTTGGACGGCGTCGGGGTCCGAGACGACTATGAGGACGCCGTAGCTTGGGCCCCTCAGCGGGTCCTCGCCCAGCCCTCTGGCCCCCTCCGCGTAGGCCAGGTTCTCGGTGGAGACGTCCATCTTCACCCTCAGGCTGTCAGCCGCCTCGTAGAGGCTGCCCTTGACTCCCCCCTCTGACACGTCGTGCATGAGCCTGACCCCCTGCACCCCCTGGAGGCGGAGGATGGCCGGTAGGGGGGTGAAGCCCCTCCAAGCCTCGGAGCCGTGTCCGCCGCTCAGCCCCTTGAGCCACACGGCCTCCCCTCCCACCTCGCCTACGATCAGCACCCTGTCGCCGGGCGTGGGCGCCTGAGGCGCCCTGATGGCCTCGCCGAGGCACGTGGACGTCACCAGCGGGATGTCGAGGCCGTAATACGTGGCCGTCTGCCCCGCGGTGACCTTGACCCCGTACGTGCCCGCCTCCTCGCCGAGGCCCCTAGCTATCGTGCGCAGATCGGCCTCGCTGGTCCGCAGGGGCAGGTATATGCCCGTGATGAGGTGAGTGGGCCTCCCGAACTTGGCCGCCACGTTGCTGGCCGAGTAGTGGAACGCGAAGAAGCCCAGTGCCTCAAGGGGGACGCCTATGCTGGGGCTGTGGGCTATGACCGTGTGGCTGCCCAGCCGGACGCTCGCGCCGTCAAGCTCGGGGTCGCCCTCCACGGGTATGAAGGGTAGGACGCTCCTCATGAACACGTCCCTGGAAACCTTGCCGAGCCCCAGCGCGTCGCCCAAAGCCTTTCCCCATCACCATAATCAGAGGAGTCTTTTAACTCCGAGCCTCGACCTCACAGCGGCTACCACGCCCACGGCCACGGGTATGAACACGGCGTCCACGATGGTGGGCAGCACAGTCAACGCCACCCCCCACCCGAATAGGTACCAGTCCAAGACGAAGAAGCCCAGTGTCTCGAAGACCACGCCAACGGCCATCGCAGCCACCTCCAAGCCGGTCACAGTCTTGGTCTCGGCCGGCTTCCTCAGGCGCACGACGAGGCTGATGAGGCCGGCCTCAAGGCCCCTCACCAGCATGGCGCCCAGTATGAAGACGGGCGGGAACCCGAAGGTGACCACCTTGTACCCTGTGCCCAGGGCCATGGCCGTTGCCACTATCAGAGCCGCCGTAATGGGGTCCACCAGCACGCCCAGGCTGTACGTCAGCACGGGCGACAGGTCGTACTCAGCCAGAGGCTGAGGCATTGGAACCATTATCAGGTTCGCCAAGGTCGTCAAAGCGACCATTACAGCAAAAAAAGCTATCCTCCCGGAACTCGATTTCAGTCTGTTCTCCATTCATCTCACCTTGCCCGGGGGCAAGGCTCATGTTCGCTGAGAAGCCGCCTCTCCCTACGCCAGCATTACCTGGTTCAGGTTCAAAGGGTCGACGTTTGTACGTCCTCTCAGCCGGGTCGAGCCCAGCTCCCCTACGCGTAAGCTCGTCCCAGCCACTATATAAGAATGTGCGCGCCGCTGAAGCCTACCATGAGCTGGACCATTACTGGAATTATGCGTAAATAAATGGATTGTCTCACGAGGTCAGCGCTTAAATACCCTTAAGCTGAGTTACATTTGTAATGGCTCTCGAGTTATCCACCGACCTGATACTGGGCGTCGGCGCCCTAGTCGTGGCCGCCGCCGCCATCATCATGTTCATGAGGGCCACGGGCGGCGCCTCCAAGCCCGAGAAGAAGCAGGAGTCCGCATCGGCCGCGGAGCCCCTGAAGGTTGGCGTGGACCCGTCCAGAAGGGTCCAGGTGCCTACCATCCCCGTGGTCACGAAGCGTACACAGGTGGATGAGGCCCGCAGCAAGATACGGACGTTCACGCTCCAGCAGGAGATACTCAGCATGGTCCTGAAGCGCCTCTTCGAGGCCGAGGACAATAGCGAGATCACGAGAGACGAGCGGGAGCGCCTGAGCAAGGGCTACGAGTCCGAGCTGAAGGGCATCGCAGAGGAGCTCAAGAAGGCCGAGCTCATCGTGAGCCTCAACGAGCTTGAGGAGATCAGGACCAGCATTATAGAGCAGTTCCAGGAGACACTCACGGACACCCAGACCAAGATCGACCTCATCATAAGGGAGCTCAACATAGAGCAGCCGAAGCCCGAGGAGCCTGCGGCCGAGGAGAAGCCCACGCTTAAGCCGAAGCTGAGGAGGCAGAGGCCGCGGCCGGCACCGGAGGGGGCCGAGGAGGAAGCCGAGGAGGAACTCGAGGAGGCTGAGGAGGAGGCCCCGAGCAGAGCCGACGCGGTTGAGGACCGCCTCGAGCGCCTGAAGAAGAACGTCCTCAAGGAGCTTGAGGAGCTGGACAAGCTGGAGCTAGAGGCGTCCTGATGAGCTGGAAATCCGAGGCGAAGGTGAGGGCGGCGTTCAGGGCCGTCGACCGCGTAAAGAGTGGCATGGTGGTGGGCCTGGGAAGCGGCTCGACGGCGGCCGAGGCCATAAGGATTCTGGGGGAGAGGATCAAGGCCGGGGACCTGAAGGACGTGAAGGGGGTCCCCACCAGCTACCAGGCGGTGCAGGAGTCCGTGCGCGCCACGCTGCCCCTGACCACCCTGGACGAGTACCCGGAGCTGGACGTAGGGATAGACGGCGCGGACCAGATTGACAGGCAGCTCAACGCCATTAAGGGCGGGGGCGGGGCGCTCCTGCGCGAGAAGATCGTGGCCAGCTGCTGCAGGGAGTACATCCTTATTGGGGACGAGGGCAAGCTCACAGGCGTCCTCGGCACAGATCAGCCGGTGTACCTGGAGGTCCACCCCTTCGCCGTCGTGCCCGTGGTCAGGAAACTGGAGAAGATGGGGGCCGGGGCCGTGGTCCGGCAGGGGGCGGGGAAGGTGGGGCCGGTGGTCACCGACAACGGGAACACGCTGATAGACGCCAGCTTCGGGCCCATAGATGACCTGGAGGAACTGAACAGGCAGCTGCACATGGTCCAGGGAGTCATGGAGACGGGGCTCTTCATAGGGTACGCCCAGAGGGCGTACATCGGCACAGAGAAGTCCGTCTACGAGCTCACCCGCTAACCTCATCTACAGTATCCGCCTTCTTCATACCATGAAGCACGCTGACCTGGTTCTCCTGAACGGCGCGATCATAACCATGGACCGCTGTAAGAGGATTACAGATGCCGTGGCAGTGAAAGACGGCCTGATACTGGCGGCCGGCTCCGAGCCCAAGGTGCGGCGCCTCACTGGGCCGAGGACCGAGGTGATCGACCTGGAGGGCAGGACCGTGACGCCCGGCCTGGTGAACACCCACGACCACTTCCTCGAACACGGGATATCCTCGGCGTTCATCGTTGACATACGGTACCCCAAGGCCAGAAGCATCGAGGAGATCGTGGGCCTCCTGGAGGAGAGGGTTAAGAAGGCGGAGCCGGGCCAGTGGGTCCTAGGGAACGTGTGGGACGAGACGCTTCTGGAGGAGAGGCGGTTCCCCACGCGCAGGGACCTGGACCCCGTGAGCCCGGACAACCCCGTCTACATTAAACGCGTATTCCAGATGGGGGTAGCAAACACGCGAGCCCTTGAGCTGGCCGGCGTCACGCGGGGCACGCCGGACCCGGAGTTCGGCGTTATAGAGAGGGACGGCGAAGGCGAGCCCACGGGTCTGCTCAGGGGCAGGGCAACGGAGCTTGTGGACGCCGCCATAGCGTGGTCCATGGATGATAAGCTGAGGGCCATAAGGCAGGCGTGCAGCGACTTCCACGCCGTAGGCTTCACTATGGTGGTCGAGCCGGGGCTCATGCCCGCGGACATCGAGGCGTTCAGGGAGAGCCACAGGAGGGGAGAGCTCACGGTGAGGACGCTGATCCAGGTGGGCTTCCTAAGGAGCCCGGAGCAGACACGGTGGGCCGTGGAGAACTACTCCGTCGGCGGAGACGACACCCTCAGGATCACAGGTTTGAAGATGGCCGTAGACGGCGGCGTGGGGCCCCGGACGGCCCTGTTCTACGAGGGATACGCCGACAGGCCAGGCGTCCACGGGGTTCAGAGCCTGGAGACCAACACTCTCAAGGAGATGGTCCTCATAGGCCACATGGGAGGGTTCCAGGTGGCCGTCCACGCCATCGGGGACAAGGCCATCGACATCACAATGGACGCCATCGAGTACGCCCAGAGGAAGAGCCCACGCCCCGACCCGCGCCACCAGATCGTCCACTGCTACTTCCCAACGGAGAAGGCGCTCAGGCAGATCAAGGAACTGGGCGTCATGGTGAACACCCAGACGCCGTTCCTCTACTTCCTGGGCGACAGCTTCGCGGAGGCCCTGGGCCCCGTGAGGTGCAGGGACTGCATGCCTGTGAAGACGCTTACTGAGCTGGGGATACCCGTGGGCATCAGCCACGACGCCACGGTGACTCCGCCCCTGCCCAACATCGGCCTCTACGCCAGCGTCGCGAGGACGACCATCAAGGGGCGGGTGCTGGGCACCGAGGAGGCCGTCGACCCGTACACAGCGCTGGGCTTCTACACGATGCCCGCCGCGGTGCACACCTTCATGGAGGACAGGATAGGCAGCTTGGAGGCGGGTAAATACGCTGACCTTGCCGTCTGGAACCTGAACCCCATTGAGGTGGAGCCTGAGAGGCTCCGGGATTGGCGGTGCCTCATGACGTTCGTGGCCGGTAGACGCGTCCACGGCTGAAGTGGTAACGTTTAAAACCCTCACGGGGTGCTATTGTTTCGGCTGCCGGGTTCTCCTAGCCTGGTAGGGAGCTGGCCTGCTAAGTCAGTGCGGTTTCCGCACGAGGGTTCAAATCCCTCACCCGGCGCCACTCTGTTTTTGGTTAGGGTTTGTGCTTGGTGGGTTGGTAAAAGCGATTGTGGGATGTGTGGTTTGTTCCCAGTGGGTGGGTATCTGTTTTTTTTTGGGGGTTCCGGGGCTTGTTACAAGTATCATGTAATAAGGTGAATTAAGGGCGGTTGGTGACTGCTACAGGGTAGAATGTGAACGTTTTTCGGGTTGCATTTAGCTAAATTTCGTTTATTGGTCGTGGCGCTGTGTCACTCCTTATAGATGTCTTTGCGGTGGCCAACGGTTCGGAGTATAACCTGGTTTCCCCTCACCTGATAGATGATCCTGTATTCGCCCTGTCTTAATGACATCAGCCCCTTAAGGCGTCCAGTTAACCGTTTCCCAGAGTAAGGGGACTCTTCCAAGGTCTTTATGCTTTTTAGAATCCTGATCTGAGCCTTTCTGTCAAGCTTCTTTATTTTTCTCAGGAACTCTTTGGTGAATGATAGTTCAAATCTCTCGCTCATCGAGGCCCAGCTCCTTCAGAATATCGCTGAAGTCGAGCAGCCCGCCTTCCTGGAGGTTCTTCTCGCTGGCTCTGATGCTCTTCATGGTTTCCTCGTCTCCTAGGATGTCAAGGGTTTCGATGAGCGCCTCCAAGAGCATACGGAGCTTGGGCATCTCCTCAGCTAGAGCATTTAGGTTCCTTCTATCCTCGTCCGTAAAGACTTCAACCATCGAGTATACGCCCTAGTCGTCACATAAATTGATCATAAGTTGTCCGATTAATACTTTTCATGTGGAAGGGCTCAAGCCAGGGTTTAAAAAGGGTTGGTTCATGGGCGACGTGGATGAGGAGCTTACCTGATCAGCGTCGAATCAGTATGAGGGTTAAAATCCCTCACCCGGCGCCAACCTTGTTTGGTGTATGAGGTTTGTTCCCATTGGGTGGGAATTTGTGTTTTTTGGGTGGGTTTGTTATATGAAACAATTTCATGCGCGTTAGCTGATCCACGTTTGGTATATCGTTCCAGTTAACTTGAACTGAATGGTTATACCTCCCCCTGTATCGAAGATACCCGCTGTTCGAATAGATATCAATATGTTATCTGGGTTTGGTTCAAACCTGATGAAAAGAAGATATAGAAAGGCTCCCTCGGTCTCAGCTCTTGCCTCGATTTCCTCTGGATTTAAAAGAAGCAATCTATAACCTCCGATTTGTCTAGGCAAATTTACATCTTCTATTAGCTCTGTTGATAATACCACGGTGCTGGTGTTATACATTAGCGACGAAAAGGTGGGTATCCTTTCTTCAATTAATGCGATTTTAAGAGTCTCATATACTATCTCTGATTCAAGACGCTGTTGAGCCTCTATCTGGCTCAGTAAAAGTGATTCATACTGTGTCTCCAATTCATCGTATTTGTTTCCGAGGTCAATGAGATGGTTTCTCTGTGATAGTGCCATGAATCCTGATGCTATGATTATTGATGACATTATCAGAATGATAGTTTGCTCTCTCGCCCTCAATCCTACTCAATCCTCCTGTAATGTATCAACCAGAAATGAATATAACACTAGGTTTTTGAACACATTAAACGAGTGGTCAAGATTTTTTGATGCACGCGTAGCTTATTTTCATGTGGAGGGCTTAAGTCGGTGAGCGGTCTTCGTTCCGTTGAATAGTTGGGGCTTCTGTTGAAGGAAAACGTTTAATATGTCAAACGTTTACACTTGACATGAGCCATGTCGTTCAGAGGCGGCTACCTGACCCCACGGGAGACAGAGATATGGAGCCTCAGGAGAAGAAACTCCA
>CAZAKG010000116.1:0-7228 GCA_964485755.1 uncultured Candidatus Bathyarchaeia archaeon | reverse complement strand
CCCGACCCCCAAAACACCCGAAGCTAAAAGAAGGAAGGACGCCAAAAGAGGGCTCGGCTGGCTTGTACCACGTTGGGGTCCTTTATCATGGCGCTCCGGGCCGCGAAAAAACGTTCCACGCCCAAAACCACATCGACGCCGTAGCCTTGGCTGAGGCGTCCATGTGGACCCCACGGGCCTACCGAATGACTTCAAGGAAGGTGGGCTAATGCCTCGGTGGACCTCTCAACGTAAAGCCCATTGCGTCAGGAACCCGAATGGCACCTTCAAGAAATGGATGGGCGGCAAAACCCGGGCCCAGGACCCCAGAGACTCATCGAGGCGCGGCCTCTACACCCACCTGACAGCCGACTTCAAGAGGCAGACGGGCAGAGCCCCCAAGGTGGGCGACATACACAGGCGACAGAATTTGGATGGTTCGCACCACCGGCAGAGCTTCTACTATATCCGCACCCCTCGTGGCTGGAGGCGGTCCAAGACGGAGCAGCGACGGCCCACACAGTCCCAGGTGAAGGCCCAGAGCCGCAGAAGCCGGTAAAGTTTATGAGGAAAAGGTCTAGGTGAACTGGCTAAGTTTCCCTGGCTAAGCGCCGCCTGGCCTCGTTCAGCGCCTCAGGGTTGTTGAGGACCCCCAGCAGAAGTTCCCTGAGCTCAGCCACCTCGTCGCTCTTGGTCTGCTTGAGGCGCTCCAACTCCTGCTGAAGCTCCTCCACCTTGCTCTCCCTGACCAGCCGGTAAGGTGCGGTGCCCGTCATGATCTGGAGGTATGGCAGGGCCCGTCTGTACTCCTGCAGCGTGTACTCCTCATCCGTAAAGCACTTGTTGTAATCGTTGGCGTCTATGTCGTGCCCCATCATGTACTCAGCTACATCTGGCGAGGCCCCCGACTTGGCCCACTGCGTCCTGAAGAGGTCCCTCAGCTCATGCGGGTTCCTACCCGTTCGGGTGTGCAGCTTACCCGGCTCAGCAGGCGGGACCAGCCCGATCCGGCGCAGGTGACGGAGCCAGTACATGTAGATGTTGCTCTTGATGATGGGCTGCCCCACCTGATTAGCGAATATCTCCCCGGCCCCGGGCGGCCTGTACTGCAGGTAATTCTTTATTGCAGCTACGGCATCGCCGCTGACGTATGTGTGGTACGGCCTCCTCTTCTTTGACTTCAAGCGCCCGGGTAGCTCAATCTTTATGATGGGCCTGTCCTCGTTCAGCTGCTCCTTGAGGCTTGCCCATCCGTTCCGGCTCCAGTAGTGCAGTTCAGCCAGCCCCATGCCGCCCTGCGTCATGGATAGGATCACGGCCTGATATACGGGCTTCGAGCTCAGCACTATGTCCCTCACCTGGGCGGCTTCGAGGTTGCCCCTCACGCTCTCCCTCGTCGCTGCTAGGTTGATGCCGGGATCCTTGGGCAGTTCAGCCCTGGAGTGCATGAAGAAGCTGCGTATCGTCGTGTAGATCTTCTGCTTGTACCCAAGCCTGCCCTCCACTGTGAGGAGGTACGGCTGAACCAGTTGGTCCAGTATGTCGTACCTGGTGTTCCTGTCCGCGTTGAACTGGTGTTCCACCAATTCGTCCGGCGTCGCGTCGCGGAACTTTGTGTTTGTTTGCCCTATCCACTCCATGAAATCTTTGAACATGAATCGGTAGGGCTTCCTCGTCCCCTCGGCCTGGCGTGAGATCCACGCCTCTACCCTAGAGTACCCGGGCTTTGATCCGTTCTCCAACTCCCTATTACCTCCCACCGCATTGTTTATTAACATTTTTATCATATTACATCAGCAGGTATTTAGACCGTGGGAGAGAGGAGGCTTGGGTGACCCGCCACGTAAGGCCCAGATAAGGGACAGGTACGACGACCTAGGCGGGAGGCTCTACGATCTCAGGTACGGCGAGGAGCAGAGGGCCAAGTACAGGGAGGCACTGAGCCTAGTCCGGCTTGAGTCTTGGAAGGTGGCCCTGGACAACGGCTGTGGCACAGGGCTGCTGACAGATGAGCTGGACACATACGTCGTCGGGTTGGACCTATCTCCAGCCTTGCTCAGGGAGGCCCGAGCCCGCACAACCTCCAAGGAGCGCGTCCACCTGGCACTGGGAGACTCAGAGAGCTTACCTATACGGGACAGCGTCCTCGACGCGACGTTCAGCTTCACGGTCCTCCAGAACCTGCCCCACCCCGAGAAGATGCTCATGGACTCGCGAAGGGCCTCGTCCCCCGGGGCCTACCACGTCGTATCGATCCACCGGAAGACCATGACTCTGGACGAGCTCAGGGCGCTGATAGAAAAAACACGTCTAAAAATAGTAAGATTAATTGACACCGAAAACGCGAACGACTGGATAGTATTAGCTGAGTGAAACCAGAAAATGACCTGAAAAAAGGACAGGTTTCAGAAAGCTTTTATACGGTGCTCTAATGCACTATTCATTACTTCAGAAACGGTGTACTAGTTTGGAGCCACGCAAGAAACCATTGAACGTTCTCATAAAGGCGGTTGGGAGCAACGTAGCGGTAGCCCTCAAGGGCAGAGGCGAGTACTGGGGAAAGATGACCAGGGCAGACGGATACATGAACATGATGCTCAAGGGGGCCAAGGAGTACGACGACGGCGGCCTCCTAGCGTCCTACGGCGACGTGTTCATCAGGGGGAACAACGTCCTCTACATCTGCATAGAGCCCACGTCGCCGCCGCCGGGAGAGTAGGCTCCCCAAATCAGTTTATAACGCATCGCTTCCTTATTCAGCTAGGTGCACCTGGGTTTGAGGATCATCGTCGCCGTCACGGGCGCAAGCGGAACCATATACGCGGTCAGGCTGCTCAAGGCGTGCCGTGACCATGGCATCGAGACCCACCTTATCGTCACAGAGGCCGCCGAGAAGGTGGCCAGCCACGAGATAGGCGGCGCATTGAAGCTCACTGAGCTAGCTGACTACACCTATGGCCCGGATGAGTTGGAGGCGCCCATAGCCAGCGGAAGCTTCAAGGTGGACGCCATGGTCGTCGTCCCGGCCTCGATGAAGACGATGGGGGCGCTTGCCAACGGGTACGTCTTTAACCTGGTCACCAGGGCAGCCGACGTCCACCTTAAGGAGCGAAGGCCCCTCATCCTTGTCCCCCGCGAGACGCCCTTGCACGCCGTCCACCTGGAGAACATGGCCAAGCTGAGCAGGCTGGGGGCTGTTGTCCTACCCGCTATGCCCGGCTTCTACCACAGACCCGAGACCGTTGACGACGTGGCTGACTTCATCGTGGGCAAGATACTGGACCAGCTGAACGTCCCCAACGAGCTCTTCAAGCGCTGGGGCTCCTAGGCCTCGGCCTTCAGCTCCCTCACGAACTCCTCGAGGTACGCCTGCATGTACCTGTGGCGCCCCTCAGCCAGCCTCCTGGCCTCCTCAGTGTAGAGTAGGTCCTTGAGGGTGAGGAGCTTCTCGTGGAAGTGGGCCACGAAATCCTCTTGGGGCCGCTTGAGCTCACCGCTGTACATAGCTGCCCTGTAGACGCCCATGGCCCCTATGGCGTCCAGCTTGTCAGCGTCGCTGAGAATCATCGCCTCCAGGGTGGACGCCTTCTTGCCGCAGCTGAAGCTGTGAACCCTTATGGCGTCATAGATTAAGGGTATCTTCTCGCGGCTGTACCCGGCTTCCTCAAGCATCTTGGCCGCCTCCACGGCCCCCCTCTCGGCGTGGTCGGACTCCTCCCGGGCGATGTCGTGGAGTATGGCGGCTGGCATGAGGATCTCCATGTTAGCGCCCATGCTTTCACCGAGCCTCCTGCAAAGATCGATGACTCGCTCAGTGTGCTCGTAGCCGTGGCAGCCGTTCATGTTCTGCCGCCTCCTGGACTCTGCTGCCAACGCGTCCAAGACCCCTGCGTTCATAGTCGTCACCGTTTCTCCACGCTTGAGTCCCTGCCCACGTTGACTGAGAGCTTTCTCTTGTAGCTCGTGACGAATACGTCCACCAGCCTGAGCCTTTCACCGGGCTTGACGCCTCCCAGTTCACTGATCTTCTCGTTCCACACGGTGAGGCTCACGGAGCCTGACCCATCCTTCACGGTCCCCTCCACAAGGGTGTGTTTTGTCCCCGTATAGGTCTCCACCTCCCGGGGCTCCTCGACACTGGTCAGCTCCACTTCTAGGGTCAGGTTCTCCATCCCGGGCCGAAGTTCAGAGAGCTTCATGGATCGTTACGTGAACAGGTGCATGGGAGCCCATAAAAGAATTGGCATAAGCATAATACCGGTTAAACGATAGTCTATACGATGAGCCTCCGCCAGAGCCTCATGTGCCTACGATGCGGCAAATCGTACCCGCCTGAGAACCCCAGGCACAGCTGTGAGCGTTGCGGAGGCATCCTGGAGTACAGGTTTGAGCCAGGGCAGGTAAGTTTCTCGGGGCCTCTGACGTTCTGGAGGTACCGGCCCGTGCTCCCCAAGGTCACTAGAACCGTCAGCCTGGGGGAGGGAGGGACGCCCCTCCAGAAGGCTCAGAGACTGGCCGAGTCCCTCGGGGTGGAGAACCTGTACCTGAAGGACGAGACGAGAAACCCGACCAGTAGCTTCAAGGACAGGTCGGCCGCCCTCATCGTGTCGGACGCCGTGAGCAGAGGCTATGATAGCCTGATTTGTGCCACTAACGGCAACCACGGCGCCTCCGTGTCAGCCTACGCGGCCAGGGTTGACATCCAGTGCAACCTCATAGTCCCCAAGGCGGTGGACCTGGGCAAACTGGCCCAGATGATGATGTACGACGCCAAGATCGTGGAGGCCGGGGACAGCATAGAGGAGGCCATCGCCAGGGCTCAGAGGCTTGAGGAGGACATGGGCTGGTACCAGGCTACCACAGAGCTTAATCCCCTCAGCGTAGAGGGCCTCAAGACCATCAGCTACGAGCTTGTGGAGCAGCGCGGGGTCCCGGACTGGGTCATAGTGGCCATGGGCAGCGGAGCCACCCTCCACAGTATATGGAAGGGCTTCACAGAGATGGAGGAACTGGGCCTCATCCATGATAAGCCCAGGATCATCGGGGTCCAAGCTATCGGGTGCTCACCAATAACCATGGCCTACGATAAAGGCTTGGAGGAGCCCGAGCACGTTAAAGGCGAAACCGTGGCCTCCGCCATCAATGTCTCTGAGCCGATGTACGGTGAGCTGGCACTCAGAGCCTTAAAGGAGTCGGGTGGGCTCGCGGTCTCGGTCTCAGACGACGACATGGTAGCCGCAGGCAAGGACATAGCGAAGTACGAGGGCATCTTCGCTGAGCCCGCGTCAAGTGCTCCCGTCGCATGCCTCAAACTCGAAGCCGTCAGGGGCGTGATACCGCGTGGAGACACCGTTGTATGCCTGGTTACCAGCAGCGGCCTCAAGACGGACGACATCCTCAGCAACCTGACGAAGCACAAGAAGGCTCCGCGGCTTGGATCAAGGCTCGCGACAAAGGAGAGGATTCTTAAGATAATCAGCCAGCAACCTACGCACGGGTACGCCATCTGGAAGAGCCTGGGCAGCGAGATGACCCTGGGCGCGGTCTACCAGCACCTGACTGACCTGGAGAACAGGGGCCTGATATCGTCCAGCTCGGAGGGTAAACGGAAGCTCCTGGAGGTGACGGAGAAGGGCCGCAGAGTCGTTCAGGCTCTGGATGAGCTCCAAGTACTCCTCTAACGTACAGATACTATAGTTTCATCTAGAATATTTTATATTATAGTTATATCTATAATGTCTTGAGGCTAGAAAAGATATGAGCAGTAATATCAAAATGTCCACTAGAGACCTTGCGGCAGTAGCAATTATGGGTGCATTAACAACAGTGGTCACTATGTTTTTCATCCCATTCGTACCAACGGCGGGATATTTTAATCTAGGCGATGCAGTTGTAGTGACAACAGCCCTTATCTTTGGACCAATTGTGGGCGCATTGGCTGGAGGTATAGGCTCTGCCTTAGCAGATGTTTTACTTGGATACGGAGCATTCGCACCATACACGCTAGTTATAAAGGGATTGGAAGGCTTTGTAGTAGGAAAAATAGCAGGCAACTCCGAAACAACATCTAAAATGAAAATGGTGATCGCATGGCTAGTTGGAGGGGTAATCATTGTAGCGGGATATTGGATCGCAGAAGCCTTCATTATGGGTCTTGGAATACCTGCAGCAAATGCTGAAATAATAATCAATATTCCTCAAGCTATAGGTTCAATCATTGGAATTCCTGTAGCTATAGCGGTAAAGAGCAGGTTAAAGCTCTAAGACTGGAACATAAATACTCTCAGAACAATTCTATTCCTGTGTCTTCGGCCGAGAAAGCAGCTCAAACTCTAACCCAGTTGGAGAGCTACGACCTAAGGGTGCTCCAGGGAATAGAGCTGGGAATGATCCAGCACGAGTACGTCCCCTTCGACGCTGTGGCCCGGTACAGCGGCCTCAACGAGGGCGAGCTGGAGCACAGGCTGAGGAACCTGAACAGGCTTGATCTGCTCTACAGGCAGAGGACGCCCTACCTTGGCTACATAATGAACTACACAGCCTACGACTGCCTCGCCCTGAACGCCCTCGTCAAAGCAGGATCACTGGAGGCGCTGGGGCCCTCCGTGGGCATAGGAAAGGAGGCCGATGTCTACGAGGGTGCCGCGCCGGAGAGCAGAAAGGTGGCAGTAAAGTTCCACAGGCTGGGCAGGACCAGCTTCAGAGACACCCGGCGAAAGAGAGACTACATAGCGGACCGCCACCACATCTCCTGGCTTTATCAGTCTAGGCTGGCGGCCGAGAACGAGTACAGGGCTTTAAAGCTCATGCATGAGGCGGGTGTGGCTGTCCCTGAACCCTTTGACCAGAACAGGCACGCCATCGTCATGGAGTACCTGGACGCCGTCCAGCTCTCGGACGTCGTGGAGCTGGATGAGCCCATGGAGCTGCTGACAGACATACTGGACAATGTAAGGAAGGCGTACGCGGCCGGGGTCATCCACACGGACCTCAGCGAGTACAACGTCATGGTCAACGCCGAGGGCAGGGTGTGGATCATAGATTGGCCCCAGTACACGGCCTCGGATCACCCCAACTCAGAGGAGAGACTCTTCCGGGACGTGGGCAACGTGGCCTACTACTTCCAGCGCAAATACGGTACTGAGCTGACCGTTGAAGAGGCGGTGGGGTACGTGAAGAAGCCTAGTCGCTGAGGGTCATCTTGACGTCCAGGGCGCTCACGCCCTTGCCATCGTCGTAGACCAGTATC
>CAZAKG010000115.1:0-7334 GCA_964485755.1 uncultured Candidatus Bathyarchaeia archaeon | reverse complement strand
CCTCGGGCTGATCCGGGTGAACCTCCGCGATCATCTGGGCCAGGCCCTCGTTCACCTTGGGGCTGTACTTCATGGTGCAGGTGCCCACGCCCACGTCTATTCCTAGCTCCATGCCCAGGGTCATCTGGCTGAGCCGCAGGTAGTGGCGCAGCACCTGGGCCTGGCTGAGCTCCGGGAGACCCGGCTCTGTCTTCCTTTTCATGGGTTCAGGCACCAGGCTGGACGCCTCGCCGACCTTGTCCCTGATCCTCTTCTCTGCCCTAGGGGGTATGAAGCCCCTCTCGCCCGGGCTCGTGAGCTCATGGATCACCGGCTCGCTCCACTTGGCCGCATTGTACTCCCGGGTCTTCATCCCGTCACCTCCCTCAGCGCGGACGCGAGGGCCTCTATCTGCTCAACTGTGTGGACCTCCGTGACGCAGTAGAGTGCGGACTGGCCTAGGTCCGGGAACTCCCGCGTCAGGTCTTTGCCGCCCATTATCCCTCGTTTGAGCAGCCTCCTGTTGACCTCCTTCACCTTCCTGCCCGTGAACCTGACGGGGAACTCCTTGAAGAATCCCTTGAGGGGCACCTCAACGCCCCCGAGCTCGTCCAGCAGCGATGCGGCGTAGTGGCTCTTCTGGAGGATGGTCTCACCTACCTCCTTCATGCCCTGGGGGCCGAGGAGGCTCATGTAGACCGCGGCCACGATACCCCAGAGCGCCGTGGTGGTGCCCACCCAGTCCTTGGCGTTCTCCCTGGCCATGTAGCTGGTGCGCTCGTAGAGGGCCTGCCCGAACCCGTACTCCCCGGGGGCAACCGTGGGGGCGACGCTGACGAGCCTGAGCGGGTACTCGGCCACGTACCGCTCCTCGTCGCGGCTAGCGATGAACCCGCATGAGCCCCCCCCGGCGTACATGTGAACCCCCAGGGGCTGCGCCTCTCCGCAGGCTATGTCCACGCCGTAGTCGCTCGGGGGAGCCAGAACGCCCAGGCTTATCGGGTCGACGCCGCAGACGCTCTCCGCGCCCACGCCGTGGGCCAGGGCGCTGATCTCGGCTCCACCCGCCTCTATCACGCCCAGGTAGTTGGGGTTCTCGAAGTAGACGCAGGCTACGTCCTCGCCCAGCTTGGACTCCAAGTCGCCAAGGTCAACGGTGCCGGTGCCTGGGTTCATCTTTACGGGTTTGATCTCTAAGCCTCCGCCCTGGTGGGCTGAGCCGCAGAAGTTACCAATGACGCTGAGCCGCGCCGGGCTCACGTTCCCTGGAACCAATATCCAGCGGCGGCCCGTGAGCCTGGACGCCATCCTGACGCTGTTCCCCGCGGCTGCCCCCCAGTCGTATGTGGGGATACCGCTCACCTCCATGCCCAGCAGCTCACAGATGAGGCTCTGGAACTCGAAGTTGGCCTGGAACCTACCAAGGTCGCTGTGGCTACCCCCAGCGTAGGCCGTCAGGAACTCGCTTCGGCCAGCTATGGTCTCGCAGACCTCTGGGACGTAGTGCTGCCAGCAGCCCCCTCCGAGGAAGCTGGTGCACTCGGCGGCCGTCACGTCCCTGGACAGCTTAGACTCCACGTGCCGCCTGAGCCCCATCTCGTCCGGCAGCGCCTCAGGCAGTCTCATGGGTCTCCTCATGAGGAGCCTCTCAGGGATCATCTCCCTGTACAGCTCGTCCGCGGACTCCGCGCCCACCAGCCTCAGCATCTCACGCTTGACCTCGGGCACCGAGTTGGGGATGTAGGGGTGGGGCTGGCTCATCTTTACCATGGTATCACTAAGCCCTATGCCGGCGGGCTCCCTGTTTAACGGTTTCCCGCATGGACAAGCAGGGATCGCCTGTGAGAACGTTTAAATCGCTGCGCATTACCCTATCGCCAATTCGGTGCGGTTATTATGTCGACGGTAGCCCCACAGGGCATGTCTCTCAGGAGCCTCATGAAGGGCAACGTCCTAGTCCTGACCGTTAGCCGCATCCTGTGGAGCATGGGCGACGCCCTGGTGTTTCCCTACCTGAGCCTGTACATTCTGGCGCTGGGCGGGGACAAGCCCACCATCGGTTGGGTGAGCGCCATGGGCAGCCTGGCCGCCTGCCTCCTCTACCCCATCGGCGGCTACATCGCCGACAAGGCTGGGCGCGCCAAGTTCGTGGGCATCAGCACGCTCCTCTACGCGAGCAGCTTCCTCATCTTCGCGTTCAGCCCGGACTGGAGGTGGGTGGCCCTGGCGTTCACCTACCAGAACGTCGTCCTCTTCTACATGCCGGCGCTCAACGCCATCATGGCCGACAGCATCCCGCCAGGCGCCAGGGGCAAGCTTTACGCCCTAACCATAGCCATCCCAAACGCCGTCAGAATATTCACCCCCTACATAGGCGGCCTCCTCATCGACAGGATGACTCTGCTCCCAGCCATGCGGCTCGGCTACATGATCAGCTTCACGGTGGGCCTCTTCGTGGCCTTCCTCAGGATGAGGTACCTGAAGGAGACCGTTCAGGGGGAGGGCATGGGCAGGGACGTGGTCAAGATTCTCGTGGAGAGCTACAGGAACGTTCTGGGGAGCCTCAGGTGGACGTTCCAGAACATCAGGGGCTACGCCGTCGTGAGCATGCTCATCGCGTTCATGGGGAGCCTGGTCCTCAACTTCTGGGTGGTGTTCGCCAACGAGGTCATCGGCCTCACGGAGTACGAGTTCGGGGTCATAATGCTCGTGGGCGGCGTAGCCAAGACCATCGTCAGCTTCATCATAGGCCCCATCGTGGACAGACTTGGGGCCAGGAAGTGCTTCATAGCCACCTTCGCGATAGCCATCCCGGGTATGTACCTGTTCACGCTGGCCCAGAGCTTCTGGGCGGCCATGGTGATCTACGGCGCCCTCGTCATGGGCAGCGCCTTCATGTGGATAGCCAGCAGCGCGTACCTGGCGGACAGCATCCCCAGGGAGATGAGGGGCCGCGTCATGGCTGGACTCGGCAGCGGCATGAGCATCGGCGTCACCGGGGGCGGCTACAGCTCCGGGTTCCTCGTGTTCATACCGATGACCCTGGGAAGCCTCATCAGCGGCTACATATACAGCTTCGACGCCGCCATGCCCTGGATACTGCAATCTGTGCTCCTCACGTTGGCCCTCATATTCACGGTTGTGTGGCTCAGGGACCCTGAGAAGGCCCAGGTGTAGACCCGGGCCCGTGGCCCACCTGCAAACCTTTAATGCATGTCTCCCTGTGAAGTTATTTTAACTGGTGCAAGCTTAGTGCAGAACGAACCCAAGAGGACACTGATTCCCCGCAACGTGCTTGTCCTGACCCTCAGCCGGGCAATGTGGAGCATGAGCGACAGCAACGTAGACAACTTCATCAGCAGCTACATGCTTGCCCTGGGGGCCAGCGTCCCCACCATCGGCCTCATCAACGCGCTGGGCAGCTTCGGGGCCATGCTCCTCTACCCCATAGGCGGCTACATCGCTGACAAGAGCGGCCGTGTCAGGATGGTGTCCTACAGCACGCTCCTCTACGTGAGCAGCTTCATCGTGTTCCTGGTGGCGCCCGGCTGGGAGTGGGCGGCGTTCGCCATGATCTACCAGCAGCTGGTCCTGTTCTACGTGCCCGCCATGAACGCCGTGATGGCTGACAGCATCCCCGTGGGTGAGCGGGGTAAGCTGTATGCCTTCAACTTCGCTCTCCCCAACCTCATAAGGATCATCGCCCCCTACATAGCCGGCCTGTTCATAGCCCGGTTTGAGCTCATCCCCGCCATGAGGATAGGGTTCGCCCTCAGCCTGGTCATCGGGCTGGCTGTGGCCGTGATGAGGCTGCTGTTCCTCAAGGAGACCCTGACAGAGATCGAGGAGGTGAACTGGAACCCCGTACACCTCTTCGCCGACGCCTACAGGGACATGGGCAAGTCCCTCAGGTGGATCTGGGGTAACATCAGGACGTATATGGCCCTGAGTGTGCTGCTGTCGTTCCTCAGCAGCATGATCCTTCCCTTCTGGATAATTTACGCGTCCATAGAGATAGGGCTTGAGCCCTACCGGTGGGGCGTCATACTTCTTTGGAGCGGCGTGGCGAAGGCCATACTGAGCCTGTTCATAGGCGAGATAGTTGACAAGTTCGGCGCCAGGAAATGTTTCCTGGCGGGGTTCGTTCTCTCAACGCCCTGCATGTTCCTGTTCACCGAGGCGAAGGGGTTCTGGGACGTGCTGGTCATCTACACGGTCATAGTGCTGGGCTCAGTCTTCATGTGGATCGCGTCCCAGGTCTACCTGGCCGACAGCATCCCCCGGAAGATCAGGGGCCGCACCATGGCTGTGCTGGGCAGCGGCATAACCCTGGGCGTCACGGGTATAGGGGTACCGAGCGGCTTCCTCATATTCCTCCCCAGGACGCTGGGCAACCTGGCCGGGGGGCTCATCTACCGATTGAACCCGGCGTTCCCCTGGGTGCTCCAGGCTGGGCTTCTGATGGTGGGCCTAGCGTACACGTGGCTGATGCTGAGGAACCCTGAGAGGCCCCAGGAATAACCCATATATCGGCGGCCTGTGTAGCCGTTCACGGGTTTCTATCCGACCCCGGATCGGAGGCGGAAAAACTGATAGTGATCAACTACTTCGACTGGTCGGGGACGAGGGACGCCTTGACGCGCTGGGTCGAGGCCGTGCGCTCAGAGTGCGAGAAGAACAACGTGGGGTTCATGGGCCTCTACGGGCCCAGCCAGGTGAGGTTCAACTGGTGCTTCATCCACGAGGTGGACACCCAGGAGAGGTACCACAGGACGTGGGGTGGCCTCACCATGCCTGCGGAGGTGACCCACCAGGTCATCCACTACTTCTGGCCTGACAGATCATTCGCGAGGGAGCTGCCCAAGTACCCTCCAACCTACTTCTTCGACGTGAGGTAAGGCCAATATCTTACCATTTTTTTGGGTACGAGGAAAAATAAGGACGCCTTATATTCTTCGTTTCCCAAGTTTATTTTGCACAAATTTCTATGTGCACGTGAAAACATGAAACGCGTAAAAGTAGATAAGACTAGGCTTGAAAGGTTCAGCTTCAAGCCTGTCAAGGACCTTAAGGCTTCCATTAAGAAAAAACCTGAGCTGTCCTTGAGGCTCAAGGAGGATTTCGCTGCTACCCTTGAAGCCCAAGGCGTCAAGGTTGACGACGAGTTCAAGCGGAGTTTACGTGAGAGCTGGAGGAACCAGATAAAGGAAGACGTTCGCCGAGTCGCGGAGGAGAAGGGAGGCGACGACTGGTACCTTAAGCGCGTTCTCAGAGGCGAGCCGATACGGGTCCACGTAAAGGTGGGGCCCGAAGGGCACTCGAAGAGTCTCAAGGAGGGCGACGACAAGTGAAGACGGGTGGCTACGACGTAGTCGCCGAGCTTAACGAGTCTATGGTCAACAAGTTCCTCAACCTGGGCCACTGCATAGGCAAGTTCCCAGTGTTCACCGGCGTCTACACCCTCCCCATCGAGAATGTGCCTGAGAGCCTGGAGGAGTTCATGGACATAGGGTACGAGGTCAGCGTGGCCGCCCCGCCCACCGTGGACTTCACCTCGGATCACAAGATGAAGATGAACATCAGGGGCCAATCCAAGTTCACCGTGCTCGGCAACATAAGCTTCGAACTAGAGGTGGAGTTCACCGTCAAGTTCAAGCCCGTCTTCGACCAGAACACCCGCCAGCTCGTGCTGGACGCGGTGGACGCCGAGATCGACGACGTCGAGCTGAACGACACGTACCACCTGCCCACGAACGTCATCAACAGGCTCAACGAGGTCATGTCCATAGCCATGGAGGAGTACCTCACCGAGGACATCACGTCAATAGAGGTGAGCCCGGTGCTTCTGAGCGTGGAGCTCCCCTACATGCCCCCCGGGGACGCGAACAAGCTCACCGTGGGGCTCGGCAACGTGAAGGTGCTCAACAACCAGGTCATGGCGGCCGCTGTGAACCTCCTCGGCTACACGGGAGGCGACGTGAACCAGATAACTGACTTCACCGGCGGAAGCCACGTGGGTGTCGGGGTGAACGAGTCCGCGATGCACAGGGTCTACGACTTCTGGTGGTACAGGACCACTCACCCCAAGTCTGTGACCCAGACCGGCAGCCACGAGTTCGACCCGCCCGACTTCGTGGACTGGATAGACGAGCTTGTGGACTGGGTGGCCGCCGTCCTCACCCTCGGCCTAGTTGACGTGGACATAGACATCGACAGGGTCTGGGCCGAGTACGGGGCAACCCTAAAGTTCAGCAAGTTCGACTTCGACATGAAGCCCGGGAATACGGTTGAGCTCTCTGGAAGCGTCTCGGCGGACATCTGGTTAAAGGTGTACGTCCAGATCACAGAGACCACGTCGCTCTTCTGGGGTGCCTGGGACGTAAGCGAGGAGACTAGCACTGTCACCCTCTTCGACCTGAAAGCCAACGGGCTCACCCTGAACATCGACAACGCGGAGGGCATGGTGTACCTGGACTCGAGCAGGAGGCTGACCGTGGAGGTCACCGACCTGGACCTGACTATACCTCTACCCTGGGACATACCCGAGTTCCTGCTTGACTACGTGGTGGACTGGGTCGTGGACCAGGTGGTGGACAACCTGCCACCGATAGTGCTGAGTCCCGCCATAATAGAGCAGACGCTGCCGGACACCTCCGTAACGGTGACGGCCACCGCCACGAACCTGGTAATCGACGAGTCTGAGGCACTGGTCACAGCCAACATAGAGACAGGCAACATAGGGTCGTACGCCCCCTACATAGCCAACAAGAACCCTGAGAGCACGGAGGTCCATAAGCGGGACTGCGAGTGGGCTCACCGCATCAGCTACAGGAACAGGGTCTACTACTGCAGCCTGGAGAAGGCCCTGGAGGACGGCTACGACGGGTGCGCGTTCTGTCTGCCGGCGTACCACCACCGCTAACCCCCCCTTTTTTTATTGGTAACAATTTGTGACTACCTTAGGCGACTTCATACTGTGAGTCCACTTTATATGCGCTACCTTCGACGGAACCGTGATGAACATGAGTTACAGCGAGTTTCCCGAAGCGAGCATAAGGGGCTCCGGCAGGGTGCACATCGAGGGGCACGGATCAGTGAAGGTGTCGGGAAGGGCCGAGCTTTCACCCCGACTTATCTCTACCAGCGGCAGTTCACATCTCCCGGGGGGCCTCACGGTGAGAGAGCTCGAATCCAGCGGCTCCATGGAGGTCGACGGAGACCTATCCGCGGACACCATAAGGTTCAGCGGCTCAGCCACCATCCAAGGTGACACCAAATTCAGGCGCATGGAGAAGTCGGGCAGCCTCAGAGTGGAGGGCGGCGTCGAGGGATCGTTCATGGAGGTCTCAGGATCA
>CAZAKG010000114.1:0-7542 GCA_964485755.1 uncultured Candidatus Bathyarchaeia archaeon | reverse complement strand
ATATCTAAATGCGGCCTCAGTGCTGGTTAGGCCATTTGAATTGGTGGAGAGGCGCTCGTACACCTCGGCTACCTTCGATAAAGCGAAATCTTCGTATTCCAATCTGCTCCCTCCCACCCAAGGCCTATTTTCTTACGTTTTCTGACGTTTGCTGACGTTTGCCTCTTTTTTCGTTTTTTTGGCGATTACGTTGTCGCTAATAAGTTTATGCGAGATTTAAACTTGATTGCCGGTCAAATATTAATAAAAAAATGTTACAGGATACTTTAAGATTTTTTTTTAAAAAAATGCTCCGGCAGTTTAAGACCTACTTAAGGTAAGCCAAGCTAGGGCTTCTTGGAACCTGCATGACCTGGGAGGTTGAGTGAACCGACATGCGCCTCGTAGGGTCCAGCGCCCCTCTTCTTCGGCACAAGCACGGTCTTGTTCAAGTCGGTGGGGTGCCGTCCGTCTAGTTCGTCGCGGAGCCAGTCGGCTATGAACGGGTAGATCTCCAGCCCCCCGATCCCTTCGCGTTGGCTTATACGGTGGAACTCGTCCTCGAAGATCCACAGCTCCTTGGGGCACGATAGCTCCTCGAAGAACTCGACGGCGTCCCTCAGGTGGCAGAGGGGGTCGTACTCGCCCATGGAGAGCAGCGTGGGGCACCTGATCTTCCGTGCGTGGCCGGACGTCGTCATCCTCTCCGCCATCGCGTCGAACTCGTCCTCGTCGCTGATCCCAGCCATATACATGAACATCTGCTTGAACCTAGGCGAAGCCTCCTCGAAGATCGCCCTCTTCGGCCCAACCACGGCGTAGGTGGCTGCGAGCGCCCTGACGCGCTCATCGCGGGCCGCTGTGCGCGCCCCCCAGTGAGAGCCGAACGATATGCCGGCGATCACGACGTTATCCGGATCAACCTCAGGGCGGCCTGCGAGGTAGTCGATCGCCGCACTCGCCGCCCTCTCGTAGTTTTCGTCGCTGACTCGTATCTTACGGATGTTGCTCATCCCCTGACCGGGCCCATCGATCGATAGGACGTGCATCCCGCGTCGGAGGAAGGGGTTCGCCAGCGGGTTCGGGAAGGCTTCCTTGGTCATATCCATGCCCGGGAGGAAGAGCACGGCCGGTGCACGCCGACGATCCTTGAGGAGGTGCAGCCGCCCCTGGATCGATGCCCCCTCCCATGGAACCTCGACCAGCTCAATCGGGTTCTCGACGTACTCCACGACCTTGTCGTAGCACTCCATGAGCTTCGCGTGGAGGAAGATCTTCTCCTCGTTGTCGTCCTCGAAGATGCTATGCTGGGCCTCATGGTACACCTCGCTAGCTCGCCTGTAGAGCTGCCGGGCCGTGTCGGTGTGACCCGCCTGCTCCGCGGCCTTCGCGATCGTCTCGAAGTGAAGAGCCTCCTTGAAGAGGACGCGCGGGATCATGCGGTACGACTTGACCTCCGCCGGGAGGGTTCGCTCGTCGTTGGCGAAGTTCTGGACACGCCCAGTCGTCTTGACAAGCCAGTCCAGGATCCACTGCTGCCCGTCACGCCGCCGCTCAGTTAGCTTCAAAAAACCTCACCTCAGCGTACAAGGCCAATGAATTATATAATTTTCTATTATCACTCTAGTATCCCCAACCTTGGTTTACATACCATTGACCAAGAAATGTGGTAACTTTGATCGTAATCTGCGTATAATCCGCGTTAGATTAGGATTATATACCATACTAAAGCCAATCTACTTGACATTACATGAGCGTATCCGTCTCCATCGAGCCTCGTGAGAACTGCATCATGTGCTGCAACTGCCACACAAACTGCCCAGAAATCTTCGAGACAAGTAAAGAGGACGGAAAATCCCAGATAAGGAAGGAGCACAGGGTGGACGGTGACCTTTCCAGAGGCGTGGTCGGTGAAGACCTTGAAGACTGCGCCCGGCTGGCGGAGGAGCTCTGCCCCGTCTCCATCATAATAGTTGAAAAATGACCTTGGTCAAACCTTTCAGAGCAGCCGTCTGAGCCGCGATAACACGACCCCGCGACCCGTTTGAACCTATTATTCTATTGTCTCGGTGAATTTCCTCAGGATAGGCGCACAGATCGGGTAAATTGTCCCCCAGCACTTGACAGCGTCACATGCGTCACAGAACACGCAGACGTCGCCACTGAGTACACCTATCAGCGTCTCAAGCCGCTCCTTGCTCTTCAGTGCGCCGTCGATTATCGGCTCGTTGACTCTTCTCCACTCCTCCAGCTCCCGGTTTGGATGAAGCTTCTCCCAGTCTTCGAATGGAGACGCCTTTCTTCGGGCAATCAAGTTACTGACCTTGCTGTCTGCATCCTGGCTACGGTTCATGGGCTCAAGTAGAACTTGGTTTATACCTTATGAAAGGCTTTTGGTCGCAGTCCTCGGGTAGATTCTGCACAGTTGGGCACCCACAAGCCCCATGGGCGAGACCCGGCGCCTCCCAGAGAAGGGGGTGGCCATGCGAACCATTTTAACAAGCCGTTCTCACTCATTTCACAGGCATGGTCATCAACGTACCCTACGTCCGCCAGAGCCTGAAGGGCATGGTGGAGGCCGCCGAGGTCTGCTTCATGTGCGGCGTCTGCTGCGCCGTCCCGGAGTACGGGTGCCCCGCCCAGTACGGCTCCAGGTTCACCCCCCGGCACACCTACGTGTACGACTGCCTGGGCGCCGAGAGGCCCTCGTCCAACCCAAGCATATGGCTGTGCGTCAGCTGCCACAAGTGCGAGGAGCTGTGCCCGTACGAGGTCAGCCCCATCCGCTTCATAGAGACCATGAAGCAGGTGGCGCTGATGGAGGGGGCGGCGCCGGACGTGGCTACAACAGAGATCGAGCAGGTGGTGAACACGGGATACGCGTTCCCGGTCACGGCGAGCACGGAGCGGCACAGAGAGGACCTTGGCCTGAAGCCGGTGCAGCCCACCGGGGAGCTGAAGAGGATAGCCGAGGCCACCGGGCTCGGGGGGCTGATGAAGTGAGGTACAGCTTCTTCCGCGGGTGCTTCATCCCCATCAGGTTCCCCCACATCGAGAAGGTGGCCGAGATGACTCTGCCCAGGCTGGGTGTGGACCTGGAGCCGGTGGAGGGCTTCACATGCTGCCCCGAGCCCATAGGCGTCACAGTCAACCACCCTCTCGCGGCGCTGGTGGTCAGCGCCAGGAACATCGCCATCGCCGAGGCGCAGGGCCACGACATCATAACCCTGTGCAACGGGTGCGCCTACACCCTCAAGCAAGCCAACGAGACCCTCAAGGCCGACGGAGAACTCAGGGACAGGGTGAACTCCATACTGGAGGAGGACGGGCTCAGATACAGGGGCACCGTCGAGGTCCACCACTTCGCCCCGGTGCTCGTGGAGCGGGTGGGCCTGGACAGGGTCAAGGCATCCGTGGAGAGGCCCCTCACCGGCCTGAAGGTGGCCAGCCACACAGGCTGCCACATCCTGAGCCCCCCGGACATCATGGGTTTCGATGATCCCCGGGACCCCGTGAAGCTGGACCAGATGATGGCGGCGCTGGGCGCCACGCCCCTGGACTACGCGTACAAGACCCAGTGCTGCGGATGGACCCTCAGCAACTACGGGGAAAGGGGCGACGCCTCCAGGCTCCTGGGAGACAAGCTCACGGCCATGCACGGGGCGGGGGCGGACTCGGTGAACGTCATCTGCCCCCAGTGCCTGGCTCAGCTGGACACCGGCCAGATGCTGGCGGCCCGGAGCCTGAGGCTGGGGTTCAGGCTGCCCACCCTCTTCTACCTCCAGTACCTGGCGCTCGCCATGGGGTACAGCCTGGAGGAGGCCGGGTGCGACAGGCACAGGGTGAGAGACCCCGGGTTCGAGGAGAAGCTGAGGAGGACACTGGCCTGAGGGTCACCACCACCTGCATCTACTGCGGCGTCGGGTGCCAGCTCAACCTCCACGTCCGGGACGGGAAGGTGGTCTCGGTGACGCCCGGCAGGGCGGGCCCCGGCGAGGGCAAGCTCTGCATCAAGGGTTGGAGCGCCCACCAGTTCATCCACCACCCTGATCGACTCACCAGGCCCCTCATCAGGGACGGGGGCGGCTTCAGAGAGGCGACGTGGGACGAGGCCCTGGGCATGGTGGCCTCCAGGCTCAGCGAGGTCAGGGAGAGGCACGGCCCAGGCAGCCTGGGCTTCTTCAGCTCGGCCAAGGCCACCAACGAGGAGAACTACCTGGTGCAGAGGCTGGCCCGGGCCGCGTTGGGCACCAACAACGTGGACCACTGCGCCAGGCTGTGCCACGCCAGCACGGTCACCGGGCTCGTGGCCGCCTTCGGCAGCGGCGCCATGACCAACAGCCAGGAGGACGTGGAGGAGGCCAACGCCATACTCGTCGTCGGCAGCAACACGATCGAGCAGCACCCACTCATCGCCCGCCGCATCATCAGGGCGGTGAAGAGGGGGGCCAGGCTCATCGTGGCCGACCCCAGGGAGACACCCCTGTGCGAGTACGCCGACGTCTACATGCAGCACAGGCCAGGCACCGACGTGGCGCTGCTCAACGCCGTCATGAACGTCATAATCAAGGAAGAGCTCCACGACCCCGCGTTCATAGCGGAGCGCACCGAGAGCTACGAGGAGCTGCGCGAAACCGTGGAGGGGTACACCCCCGAGGCGGCCGAGGAGATAACGGGGGTCCCGGCCGAGTCCATCAGGGACGCTGCACGCGTCTACGGCCAGGCGGAGAGGGCCGCCCTCTTCTTCGCCATGGGGATAACCCAGCACACCACCGGCGTGGACAACGTAAAAAGCTGCGCCAACCTGGCCATGCTCACAGGCAACGTAGGCAAGCCCGGGACAGGCGTCAACCCCCTCAGAGGACAGAACAACGTTCAGGGCGCCTGCGACGTGGGCGCGCTGCCGGACTACCTGCCAGGCTACCAGAGCCCCAGGGACGCGGCGGCTAGGGCCAGGTTCAGGGAGGCTTGGGGCGTGGAGCCCCCCGTGGCTGACGGCCTGACCCAGACAGAGATGGTCAACCAAGCCGGGGACAGGATCAAGGCCCTTTTCATAGTGGGGGAGAACCCCATGCTCAGCGACGCCGACGTGGGCCACGTGGAGGAGCAGCTTGGGAAGCTGGAGTTCCTGGCGGTCTCTGAGCAGTTCATGAGCGAGACGGCCGAGCTGGCCGACGTGGTCCTGCCGGCGTGCAGCTACGCTGAGAAGGAGGGCACCTTCACCGCCACCGATCGCCGGGTGCAGCTGGTCAGGAAGGCGGTGGAGCCCCTTGGCGACTCTCGGCCCGACTGGTGGATCATCCAGGAGCTCTCCAGGCGGCTCGGGCACCCCATGAGCTACGCGAACCCGGCGGAGATCATGGACGAGGTGGCCCTCGTGGCCCCCATCTACGGGGGCGTGAGCCACGGCAGGCTCCAGACCGAGGACCTCAGGTGGCCCTGCAGAAGCCGGGATGACCCCGGCACCCGGGTGCTGCACGTGGACCGGTTCAGCCGCGGCAGAGGCAGGTTCCACGCGGTGGAGTACAGGCCGCCCGCGGAGCAGCCGGACGACGAGTACCCGCTGACGCTCACCACGGGGCGCCTCATGTTCCACTGGCACACGGGCACCATGACCCGGCGCAGCGGCACCCTCACGGACCAGGTGAACGAGGCCCTCGTCGAGATCAACCCCGCCGACGCGGGGGGACTTGAGGTCGCCGACGGCGAGAAAGTCCGCGTGTCAAGCAGGAGAGGCAGCATCGAGCTGAAGGCGAGGGTGACGCCCAGGATCAGGCCCGGCACCGTCTTCATAGCCTTCCACTACGCCGAGGCGGCCGCCAACAGGCTGACCATTAACGCCTTGGACCCCGAGGCGAAGATCCCGGAGTTCAAGGCGTGCGCGGTGAGAGTCGACACGATTATTGGTCCCTAGGCCGCGTCAATCGCGGCCCTGAGCCTACCTTCAACAGAGTCGGGGTCCCTCATGGCCTCACTCTTCCTCTCATCCATGGCCGCGATGACGGCAGCCCTCCTGAGGACCCTTCTACACCTCTCCGCGGAGGCTATGTCGATCATCCTGCCGTCGACGTTCACGGAGGCCGTCCCCCTCCTCAACCCCTCCTCGAAGGCCTCCAGGGCCCTCCTCATCTGCTCGGCCTCCTCGGGGGGTATGGAGAAGCCTCTGTTGAGGTGCGGGATGGGCGCCGGGTGGATGGACTGGGCGCCCTTGTAGCCCAGCCTGCGGGAGTTGACGGCCGCCTCGTAGGCCCTCTCAGGCTCCTGCAGTGTGAAGGGCTCGACTCCCACGAGTCCCGTCGGCTGGATGCCGGCGGCGTAGGCATCCGTGAGGACCTTGGATCGGGCGTACCAGAGCTCCTGGCCCTCCCTGGTCGTCTGGACGCCCATCTCCTGCGTCAGGTCCTCGGCGCCGATGCCCATGGTCACCGTCCTCGGGCTGGCTGACGCGATCTCGTAGGCTCTTACTACGCCGAGCGCAGTCTCGACGGCTACCGCCAGTTGTATGGTACCGGCACCCATCCCTCTTCTTCTCTCCAGGCCGGTTATGATCTGGTCTATCAGCCGGACCTCCTCAGCCGACTCCACCTTGGGCATGGACACGCAGGTCAGCCCTGGCCACACGGAGGCCTCCAGGTCCAGCGTCGCCTGCCTGATGGGGCGGTTGATCCGGACCGCGACGTCTCCGCCTCCCTTGCCGACTAAAGGTATGTAGCCCTTGATGAGGCTCCTCGCCTTGCCCTTCTCGCCCTCGGGCACCGAATCCTCGAGATCCATGATGACGCAGTCCGCTCCCCGCAGGTGCGCCTTCTCGGCGAACCTCTCCACGTTCACGGGGAAGATCAGTGAGGAGCGCCTGACGAGGCTCTCAACGTCGGGGCGTCGGGGTATCGTTGAACCCATGATGAGGAAGAGGGTGACTGGCTACATTAATTCTTGTCGCGTGAAACGTTCTCAGGCTACGGGTCCACGCGCCGTGCCCTCATCCATTAAGGCCCTGATCTCGTCGTCTTCGTACCCGATCAGCCGGAGAACGTCGACGGTGTCAGCCCCCAGCTCAGGGGGCAGGAGCTCGACTCGGGTGGGCGTCTCAGAGAACTTTACGCCTGCCGCGATGGTTCGGTAGTTGAAGCCGAGAGGGTGCCGTCGCTCTATGATCATCTCCCGCTCCTTGACGTTCGGGTCCTGAACCAGCTCCTCGTCGGTGACGACCGGCGCGCATGGAACCTTCTCGGCGAGGAGACCCACTATCTGGTCTCTGCTCCTCTGCCTGAACCAGTCTCCCAGGGCGCAGGAGGAAGGGTTGACCTCATCGACATCTACGCCGGTCGCATCAGCCACAGATTTAATAGCCTCGTCTCCGATCACGCGGACAGCCACGTACCCGTCACTAGCCTCGTAGACCCCATGTATCTGGGTGGAGGGTCGACGGGCCCGCTCATCGGCTGTGCTGCCTGAGTAGAGGTATCTGATCAGGCTCAGCCCCGAAACGGCCATCAGGGAGTCCGTCTGGGCCACGTCGATCCTCTGCCCCCGTCCGGTCTTCTGTCGGGAAAGCAAAGCGGC
>CAZAKG010000113.1:0-7576 GCA_964485755.1 uncultured Candidatus Bathyarchaeia archaeon | reverse complement strand
CCTTCACGCTGGCACAGGCCGGGATAACCTGGGTGACGACGGTAGTGCAGTGTTACTCGTACTTGTTGATGACCCGTTTCGGTGCGTATGCTCAGTATTTCAGCTTGCCAACCTACGACTTCGCCGTGGGGTGGGTGCCCGGCGTCTTCATAGTATCCACGATCATCACCATCGCCTCTGTCCTGCTCCATGAACAACTACTAAACGGAACAACGCTAGGGGCCTCCCTGAGGGCAGTTATAGAGGACGGCGATCTAACGATGGTGCAGGGTATCAACCCGAGCAGGGTCAGATGGTTGACCTGGGCCCTGGCCGGAGGCTTGGCGGGGCTGGCTGGGGCGTACGGCAGCATATGGTTCATTTGGCCCCAAGCTATGGGCTCCACTCTCATGACGGGGGTCCTAGCCTCATGCCTTCTGGGCGGCGTAAGGAGCATGAGGGGGGCCGCAGTGGGTGGCCTAATCATGGGGGTTCTTGAGGTCGTCCTAGTTGTCTGGAGTAAGCAGGTATTCGGCGTATGGATGGGGGAGTACAGGCAGATCGTGCCCCTAGCTGTGATGGCCCTGACAATGTACATGATGCCACAAGGGCTGATGGGGTTCGAACCAGTTGAGCGAGGAGTGAACAGAGTCCCCTGCTGATACGGGTAGCCTGCTTGATGAAGGGGACGAAATATATTTTGTTGTATGTTACTTTGAAGTGACTATTCTTCCTGTCACCGTGACCAGGATGTTGTTCGCGTTCAGCGACACCGAGAAGTGTTTTCTCTCCAGGTTATAGAAACCTTTTAAATCGTCAGGCAGCTCTATGATGGCCTGCCCTTCCCTGTATTCGATTAGACCCACGTTCTTGAAACGCGCGATTCTGTCCCACGGGCCGAACTCTCCGCCCGTTATACCCATGGTCTCCGAGTCCAGGGCGTAGAAGTGGGCGGTGCTCAGCCACGTCGGGTTCCCTATTCTCAGCTCCGTTTCTGGGACGGTGATCATGCTCGACGGCCTGAGATGGCTTGGGTACACCAACTTGGCCTGTCTTCCGTCCCTCTCGATCTCCTTGATGAATACTCTACCCTCCGCCAGCAGCCTGTTTATCGCTCCATCCGTTTTCCCCATCGACCAGCCCGTTTTCTTGGTTAACTCGTATTTCGATAGCCCCGGGTCTATCTCGATCAACGCGTAGAGTTCATCGTTGACCTTTTTTCCCTTTTTAAGGTCGTTGGCCCCGTTCATTGTTTCAGGTTGATGTCACAGTTGGTCCCATTTAAGGATTTTGGAATATTCCAAAAAGTTAACGTAATAAGCAGATGAAACTAAAATAAAGGAAATGGGTTTCACGAGGTTCCCAGGCTTCGGGTACGCAGGGTACGTGTACATTGAAGACCGGAGAGCCTGGATAAGGAACCACAGTTTCGCAAGCAGCGAATGGATGATCAGCCGAGTAAGGTATGGTCAGTGGGAGTACCAAGATGACGGAAGCTTCAACGTATACGTTAAAGAGGTGCTGCCGAGAAAAGTGTTAACGATATTACTGCGGTGTAGGCATTACCCGATCGGAGGCCCTCACTGCCATTACTCTGATTATGTGCACGTCTTTCATTCACACGTGTTAGACTCGAAGAGTAGATGACCTATCTATCTGGGGCCCTACCTGATGACGAGGTTCTTACGGTGTGTGCTCTGCGTAGGATTGGTGGGTTGTGGGGGCTGTGGTGGGCGAGGTTCTTGAGGTGTGGGCGAGATACTGTTGCTGAACTGCAGTTAGGTATGGAACCAAACATTTCTCCAAAAACATATTTATAATAAAGTTACCCCTAAAACGCAATTACTACAACAAGAATCCTAGCATACGCTCCTAAAAGAACAATAAACCACTAATAAATGAAACATGTAAAACACGATTCTGAAAAATACACATCAGTCAACAATCCCAATAACCCGGCCCACAGTTAACCATAACCACGCAACTCACGTTTGTAGCCCACCCCCACAGCAGAGAGGCAGTGAACCACATTGACAAATAACCCAAGAATAATCCAGACACCCTACACAGTGTTCGCAGCCCCCGCCAACAGGTGCGGCCTCTTCGCCAACCACCAGATCGACGGCAACGGAAGATGCGGAAGATACGCGGCTTGCCAAATGGCCGACCACACCAGGGACCCCAAGTGCCCCGCAAAAGGCGGCAAGTAAGCCCCAGACCAAATACATCCCTTTAAAAGCGTCCACCGCAGCTATATATACGCAGGATTCTTCGCCAAAGCCACGCACGGCGTGGACGGCAAGCGCCACGCAGTGAACAAACATGATAAACGTATCCAGTGAAAATGAGACACGCCGCCAGACCCTCCTAGAAGGAATAAGCCAGAACCTCAACTACACGGAGATAGCCGCCCAGCTAGGACTCAAACGAGGCGACCTACTCAAAGACCTTAAAGCCATGCGCCTCAAGAGAGACCCCGGCCTCCGCGACGCCCAGCGCAGCGCCCAGGCCAAGATCCACGCGGAGAAGCAGGTAGTCTCCACGAGACGCGACGAACGCTTCCACGGCATGACAGGCATGACCCTCCAGGAGAAGACCTTCCAGAACATGGTCCACTACTACAAACACGAGCTCATGGCCATCGTCCGAAGCAAAGATCAGGACGCCGCCATCAGAGACCTCCCCCAGAGCACCAGGAGAACCCTCATGCACAACGAGATAATAACCAAGAGAAATAGGCCCCAGATCACCCAGCAGGCCCGGAAACATCTCCTGTAAACGGCTATACCCAGCCATGCCACAGAGCCTGAAACACCCATCCACCGGGAACCGATGTCAATTTTCCAGAATTACATCCTACCTGTAACAAGGTAAACAATATAAACCCCCAACAATCCAAACAATCTCCATGGTTAGTAAAGCCGACTTCAAGGGCAAGCACTTCATAAGCATGCGCGACTACAACCGTGCCCAGCTCGACTACATACTCGACGTATCAGACGAGATGGTGGAACTGGAGAAACAGGGCACAGACATGGCCCACGGCAAGGTCCTCGCAAGCCTGTTCTGGGAGCCAAGCACCCGCACACGCCTCAGCTTCGAGTCAGCTATGTTCAGGCTCGGCGGAAACGTAACAACGGTCGCTGACCCCATGACCAGTAGCGCCAAGAAGGGTGAATCCTTCGAGGACACCATACGCACGGTGATGAACTATGTGGACATTATAGCCATGAGGCACCCCGACAACGACGCTGCGCTGCGGGCCGCCAAGGTCAGCAGCGTACCCTACATCAACGGCGGCAGCGGAACCTGGGAGCACCCAACCCAGACCATGCTCGACCTCCACTGCATCAGGTATGCTAAGGGCGGCATCGACGGACTCACCATAGGCATGGTGGGCGACCTGAAGAACGGCAGAACCGTCCACAGCCTCCTGACGGCCCTCAGAAACTACGACGTCAAGGTCTACTGCGTGGCCCCGGACGCGCTGAAGATGAAGCAGGAGGTCATCGACGAGGTCAAGGACAAGATCGAGGTGATCGAGGTGAGCGACCTGCCCGCCACCATGCCGGAGCTGGACATCGTCTACATGACCCGCGTCCAGCGTGAACGCTTCACTAACCAAGAGGAGTACGACAAGGTCAAGGACAGCTACATCATGGATCGTCGGATGGTCAAGAAGCATGGAAAGAAAGACGTGGCCATCATGCACCCGCTGCCGCGCGTCAACGAGATCAGCACCGACGTGGACGACCTCCCCAACGCGTGGTACTTTAGGCAGATGAAGCACGGCATCTACACGAGGATGGCCATCATCGCCCTAGCCCTAGGCGTCTACTAATCCCGGAAGACGCGGCCACGGTCAGGCGGAGCCCCGGCGCTCAAGCAGCCGCCTGACGCGGCTCCACCTGTCCCGATCAGGGGCTTTCTCCGCCGCGGTGTAAGCCTCGGGAACCCTGTAGAGGAATATCTTGTGGCTCCCCATCATGTATACCCTCTCCTCCTCGCGGCTGTGAACCCAACCCGTGATGGGGAAGTCGTGGCTCACAACCCTGGCCCCCGGCCTCAACTCCCTCTCCAACTTCGGCCTAAGCCTGCTGTTCCCCATTGTGGTCAGGTAGAGCGTAACGACGGTCGCCTCGGACAGGTCCTCCTGGAAGAAGTCCCCCTGCAGCACGGTGACCCTGCCCTGAAGCTCCCTGTCGTAGACCTTCATCCTTGTGGCCTCAGCCATCTGCTGGTTGATCTCGAAGCCCACCGCCCGGTCCACGTTGAACTCCTCCACGGCTGCCAGGATGATCCTACCATCCCCGCAGCCTAAGTCGTACAGCACGTCGCAGGGCCCCGCCTTGGCTAGCTTTAACATCACCTGCACCACGTTCATGGGTGTGGGCACGTAGGGCGCCACACTCTGGGTGCCGTCGCCCCAGCCTAGGCTGTAGTGCCAGCCGCTGATCCTCTCAGCCATATCGTCCGGCTCCTTGCGCTCAGGCATCAAACAAGCATCTGCGCGCCTAGACATATGGCTTACGAACCAGTTTTAAGCGCAGCCCACAAGGATCAGACGTGTGACACCTTGGAGCTTGTAACAGTTAAGATGAAGGTGCCCGAGGGATGCAACATAATCCTCGGCCAGAGCCACTTCATAAAGACCGTTGAGGACGTATACGAGGCCCTCGCGGGCAGCGCACCAGGCATAAGGTTCGGGCTAGCCTTCTGCGAGTCCAGCGGCGAGTGCCTCGTACGCGTGGACGGCAACGACGAGGCGCTGAAGAAGGCCGCCGCGGAGAACGCCCTGGCCCTTGGCTGCGGCCACAGCTTCAACGTGCTGCTGAGGGACGCCTACCCCATAAACGTCCTAGCCCATCTTAAGGCGGTCCCAGAGGTCTGCCACATCGTGGCGGCCACGGCCAACTCCCTGGAGGTCATAGTGGCCGAGACAGAGCAAGGCCGAGGAATAATGGGTGTTGTGGACGGGCAGAGGCCCAGGGGCGTAGAAGATGAGCAAGGCGTCAAGTGGCGCAAGGACTTCCTCAGGAAGATAGGCTACAAGACTTAGCCTAAGATGCTCTTCAGGAGCCCGGGGAGGTCCTCCAGCGGCGTGTCCCCAGGCACCTCGCGTATGATCCCCATCCTCGAGTACCTGTCTAGAAGAGGCCGGGTCTTCTCCCTGTAAACCTCAAGGCGGTGCCTGATGACCTCCGGCCTGTCGTCGTCCCTCTGAACTAGCCGGGCCCCGCACTCGTCGCAGGCTAGGCCCCTCCTCGGCGGCTTAGACTCCAGGTGGTACACGGCTCCGCAGCGTGGGCAGCTCCTCCTCTTGCTGAGCCTGCCCACGATCTCTTTGTCGCCCAGCGTCACGTGGACCACATGGTCGAGCCTCAGCCTCCTCTCCTCAAGAATCTTGTCCAGCGCCTCGGCCTGGGCCTTGCTCCTTGGGAACCCGTCGAGGATGAACCCCTTCTCCACGTCGGGTCGGCTCAGGCGCTCCCTCACCACGGCGTTGACTATGTCGTCGGGCACCAGCTCGCCCCTGTCCATGTAGCCTTTAGCGGTTAATCCGTGCCCGGTGCCCCTGGCCGCGGCGTCCCGAAGCATGTCGCCTGTCGTGACCACCGGCACACCGTAGAGCTCGGATATGATGTGGGCCTGAGTGCCCTTGCCGCTGCCCGGAGGCCCCAGCATCACGACCCTCAAAACAGTCCCCCGTTTCCGGTCATGAACAGCTCCGCCGCATTAAAACATTTACTGTCCAGTGATCAATGTGTAGGCATGGATGAGTACAGGCCCTTCGCGGCAGTGGGATGGATTCTGATTCTTCTGGGCGTCCTCTTCGTCGCCCTCCCCTACCTGGCCAGGCTGGTGCCCAGCGTCGAGCGGCTGCCCTGGTACATAGTGTACGTGTACAGGAGCGATGGCTTCATGTTCGCCACCAGTCCGCTGCTCATCCTACTCAGCCTCCTATCGCTCCTCTGGAGCTACCTGCGGAGATGACCTTAATACGCCCCCCGGGCCCCATTCCCCACATGGCCCAGCGTAAAGTGATCTTGGTCGTCAGAGACGGTTGGGGGTACACAGAGGAGCGTGAGGGCAACGCGGCGTACCTGGCGGACACGCCCAACGACGACCGCTACATGCGTAGCTACCCGTGGACGCTGCTCAAGTGCACAGGCAACGCTGTGGGCCTACCCGAGGGCACCCAGGGCGGCAGCGAGCCCGGCCACCTCACCATGGGCGCGGGCCGCGTCGTCTGGCAGCCACTGGAGGAGATCAACCGCAGCATCAGGGACGGCAGCTTCTACGAGAAGAAGCCGTTCACGGACGCCGTGGAGCACCTGCGCAGGACGGAGGGTAAGCTGCACCTGGCCGGGCTCCTCAGCGACCAGGGCATCCACGGCACCACGGGCCACCTCTACGCGCTGCTGGAGCTGGCCCGGAGAAGCGGCCTCAGCCGCGTCTACGTCCACTGCTTCCTGGACGGACGCGATGTCCCCGAGAGGAGCGCCGCCGGGTTCCTGGAGGAGACGCGTAGCGTCATGGATGAGAAGGGCGTGGGCCGCTTCGCGTCCATGGTGGGCCGCTACTATGCCATGGACAGGGACAACAACTGGGACCGGACGGAGAAGGCCTACAGGCTCCTCGTCCACGGGGAGGGCAGGAAGGAGACTGACCCCTTAGAGGCTCTGGAGCACACCTACGTGGGGAACCCGGACCTCACTGACTACTACGTGGAGCCCATCATGTTCACGGGGCCCGACGGCTCGCCGGTGGCCACTGTGGGCGACGGCGATGTGTTCATCCTCTGGAACTTTCGCAGCGACAGGGCCAGGCAGATCACATACGCCTTGACTCAGGACGATTTCACACGGTTCACCCGTGGCAGGAGGCCTGACGTCCACTACGTGTGCATGAGCGTCTACGACAGGAGCCTGGGCCTGCCCGCCGTCTTCCCCCAGCACACGGTAAGGAACAACCTGGGCCAGGTGCTCAGCTCCGCGGGCCTCAGGCCGCTCAGGATCGCCGAGACGGAGAAGTACGCACACGTCACCTTCTTCTTCAACAGCCAGGTGGAGGAGCCTGAGCCCGGGGAGGATCGGGTTCTTGTGCCCAGCCCCAAGGTGGCCAGCTACGAGGAGAAGCCCGAGATGAGCGCACAGGAGATCACGGACCGGCTGGTGCCGGAGATCAGCCGCGGCTTCTACGACTTCATTCTGGTGAACTACGCCAACGGGGACCTCGTCGGCCACTCAGCCAACCTGGAGGCCGGCATAAAGGCGTGTGAGGTGGTGGACAGGTGCCTGGGCAGGGTCGTGGACGCCGGGCTGAGCAGCGGCTACACGCTGCTCGTGACAGGTGACCACGGTAACATAGAGACCATGTTCTACCCGGATGGGTCACCCAACCCCAGCCACGGCACCAACCCGGTGCCCTTCATCTTGATCAGCGGCGAGGAGACGCTGAAGAGGGCAGGGATTGAGGAAGTGGATGTCTTTGTGGCGTTAACCCAGGGAGACAACCGCAATGTTATGGCCTGCCAGATAGCGAAGTATATCTTCAATGTGCCCAGGGTGATGTGCCGTATTTATGACCCCCTGCG
>CAZAKG010000112.1:0-7727 GCA_964485755.1 uncultured Candidatus Bathyarchaeia archaeon | reverse complement strand
TGTTTCAGGCGCGGGGTCCAAGATAGCTATCATATCCGAGCCATCCTTGACCCATTTTGATCGCAGCCACCCCCGCCTAGAGGCTGACAGAACCGCGCCCCTAGTCCTGAGATCATATTCCCGATCTCTGAAAGCCTTGAGTTTATAGAGAAATAGGAGCGGCTTAACCGGTATGTACGCTGCTCTACCATAATCGAGATCGACTCGTTTCAACAAATTCTTCCTACCGCAAAGCTCGTAAGGCAACTCCTTGCTATCGTCTTCGTGAAACACGCGAGGATCAGACTCAAAAGTGCATGCATCGACCTCGACATCCCCCACAACCCTGCCCTCCTCCATGACCGGTTTTCTATAGCTCTTCCCTAATCCCAGTGGATCGGTCTTCACCTCCTCGTAGCCTTGGCTCCTCTCAAAATCTAAGAGAAGTTGGTCAAACATGCCGCCCATGCTGTAACTAACAAGGTCGATGTCAACTGAACCCAAGTAGCTGTTATAGAAGTAGACGGCCCAGCCGCCGATGATGGTTGGAATGGGGCCCCTCCTAGTAAACCAGTCCAAGAGGCTCAGAAGCTCATCGAAACTGTGTTTAGCCAACACATTACGCAGAGCCAAGCCGTGTGGTCTCCAGGAACTTGATCGCAGCATCCCTCCCTATGCCACTTGAGAAAAGATCGATTATCACCTGTTCCCTACTACAGACCCGAACCCCCCGTACCACCTCAGCCTCATCGAGGATCGAGCCCATGTCAGCCCTGAGCGCAACGACCTCCACTGGGCCCTCGCCTTGCTCCAAGTCAACAACTCCACGTCCATCCGGGACATAGAAGTGGACCTTTGGATATGATATGTGATACTCAAAGTACCTCCTCAAGCCACTGAACCCCGTAAAGGCGTAGCTAACGTTCTCCATCTCAAGAGTCTCAGAGATCATCTGCTCAGTCTCATCAACCGTTGACGTGGGCATACGGAAGTGGTTCAACTCCAACGAGGCCAGTGGCCTGTCGAAGCTAATCTTCTCAAGCAACCTTATGGGATCGCCCAGAATGTAATGGTTCTTCCTGTACACCACGCCTATGCTCACAAGATAGTTAACGACCTCGTTAACGTACCCGAGACCCACGCCGGTCTCCCTAGCGACCTCCCTCTGGGAGAAGTCCGGGTCAGCCAGAATACGCTTGATGACCATGAAAGCCTTCTTGGATGTGACTTTCAAGCCTGTTCATGATGAGTTCATGACACGGGGATATAAATGTTCGGTAAAAACCGAAACGTTCGGTAAAAACCGAACATGGGATGTCCGTATGTGGATAACTCATGTTTGTATTAGTACATGAAACCAACTCTACGCTGGGGTGGTAACTCAGACTGGGAAAGCAAAGTGCTGACTCATCACCGGTTGAGGGGTCATGCCCCCTCCACTCCATAAGCTATAAAATGTGCAAGCAAGGCGCGGCGCCGATCCTCGCGGAGTCAGCCACCCATGAAGGGTGTGACTCCTACGCCCTGTTGCAGCTATACCTACGAAACAGATTCATATAATCATTATGGGCTAACACTTAATCCGATCAACGAGCCTTTAAAAAAGCCGTCCTCCGATAAACATGCACTTTTAGAAACCGTAATCTCCAAAAACGCATATTTTGGAAAGCGTGATTTCTAAAAAGGGGATATTTTAGAAAGTACGATTTCTAAAACACACGATTCATGGGCCTCAGCTTAAGCCCTAAAAATCGGGTGATTCCACATATGGAAAAAGTAAATCATGTATATACTACTTTACTAAAAACGCATGGAAAAGACATAGGCTCCACCGCATTAAACCAACCTAACAGGATTTAGCCAAATCCAACCCGAAAAAATATCACATTCTTCCACGCAGCTGTCATCCCCCGCAAAGGCTATACCCGGCCATTCTGAAGACATACCTACAATGTGCCAGCTAGCAGCCTACATAGGAAAGAGGCCGGTGGCCCCCCTCCTCCTGGACGCCCTGGAGTACCAGGAGCCCCTGTACGGGGGCCACGCCACCGGCATCGCAGCCATCAACGGAGGCAAGATCACAGTCGTCAAGGCGGCGGGCCCAGTGGCCCACGTCATGAAGAAGAAGCCCAGCATCGCCAAAGTCAAGGGCACGTGCGCCATCGCCCACAGCAGGTACAGCGACAACGCCCGGGACAACCCTGATTACAACACCGACGAGATGGCCCACCCCTTCACCAGCGACGACGGCAAGCTCGCGCTGATGCACAACGGAGGCATCACCAACTACCGCGAGCTGTGGAAGGAGCTGGAGAAGACCCACAAGTTCAAGAGCTACAGCGAGAAGGTGGACGACATCACGGACAGCGAGGTCGCGGTCCACATGCTCAGCGACGCCCTAGCAGCAGGCAAGAACATGGTCCAAGCATTCCAGAGCATAGCCCCCAAACTGGATGGCTTCTTCCTCCTCGCCGCCATCAACGCGGACGAGCCCGACACCGTCTACATATGCAACTGGCACCAGCCGTGCTACCTGGCCCTGGGCGAGAACGAGGCCATGTTCGTCAGCAGCCGACGAGGCCTACGCGACATGTCGGTCTTCATGGACCGCGTCTACCAGCCACCGAAGAACAGCGTCATAAGGCTCACCAAGGTGGCCGTCGAGACCCACGCCATGGACCAGGACCGCAACGTCCCCCAGCTACACATGAACGTGTTCCAGGCCAGACGCATGATCATGGACACCCTCCGAGAAGAAGGCCGCAAAGACATAAGACAACTCTACTACGAGCTCCACCCGGAAGGCTGGGCCAGCGTCCACAACATACTCAGCAACGAGTGGACCGCCTACCGAAAAGACGGCATATACATAATGAACCCCTACTTCGAGCTCCTAGAAGCCATGACCGAAGACGAAGACATAGACGAAACCATCGACTACAGAACAGAAGGCGGCATCGAAGACGTACCCAGGTACAGCTACGTGCTGGGCTAGGCCACAAACATTTATATTATTTAGGCACACCTAAATTATGATTCTGTTTGAGCAGCGAGAGCGTCGAGGAGTACCTAGAAGCGATATACAGCTTCAACGAGAAGGGAGAGCTGGCCAAGAACCAGGAGCTCTCAGACAAGCTCAAGGTGAGTCCACCGAGCGTCACCCAGATGATTCAGCGCCTCTCAGATGATGGATTGGTGGACCACGAGCCCTACAGGGGGGCAACGCTCACAGGCAAGGGCATGGCCCTCGCACAGAAGGTGGTGCGGAAGCACAGGCTACTGGAGAGGTTCCTGCAGGACCACCTGGGATTGCCACATGAGAGGGTCCACGACGAAGCCTGCAGGATGGAGCACGGGTTGAGCGACGAGACGACCGCCGCCCTGTGTAAGGCCCTCAACAACCCTGAGACGTGCCCCGACAACGACCCCATACCTCCCTGCCCCCTGGACGTCCAGAGCTGCGGGGAGTGTGAGGACGCCCGAGTGGCCCATGGAGATGAGTACCCTCTGATAACCCAGCTGTCCAACCTGAAGCGGGGGGAGGTGGGGCGGGTGGCCTTCATGAGGGGTGGGAGGAGGGCGTGCCAGCGCCTCATAGACATGGGGTTGACGCCGGGGGCCTACCTGAAGATGGTGAAAGCCGCCCCCTTCCAGGGACCCGTGGAGGTGGAGGTGGGGGGGACCAGCTTGGCTCTGGGTCGTCGCCTGGCTGCCCAGGTCTTCGTGCGTGTGGATGACGGGGGTAGGCCCTGGGAGCGGAGCCACCCGCATGGCCCACACCACGTCCAGCAGCAGGAACATTAGAGGTGAAGCCCTTGCCCCGGAGGATACTTGTCGCGCCGTAATACTGGGTGGCGTAATACTGAGGGTTCTACTATTACTGGGCCTGCCTTAGTATTATGGAGGTATTATCGGGGTAATACCCTGGTCGGCGGGTATTAGATGCGTGGGGTCAGGCGGGTTATCCTGGGGTTCCGCGGGTCGTTGTTGTCGATGATGACGTCGGCCCTCCTCTTGGGCGCAGAGTGGAGGTGGTACAGCTTCTGCCCGGGGATGTACCTCTGGGCGTAGAGCTCCTCGTGGTCCTCCGTCTCCTCGCCGTTGTCCAGCCCCCTCTGCAGGCCCCTTCGCATCATCTCGTCGTACGATATGTCCAGGTAGATTCTGAGGTCCCATAGGCTCACGAGCTCGGGTCGCAGGAGGAAGACGCCGTCGAAGACCAGTATGGAGTCCACGTGGGCCTTCTTGGGGGGGTTATCGATTCTACTGTCCGTCCTGTAGTCGAAGACGGCCTCGCGGTAGACGAGGCCGCCTCCCGGGCCCAGGGGCAGCAGCAGGTAGTCCAGCAGAGCCCTGTAGTTGAAGCTGTCTATGTAGTAGCCCTCGGGGCTCATGCGCCCCCTCTGGTGCCTGACCCTCCGCGGGTTGTGGAACCCGTCCACGGAGGCCCTGATGACGTCCCTCCCCTCCTCGACGAGGCGCGCCTTCAGCTCCTCAGCGAAGACTGTCTTGCCTGCGGCGTCCACGCCGTCCACCGCGACCCGGGTGGGGTGGCCTAGGTCGATGCTCATGGCTATCTCGGCTACGCACTTCAGTAGGGATTCGCGGATGGCCAAGCGTCCACCTCTACTATTTTTGCCGTATCCGATTATAACTGTACCCGTAGAAAAGGATTAGACTGTGCCGTACTTCCTGTAGACCTGGCTGAGGCCGGCGCCTCTGCCAAGCTCGTCCCGGGTCATGGTCTCCCTGTTCACCACGTCCAGGGCCTTTCGGACTACTTCCTCTGCTATGTCCTTGGGCGCCACGACGACTCCGTCCAAGTCGGCGACCACAAGGTCTCCGGGGTGGACGGTCACGCCTCCCACCTCAACTGGGCAGTTGTAGTCCACGGCTACGAGGCGGCCCTTGCTGCTTATGGGTCTGACCCCCCTGCAGAACACCGGGAACCTCATATTTTTGATCAGCTTCACGTCCCGGGAGAGGCCGTCTATGACGGCGCCCGATGCGCCCCTGTAGGTGGCGGCTGTCGACAGGAGCTCGCCCCAGAGGGCGGCGCGGTTGCTGCCGTTGCTGCACACCACCATGACGTCGTCTCTTCCTAGGCTGTCGATGGCTTTGAACTGGAGTTTGAACGTGTCCTTGCCCTCGTCGTACTGGTCGGCCATGAGCATCGTGAATGCGGTGCCCACGGTGGACATGTCCTCGCTGAGGGGGCGGATGTCCAGGTCCATGGCCTGGCTTCTGAGCCCCATGCCGTCCAGGACGTCCGAGATGACGCTGCTGCCCAGCCTCTCCCTGACTAGGTCTAGGTCAACCATGGATATCCAGCATAGATACGCCGCCGAGGCTATATCATTAACCACGTATACGCAGGGGAAACGATCGGCTCCTCACGTGTCGCCCATTAAATACGTGGACGGTGTACGTTTCTCCATGCCAGACAAGCCTTTCCCTGTTCTACTCACCTTCGACCTGGACGGGGAGGCGGCCTTCGAGGAGATACACCCGGGCGTCCCGTACTGGGTTACCCAGGGCGGCTACGGGCCAAGGAAGGGGGTGTACCGGATACTGGACCTCCTGGACGAGAACGAGATCAAGGCCACTTTCTGCGTGGTGGGCCTCACCGCGGAGCGGTACCCTGAGGCCGTGGAGGAGATCGTGTCGAGGGGCCACGAGGTGGCGTGCCACGGGTACACGCACCGCGGCTACAACGACCTGGAGCCCGATGAGGAGCGGGAGAGTATCGTCAAGAGCCGGGAGATACTGGAAGAGTTCTACGGCAGAAAGATCGTGGGCCACAGGACGCCTCGGTGGAGGCCAAGTGAGCGCACCCACAGGAACCTCGAGGAGCTTGGCTTCATGTGGAACAGCGACTACATGGGCTCCGAGGAGTGCTTCTACAACGTCATCGACGGCAGGGAGTCCAGGCTGCTGGAGATACCTGTGGCGTACAACCTGGACGACTGGACCTTCTACTACGACTGGGGCTCTACAGTGAAGGACACTGTGGACACGTGGACCATAGAGTTCGACGCCAGGTACAGAGACAGGAGCCTCTTCTGCCTCACATGCCACCCCCAGGTCACGGGCCGGCCGTCGAGGCTCCTCTGCCTCAGCGGCATAGTGGAGTACATCCAGAAGTTCCCTGACGTGGAGTTCATGAGGGCCACCGAGTATGTGGAGCGTTACTGGGGCTGAGCCTCGGGCCACTCCCTATGGTCTGCGCTGGGATGTGGGAAGTAGCCCACGTTGGGCTTTTGAAAGCTCAGACCACGTAGACCTCCGCCCGTTTGGCCGTAGACCTGAAATACTTCTCTGTAATAACCCCGGTGAACCGTTCCACGTAATCTCCTTCCACGAGGTTCACAGTGCAGCCTCCGAACCCTGCGCCCGTCATCCGCGCCCCGGCGACGCCCCTCATGTCCTGGGTGGTGTCCACAAGGACGTCCAGCTCCCTGCAGCTCACCTCGTAGTCGTGACTTAGGCTCTCGTGACTGTCGTACATGAGACCACCGAAACCCTCCACGTCGCCGCCTTCCAGCAGCTCAAGGGACTCTAAGACGCGCTGGTTCTCTGTGACCACGTGGCGGGCGCGCCTCTGGATGACGGGTTGTAGCTCGCCCCAGTGCTTGACCAACAATTCGGGCGTCACGTCCCTGAGTGCGGTTACACCGGGCTCACGTCCACCTATCACCCGGACAGCCTCCATGCACTGCCCCCTCCTCTCGTTGTAGGCCGAAGACGCCAGGTCCCTGCTCTTCATGGTGTTCACGATGACCACCCTGTGGTCCCGGGGCAGCTCCACGTGCCTGTGCTCGTTGGTCCTGCAGTCGATGAACAGGGCCTTCCCGTGCTCGCCCAGGGCCGCCACGAACTGGTCCATGACGCCGCACTGGACACCCACGAACTGGTTCTCCGCCCTCTTGGCAAGGTAAGCCGCCTCCACGGGTTCCAGGGATACGCCGTTTATGGATTGAAAGGCGCGGAGGCTCGCCATGAGGAGAGCCGCGGAGCTGCTCAGCCCCGCCCCTATGGGCACGTCCCCCCTGATGGTCATGTATGCGCCCCTCAGCCTGTGGCCCTCCTCCTGTAGGGCCTGGGCCACGCCCATGACGTAGTTGCCCCATGGGTGGTCGGCGCTTCGTGTGATGGCGTCGAGGCGGAACTCCATCTGGTCGCCCAGGTCGGGGGCCCTGACGGCGACCTTGACGCCGTCCCTGGGGGAGGCCGCGGCCCAGACGTGTCGATCGATGGGTGTGGGGAGGACGAACCCGTCGTTGTAGTCAGTGTGCTCTCCTATGAGGTTCACGCGGCCGGGTGCCCCGTGGACCTCAGACTCGTCCACGGAGAAGAAGCCTCTGTGCTCCTCGGTCAGCCTCGCCTCCACGTCGCTCACCAGCCGTACAGCCTCAATGTATCGTGGGCCGCCTATTATAAGGCGGGTGTGTGTGGGCTCTGGCCCTTGACCTGCTGCAGGAACCTGTCAACCGCGTTCAGGGCCTCCATCTCGTCCGTGAACTTCACCATGGGCAGGCCCCTGTTGCCGTGGAGCATGGCGCTGGGCTTCCTGTCCTCCCTGAGCCTGTAGAGTAGCAGCACAGGCTTGCCCCACTCCTCGGCCTTGGCTATCTCGTAGCCCACCCCAAAGCTGGGGGCCGTCACCTCGGCGACGACGGCATCGGCCTCCCTGAGCCACCCCATGTCCGTCTCGTATATCCATTGATCGTCGAACCGGGCCTCGTCCT
>CAZAKG010000111.1:0-7888 GCA_964485755.1 uncultured Candidatus Bathyarchaeia archaeon | reverse complement strand
TGGCGACGCCGTCGGCGACGTGATAGCCAGCGGAATGCACACGTCCGAGGAGATGAGCCTCATGGTGGACCTGGGCACCAACGGCGAGATCGTGTTCGGCAACAACAAGTGGCTGTTCAGCTGCAGCTGCGCGTCGGGCCCCGCCTTCGAGGGCGAGGGCGTCAGGCACGGCATGAGGGCCGCCGTGGGAGGCATCGACCACGTCTGGATAGACCCCGAGACAAAGGAGGCGCAGGTGTCCATCATAGGCGACGCACCGGCCAAAGGCATATGCGGCTCAGGCTTGATCGACCTGGTCGCGGAGCTGTACAGGGCGGGCGTCATGGACTTCTCGGGTAAGCTGGTTGCGTCCGCGGCCAACGTCAGAGAGGGGAAGTGGGGCCTGGAGTACCTCGTCGTCACCGCGGAGAGGACATCCATAGGCAAGGACATCGTGCTCACGCAGGCCGACCTGGACTACGTCATCGACTCCAAGGCGGCCGCGTGCGGCGCCATCACGGTGCTCATGAAGAAGCTCAGGATCGGCATACGGGACGTGAAGCACATCTACCTGGCCGGAGCCTTCGGCAACTACACGGACGTGGGCAGCGCCACCCAGCTGGGCATCTTCCCAGAGTTCTCTGAGGGCCAGTTCCACCCCATAGGGAACGGCTCACTGTCGGGGGCCTACGCGACGCTTATGTCCGTGGAGAAGCGGAGGGAGGCGGCGGAGGTGGCGGGGAAGATGGTGTACGTGGACCTGCTGGTGGACGTGGAGTTCATCGACGAGTACAGCAAGGCGCTCTACATCCCCGGCGACAAGGAGTACTTCCCGTCCAAGGCGTGACCGATCACCTTTAATCGACTATATATGATATGATTTCCATTTACCCAGAGATGAGTCAGGCATGGTGGAGCACAAGGGAACGATAGTTGTGACCGGGAGAGGCGGAACGGGTAAGACGACGTTCACGGCGCTGCTGGCGAGGTACCTGCACGAGAGGGGCGTCGAGCCCATCCTGCTGGTGGACTCGGACCCGGATGAGAGCCTCGCCGAGATGCTGGGCGTGGACCTGGAGGCAGAGGGGAAGAGGTCCATAGCCGACGTGCTGTCAGAGATACTTGAGGAGCGCAAGATGACCCGCATGACGGGGATGACGCCCACCGACAAGATAGAGCCCTTCATTTTCCAGGAGTGCCTCTACGAGGGCCCCGGGTTCTTCGACTTCATAGGCGTCGGCACCAAGTGGATCGAGGGCTGCTACTGCCTGCCCGACCGGAGCCTGGGCCAGATCATGGAGATGTGGTCGAGCAACTACGTGTACGTCATCGTGGACAGCCCCGCGGGCGTCGAACACCTGAACAGGAGGATAACCAAGAAGGTGAAGGACGTCTTCAACATCCTGGACCCCAGCAAGAAGAGCTTCGACAACGCGGAGCGCAGCCACAAGATCATGAAGGAGGTGGACATAGAGTTCCAGAACTACTACCTGGTGGGCGGGTACAGGTTCACCGAGGCGCTGGAGGCCGAGGCCAACAACCAGCCCTACAGGTACCTGGGCAGGGTGGAGAGCGACGACAGGATAGCCGAGTACAACGTCAAAGGCAGGTCGCTGCTGGAGCTACCCGACAGCTCCCCCGCGTACCAGTCCGTGAAGAAGATACTGGCCAGGGCCGGCTACTAGGAGGACCAGGCATGAAGATCGCTGTAGCGGGGAAGGGCGGGGTGGGGAAGACATTCGTCTCCTCGACTCTGTCCAGGCTCCTGGCCAGGGACGGGTACAACGTGCTGGCCGTGGACGCGGACCCCAACCTGAACCTGGCGATAGGTCTAGGGATTCCAGCAGAGGTGGCAGACGGGATAGTGCCCCTCTCCGAGAACGAGGCCCTCGTCAAGGAGAGGACAGGCGTCTCTACGGAGGAGTCCTATGCGCCCATATTCAACATGACTCCAAGGGTCAACGACATCGTCGACAGGTTCGGCGTCGAGGCGCCGGACGGCGTCAAGCTCCTGGTGATGGGCACCGTCAGGGGCGGCGGCACAGGCTGCATGTGCGGAGCAAACGCGCTGCTCCGCGTCCTGCTGCAGCACATGCTCATCCAGCGCGGAGAGGTCCTGATCATGGACATGGTAGCAGGACTGGAGCACCTGGGCAGAGGCACGGCCAGGAGGATGGACGCCATGCTTGTGGTCTTGGAGCCCAGGATGAAGTCCGTGGACACCATCAGGCGCATAATGAGGCTGGCGGAGGAGATCGAGGTCAAGGAGGTGCTGGCCGTCGGCAACAAGGTGGCCAGGCCAAAGGACAGGGAGTTCATACAGAGGCACATGGATGAGCTGGGCGTGCCCGTGGTGGCCGTCATCCCATACGACGAGGCCGTCATAGACGCGGACATGGCGGGGACGCCCACGCTGGACTACGACGCGGGCTCCAAGGCCGTCGAGGCAGTGGCCGGCCTAAAGGACTACCTCGTCCAGAGATACAAGCCGTAGCAAGGCCACTGGTCCGCCATGAGAATTAAAGCCGTCAGCTTCAGGACACGCTACTGGAGGCCGGGGACCGACTACGCGGCCCGGGTCGCCGACAGAGTTCGGGGACGCGTAGAGGACCACGACATCGTGGCCGTGAGCGAGAAGGCCATCTCGACCGCCTCAGGACACATCATCGACGAGGCGCAGGTGGAGCCCGGGAGGGTTGCATGGTTCCTCGCGGGCACGTGGACGAGGAGGCTGTGGGGGGGACCCCTCGGGAGGATCACCGGGCTGAAGGACCAGACGCTGCTGAACCTGAGGAGCTATCCCTCACGCGAGGGCGCCGCCCACAAGCAGGTGACCCTGCGATTGGCGGGGCTCCTCCAGTCGCTGCGCCACTACTCCGAGGGCGGGATAGACGCCAGCAACCTCCCGTACTCGTACGTCGGTCTGCCGCTACCTAACCCGGGTGGGGCAGCTTCTAGGATCAGGGAGGCGATACATGCACGCACAGGAAAAGCCGTCACGGTGATGATCGTGGACGGCGACACCACGTTCACGTGGAGAAGCTTCCACCTCGCCCAGCGCAGAGTGGAGACGCCCGGCCTGGTCCATCTCGGCGGCTTTCCTGTGTTCATACTCGGCCGGGTCCTTGGGCTGATGGCCCGCCAGACGCCCGTGGCCGTATCCGGGGAGAAGCTGACCCCCGATAGGGCGCTGTGGCTCGCTAGGCTTCACCACAGGCTCTGCGGCCGGGGCGCCGGCAGGACCGTGTGGAGCATGTCATCTGGCCTGGACACCTCGTTGACTGGCGTGACCTGGGAGATGCTTGAATCCGTTAACCACTACCCCGTTACGCTGATCAGGTTCACGGGCTAGAACATTTCCTCGTCCTGAGTGTACGAGCGCCCCAGTTTGAGGGCGAGGGCGGCCCTCTCCAGCTCCATGCCCATGTAGGCTGCGTGGTCCAGCTTAGTTATGAGGTTTAGGCGGATGATGGTCTGGTAGACCTCCCGGGCGTCGCAGCCCCTGATCACGGTGCTGGGCTCGTCCTCGCCGGGCCTGTAGTGGGCTGCCACTATCTCGCCGGCTTCACGGTCCACCTGGACCTTGAACCACCCCGCCTTATCCGGCTTGAAAGCCGTATCCCCGGCGCCGCGCACGACCTGTGTCCGTGACTCGGCGCCCGCGTCGTACGCCTCCTCCCTCCACCGCTTCTCCTTCAGCATCAGCAGGTCCAGGCCCAGGTCCTTTGGGGCAGTGCCCTTGGCCTCCGCCAGGTACATCATGCGGCTGGCTCGGACCACCTCGGCCACGCTGCCCTTCGCCTTGACGCTGTACTCGGGGACGTGCAGCATGTTGGCTCCGGCCTCGCGGGCCAGGGCGGTCAGTGCCGCGTTTACTCCCTGGGAGTCGGCGTCGATCAGCTCTGTGGCGTTACCTATGCCGAAGAGGAGGGGCACCTCAGGGTGCAGGGCCCTGAACCTCCTGTAGCTCTCGAGGGCGTCCATGAGCCCCGGCCTGAGAAGTGGCTCCACGACGAGGTCGCCTATGATCCTGTGGAGGCCTAGCTCCACGGCGCGCTCTATGTTCTCCTCCAGCGCCTTGACCCTCGCCTCAGGCGTCCTCGGCAGATGGCCCCTGCTCATGTCTGTGGGGAGGACGACGACTGTTTGACCGGAGATGTGGGGTGCAGCGTCCTCCATGTTCCCAGCGTCCAAGCTGAGGATGAGGTCCACGCCCGCGTCCACGGCGGCCCTGATCTCGTCCGGGTTCAGTGTGTCGATGCTTATGGGCAGGCTCACAGCCTCCCTTACGGCCGCCACGATTGGTCCTATCGTCTCCGGCTTGGAATCTCCCGCCAGCATTCCAATGTCGATGGCGTCCGCCCCCTGAGACGCGTAGTACCTAGCCCTCTCGGCGACCTCTCCCAGGCTCAGCGTGGGGGCGTTCACTATCTCGGCGACGACCCTCATGGGGAGGCCGTCACTGACGTGCGTCAGCCGCCCCTCCTCCCCGATGGTCAGGCCACCTCTCTCGCTCATTATGCTTCTCCAGTCCCTCTCGGCCGCTTCCACTGTCTCGTGGGCTCTCCTCGTCGTCACGTCCTTGACGAGCTCGGTGGCCGGGATGGTTCTGGATAGCTGGACGTCTGAGGCGAGGACCAGTGGGAGGTCGGCGAAGTGGAGCGGGCCCTTGTACGTGGGTACCTCGGTGGCCTCCTCCACGGGCGAGACGTCGCCGTTCACCGTCCCCGGTAGGAGGATCATGTCGTAGCCTTCGAGGCTCATCTCGCCGAGGACGGCGGCCGCGAACTTGGGCGTTATGAAGGACGCGACCGAGACCGGCAGCGCAAGCACCTCGGCGCCTCCGATACCTTTGACCGTGGCGCGCACGGCCTCCTCGGCCAGTCTACCGGTTACGACCAGGACCCTCAACAGACCTCAGCTCACGCTCATCCTGTGGCCCACGTTGTCGGCGCGCGAGGTGTAAGCCTCGCCTCTCCCGCCGTCGGAGTTGATGAACCGCCTCAGTGAATCTGCCAGCCTCCTCGCCTGGGGCTCCCCGTCGGCCAGCCCGTAGAGGGCTGGGCCCCACGAGCTCTGGCCAGCGCCGAGGGCGCCGTTGTCCAGCAGGTGGTTCACGCACTCCTCTATCCTGGGGTGGCTATAGGTCCCGCCCTGCACCTTGGCCCAGTATGAGCCGAACTTGGTGTCCAGCTTGGTCATCGCGTCCCCGAACCTCTCTATGTCGGGCTCGATGATTGAGGGGATCATCTGTAACAGTACTATGCGCGCGACATCGGCTACGACCTCGGCGGGGGGCGGCTCCAAGTTCCTGAAGGCCGCCTTCTCCTGCTCTCCGCTGACCCCCCTCTTGATGTCGGGGACCCCTATGACGAACACCCAGTCCTCGGGCACGTCCCTCCTGAACACCATGGGAGGGACCGCGTCCCTCCGATCCATGGCGTGGCCCCCGTCCACAATGAAGCCTCCCCCCAGGAACGCGTGGACGCCTATCCCGCTGACCCTGCTGCGGCCGAATCGCACGGCTATGCTCTCAGGCGTCAGGCCCAGATCAAAAATCTTGGAGAGCATGGAGCCCAGCGCCATCACGAGCTGCGTCCCCGAGCCGAAGCCCGTGTGCTCCGGGATGTCTTCCAGGAGCTCGACCTCCACGCCGGAGTCCACGCCGTGGTCCCTGAGGATCGCCTGCACCATGTCCATGGCCCTGCTCGATCTTGCCCCACTTACCCTCGTCTCACTGCTCTCGCGGGCCACTATGTTCAGGCGCGGCCGATCGATGGCGACCCCGACGCTTCCGTGGATCCTCCCCAGGTCGCCCCGCATGTCCACTATGCCTAACTGCAGCCGGGAGGGGGTCGTCAGCCTGATCTCTACGTCTGAACCCCCCAGCCCTTCATCATCCCATACAGCGCGTCGACAACCGTGCATTCGGGTGAGCCCGCCGGGGACACCCGCCTCACCGTCGCCGCGCAGCCGTCTATCCTCTTCAGCAGCTCCTCGACCTCAGCATCTTTCCCGCTCCCCATGAAAGCCTTGACCCTGGTCGCGTGGATCACGGCCTCGATGGCCCCGGCTCTCCCCCTGCTGAACACCGTCGGGTGCTGCCTCCTCACAGATACCTTCACGGGCTTGGCCGTGAATAAACCCTGATCCCCCTGCGTCCTATTCTCACCCTGGACCTCGACGTGGATCGTTGAGTCCGAGCCGCTCAGAGCCATGTCCGCGTCTATGCTGGGCTGGCCCTCCACCTCCTCCTTGAAGGCCGTGGCCAGGAAGAGCCGCGGGTCCTGCGTGGTGTTCACTGTGGCTTGGCCGCCTCTACTCAGGTTCCCGTATGTGGCGCTGGTCTTGAATGGCCTTAGTTCGAGGAGGCCCCCCGCGAGCCTGACGCCCATGGGCGCGGCGTTCATGGAGCCGTCCCGGTTCAATGTGACCAGTATGGTCTCCACTATTCCGCCTCTGGTGAAGCCCAGCTTTTCCAGGGTTCCTGATTCGTCCACGGCTGACAACGGTATGTACAGTATGGCTATACGGGTTTACTAAAAATTATCTAAAGTCACGGGGACCATGTAGTCGCTGCTCCCCCCCAGGACCACCCTGAAGCGCTCATCAGGCCCGTGAACACTCTCCAAGGTGCCTCTGACCTCCACCCGGTCCCCGGCCACGGCCTGCTCTGTGAACTTGCCCCTGTAGCTGATCACCTCGATGGCCCCCACGGGCACGGTGGACGCCAGCGACTGGACCTCGCCCAGGGTGTAGCTGCAGGGCGTGTAGATGGAGTACATAGAGTCCAGGACCCTCGCCCTGAAGGAGACCTCACCCACGGGGGTCGAGGGCGCCGCGTCGGGCTCGGGCCGAAGGAGCCTTATGAAGTAGTCCCTCCCCATGACCCTGCCGTGCAGAACCTTCATCGCCTCCACCTCGGCCAGGGAGCCAAGCCCCACGCGTGACCCGCCCCACCTGGAGGACAGCACGTCGCCGACGGTCTCCGCGGTGTAGGGTTGAACCCAGCTCAGTCTTCCTCTCATGAGCCTCAGCGCATCGTAGACCCGGCGGCCCTCATCCACGCCGTACACGTTGAGGTCCACGTCGGAGTCCTCCCGGCTGAGCCCTATGAGGAGGCTGCCTGAGACCCCGAAGCCGGTCCGCGGCACGCCGCTTTCAGTGCTCATGGCCTCAACGAACCGGTTTACCGTCTTCTCCAGCCTCGTCCCAGGTTTCATCATCACCTCTCGAAGCCTCTCCCTGGGGTCGTACACCTCCTCGATGAGGCTCAGGGGCACCGTCTGCAGCGTCAAGCCTAAGCTCGGCACATGGTTCAGGTACTGGGGGTACCTCTCCGCTAGGTATCCTGTGGTCTCGTCCAGGTCGATGACCCTCCTATACCGGGTGCCCCCGGACACCCTGTCGCCCCCCGGGTCGGGGACGTACCTGAGGTAGGCGACGACCATTCCAGGCGGGTGCCTGCCGCCCTTCACGGCGAAGAAGAGGCCGTCGACGGTCCTGATGTAGTCGCCCTCGCTGTAGCCTGAGAAGCCTTCCATACCCAAGTATTAACTTGTGCCGGGGGGACCATATAAAATAGTTAACGAGGTGCAGCCTTGAACCGCATCGGCGACATCGTTGGGGGGTGCGCCTCCCTGGCGGCGCTCCTGGAGGTCTCCGCGTACCCTAAGCCGGGCAACGTCCACCGCCTCAGGGACTTCCCGGGTACCCGCTACGAGCACTTCCTCGCCGGCTGCGTGTCCCTCGCTCCATGGATGGGCGCACTGGCGGCCGAGGGCGCCAAGGTGAGGGACGCCGGCGGAGACCTGGGTGAGGTCGGGTTGGGGGCCCACATCCTGGGCGCTGCTGAGGACATGCTACGCTGGCAGAGCGGCGGCAACGTCCACCTGGGAGTCATACTGCT
>CAZAKG010000110.1:0-8162 GCA_964485755.1 uncultured Candidatus Bathyarchaeia archaeon | reverse complement strand
GATGGGTAAGGGGCCCGGCCTGGTAACCTATGACAGGAGCATGATCCCCAACCAGCCGTTCAAGGAGTTCGTCATGGACACCGCGAAGCAGGCCCAGATACCGCTTCAGCTGAGCCAGGTGAGCGGCGGAGGCACGGACGCGGGTAAGATACACATGGACCGCGCGGGGTGCCCGTCGGTGGTAATAACGGTGCCCACGCGCCACATCCACAGCCACGTGGGGATGCTCAGCCTCAAGGACACGGAGAACGCGGTCAGGCTCGTCATAGAGCTTCTGAAGAGGCTTGACTGGGCCACAGTGGAGAGCTTCACGGCTCTCTAGGTGGGGCCCTTGCGTCCTCTCCTCAAGTGGGCCGGGGGGAAGCGGAGCCTGGTGGAGAGGATACTGGGCATGTTCCCCCCAGGCCACGAGGAGAGGGCCTACCATGAGCCCTTCGTCGGCGGCGGAGCCGTCTTCTTCAAGCTGGAGCCCGAGGCGGGGTCCATCAACGACGTCAACGGCAGGCTCATGAGCTTCTACAGGGTCGTCAGGGACCGGCCCGAGGAGCTGATAGAGGCCGCCGAAGGGTACGTGTATGAGGAAGAAGCCTACTACAGGCTCCGGGATAGGTTCAACCAGAGGCCCGGCGATCCTGTGGAGGACGCGGCGCTTCTCCTGTACCTCAACAAGACGGGCTACAACGGACTCTACAGGGTCAACTCCAAGGGCGAGTTCAACGTCCCCTTCGGGAGGTACAGTGACCCCAGGATCGTTCACCCCAGGCAGATCAGGAGAGCCAGCAGGCTTCTGGGCGGCGTCGATGTGTTCAGCGGCGACTTCGAGTACATTAAAGGCTGCGCCAGGGAGGGCGACGTCTGCTACCTGGACCCCCCTTACCAGCCCTCAAGCAGAACCGCCCACTTCGTGGACTACTCGGCGGGGGGCTTCGGCGAGGGTGATCAGACACGGCTCAGGGACCTGTGCGTCGAGCTGGACCGCGTGGGAGTCAGCTTCGTCCAGAGCAACTCGGACACCGCCCTCATAAGGGGCCTCTACCAGGATACGGGTTTCAAGCTCATCAGCTTGCAGACAAGCAGGATGATAAGCAGCAAGGTTTCGAGCAGAGCCACGGGGTACGATCTATTGATCACGAACTCGGCTTCTTGACGTCCATGTACTTGGCCCAGTCGATCTTCAGTAGGGCTAAGATGATGATTACCAGCAGCGCGACTGACGCGACCCCCCCGAGTATGCCGCTGGACTCGAAGATTTCCTTGACGAAGCTGTAGCTGTACCTGCCCGCGTAGGCCACGACGGTGCACATGATGGTCTTGCCCGCGAACATGGCGACCATGGCCTTCTTGAGGCTGTACCGCAGCATGCCGAGCGGTATCATCAGCAGGTCGTCAGGGAGGGGTAGAAGCGCGAACAGGAAGATCACGGCCATGCCGTGCCTCTGGACCAGCAGCTTAGCCGTCTCCAGGCGCTCACCGTACCTCTCGTCCAGGACCCTGCGGCCCCCCATCCCAATCAGGTAGGCCGAGAACTCCCCGATGGTGGAGCCGGCGCCGCACACGATCCCCAGGATGACGGGGTTCAGCGTGGCCCCGAAGGCGTATATCGTGACCACGAACGGGACGGGGAAGAAGACCGTGAAGTTGCCGAAGACGCTTATGGCGAAGGCTCCAGCGTAGCCGTAGGTCGAGACAAGCTGGTTCATCCAAGCCCAGACGTCCAAGTTTTTCACCCGGTCCCCAACCAATACGCTGAGCCACGGTTAAAGATTATCAAAAGACAGATAACCGGTCCCTGCACCTGAACCCGTGAAAAGGGCTTGATAACCGTCAGGGAGGTAACCCTCGATAACCTGGAAGACGTCTTCAAGGTGTGCTCCAGGAACAAGCTTGACAGCCCCACCCAGATGAAGGGCATAGCCATCAGACGCGACTGGATGAGGCGCATGATCCGCAGATACGGGCCGGTGTCCATGGTCGCCTACTACGGCGGCGAGCCCGCCGCCCAGGCCATGTACTACCCCGAGGAGGCGCTGCCCTACGAGCCCAACCCGAGGAAGGGCGTGCTGCGCGTCGAGTGCATATATAACTCTTCCCCCGAGGCGCGGGGCAGGGGCGTCGGTAAGGCCCTGATGGAGCATCTATCCGCTGAGGCGCACCGGGGGCTCAGGTGCATGGGCGGCGAGTGCAGGTTCATGGTGGCCGAGGCGTTCAACACGGGCGAAGGCGTGAGCATGGAGGACTTCTACCTCTCAAACGGGTTCAGGAGAGGCGACGGCGAGCTGTACCGCCCCATCCACGGAGGCTACGAGCCCAAGGAGAGGGTGAGCTACACGCCCGCTGAGGAGGACAGGGGCAGAGCCATCGTCTTCTACAACAGGAACTGTGAGTACAGCTACCCCTTCGCACTCAGGATCGAGGAGGCACTAAGTGACGTGGCCCCTGACCTGCCCGTGACGTTCATAGACATGTGGGATAAGCCGGGGGAGGCGGCGAGAAGGGGCGTCAGGTACCTGCTGGTCAACGCGAAGCCCATAAACTCGCACATAGGGAACCGGGACGCCTTCAAGGCTGAGGTCGCTGAGGCCCTCAAGCCTCCAGAAGCCTGAGGAACCCCTCTAAGCCCACCCTGGCGAGCTGCTCCTCATCGAGGAACAGGGCGTCGAGATACTTACACCGGGCCTCTTCGGCGAAGACCCCGGAGGCGAGACCCACGACTCCGCCCGTCGAATCGAGAAGCTTCGTGCTGAGGCCGCAGCTGGGGGAGCGGGCCTTCAATATGAAGGCGTCCACGCGCCCCAGCTCATCCAGGATCTTCCATGCGTAGCGCCTTAGCTCGTCTGTTACGTCGCGGCCCGTGCCCGCCTGGACGGCGCGTACATCGTCGCCTTCCGTGACGAGGTTTATCGGGTCTCTGGGCACACCCAGGCCGGTGTCAGCCTCCGGGCAGACCGTGGTGACCTCGGCTTTGCCGCGGAGAGACTCTGCCACTCTTGACTCCACGATCCCGCCGTCCCACCGGCACGCCTCGAAGCCGAGGCACCTGCTCACAACGACCCTAGGCCGCCCGACAGGCATAGCTGGACAGTGGCCCGGCCCTATTTGGGTTTAGCCCCCGCCAAAGGGGTGCCCTGCATATGGTTTTATCCCGTGAAGACCACGGGTATTGACAGTAACTGCCATGAGCGACTGCGCCGGACTCATCTTCGACATCAAGCACTTCGCGGTCCACGACGGCCCCGGGCTGAGGACCACGGTGTTCCTGAAGGGGTGCCCCTTGAGGTGCGACTGGTGCCACAGCCCAGAGTCCCAGAGCCCGGCCCCAGAGATCATGGTTGACAGGGACAGGTGCATAGGCTGCGGCGAGTGCGTCGCCAACTGCCCGAAGGATGCTATATCCGAACCAGGTCGCATAGACAGAGCCGCGTGCGACGGGTGCGGCAGGTGCGCGGAGGGGTGCTACGCCGACGCCCTGGAGCTCATAGGGAGGAGGATGACGGTGCCCGAGGTGCTGGGCGAGGTGGAGAGGGACAGGCTGCTCATCGAGGTCTCAGGCGGAGGCGTGACGCTGTCGGGGGGAGAACCAGCAGCCCAGCCGGAGTTCGCCGCGTCACTGCTGAGGAGCCTCAAGGAGCGCGGCTACCACACGGCCCTCGACACATGCGGACAGTGTAGCTGGGACACCCTCAGCAGGTTGCTGGGCCACGTAGACCTGGTGCTCTACGACGTGAAGCACATGGACCCGGAGAGGCACCTGAGGTACACGGGGGCATCAAACGAGCAGATCATGGGTAACCTGAAGAGGACGCTGGGGCTGGGGAAGAGCGTCTGGATCAGGGTCCCCCTCATCCCGGGGGTGAACGACGGCGACCCGCACCTCCACCAATTAGGCAAATATCTCAGTACCTTAGGCGCCGAGTCCGTGCAGGTTCTGCCCTACCACGTGCTGGGGGTCACCAAGTACGAGGGACTGGACCACATGTACAGCCTGGGCGGCCTCACACCTCACAATGGTAAGAGGCTGCGGGAGGTCAGGGACCTGCTTCAGGGGTACTGCGACAACGTGATCGTGAAGGGAGTGGACTGATTGAGCCGAGCAGAGACGCTGAAGAGGAACCTTGACAACATCGTGAGAGTCGACGTGGACGAGGAGAGGGCAACCATCCTGGATGAACCGGGGGCCCTGGGTGAACCCATAGCCATGAGGAAGGCGCGGGCCTTCGCCAAGCTGCTGAGGGATGTCCCCGTCCACATCTACCCGGGGGAGCTCATAGTGGGGATGCCTCTGAGGGAGAGGCCCAGCCCGGATGACCCGTCGAAGAGGGTGATGCCCTCCGAGAAGGTCTCGGGCCAGGGCTACATCGACTACGGGCGCAGCCTGATGGTGGGAGGGTACAGCGACGCCGCCTACTACCCTGTGCTGAGCTCTGTGAAAGGCAGCGCCGCATCCACCACGTACGCCCTGTTCCCCCACTACGCGACCCGCAAGGAGATCGATGATGCCAGGGAGTTCGGCCTGGACGAGAACAGCAACCCGGGGCACCTCCAGGGCGGGAACGCCAGGGTGATAACCCTCGGCTGGACGGGGCTCAGGGACATGGCCCTGGGTCAGCTCGAGGCCGTGGACGCCTCTACGCCGCCGGGGAGAAGACAGGAGGCGTTCCTGCGCTCAGTGGTGGTGTGCCTGGAGGCGGCCATGGAGTTCGCCCTCAGGTACTCGCGGCTCGCTTCAGCGATGGCCGAGGAAGAAGGGGACGATGTGCGGAGGCGCGAGCTCCTGAGGGTGTCCGAGGTGTGCAGGCTGTGCTCCGGGAGGGCGCCGGGGTCATGGTGGGAGGCCCTCCAGCTCCACTGGTTCAACCATATGCTCGACCACGCCCAGGGCGCCCACCAGTCAGGGAGGTTCGACCAGTACATGTGGCCGCCCCTGGAGAGGGACCTGAGGAGCGGGGCCGTCACGGAGGCCAAGGCGCGGGAACTCCTGGAGTGCCTGTGGGTGAAGTACAGCTCGTACACGGACTACACCAGCGACAACCTCCAGAACATCATACTGGGAGGCGTGACCCCTGACGGCCGGGACGCCACCAACCAGCTGAGCTACATGTGCATGGAGGCCACGGACAGGCTCGGCACCATTGACCCCAAGTGGTCCATGAGGGTGCACAGGGGGAGCTCCGAGAGGTTCCTGAGGGCGGCTGCGGAGGTTATCAAGAAGGGTAAGAGCCAGCCAGGCGTCTACAACGACGAGATCATCGTGGAGGCCCTCCTCAGGGCGGGGGTGCCCCTCGCCGACGCCAGGGACTACACGAACGACGGCTGCTCCGAGATTCTTGTGCAGGGCAGGTCCAACCCCTGGTGCTTCGAGGGCAAGGTGCTGCTCCTCAAGTGTCTGGAGAACGTGGTCTGGCGCCTGGAGGAGTACGGCTCCTATGAGGACCTGTGGGGGGCTCTGCTGAGGGAGATAAGCGTCGCCGTGTCCATGGCCGTCTCAGGGACGAACCTCACCCAGGACGCTGCCCCCAGGATATCGCCTAACCCGTGGCTCTCGGCCAGCGTGGAGGGGTGCATCGAGAATAGGGTGGACCTCACAGAGGGGGGTGCCAAGTACAACTATTCCACGATCAACGCGACCGGCGTCGCCGACACCGCCGACTCGCTGGCCGCTATAAGGAAGCTGGTCTACGAGGAGGAGAAGGTCGGCAAGAGGGAGCTCGTAGACGCGTTGATCGCCAACTTCGTGGGCCACGAGAGGCTGAGGCAGATGCTCCTCAACAGGGCACCCAAGTTCGGCAACGACGACGACTACGTGGACGGCATCGCGGCCTCCCTTGTGGAGTACACGTCCCGTGAGGTGACAAGGTACAGGAACCCCAGGGGGGGCACGTACACGCTGGGGCTCTTCAGCTACGGCGAGTACATAGGCCACGGCCTGGTCACGGGGGCCACGCCGGACGGCAGGCGGGCGGGTGAGGGCATAAGCCCCAACTTCAGCCCAGCCCCCGGCAGGGACAGGAAGGGGCCCTTCGCGGCCATGAAGTCCACGTCCAAGGTGGACCAGACCCTCACGGCCAACGGCACGGCCCTGGACCTCACCATACACCCCTCGGCCCTCATGGGCGAGGAGGGCACGGAGAAGCTGGTCTCCCTCCTCAGGGCATTCAACAGGCTGGGCGGGATGCAGGTCCAGTTCAACGTGGTGGACGGCGCCACATTGAGAGCCGCTCAGAGGCAGCCCGAGAAGTACAGGGGCTTGACGGTGCGGCTGTGGGGGCTCCCGGCCTACTTCACGAAGCTGCCCAGGGAGTTCCAGGACCACCTCATCATGAGGACAGAGAACCAGCTGTAGGGTTGGCGTCGGGTGAGGGGGGATGAACTCGTTATTTTTTGTCTCTTTTAGTTTATGTGCCATTATTACCCAGGGAAGGTCGCCCTCTTTACTCTCTGGGTTTCTGCTTATCTTGGATGGGCCGATAACAAAGCTACCTGGTTAACGGGGTGCTAATGTAGCTTTCCGAGTTTCATAGCCGTTGCTAGAAGGAGTATGGCTACACTGGTATAGGTTAAGGCAGCGTTACTTACTGGAAGCACAGGTTTGTCCTCGGTGAACTCGAACACTATAGGTGACCCCGTTTCGCACAATACGACACCGGCTTCCCTGGTTTCGTCTCCGTATGTGGCTTTCAGGTTCCATCTGTCCATGTAGTTGGTGACGTACTTGTATGGCTCGTGCAGGTAGTAGTAGGAGCAGAAGGTGAGGTTGAAGGACGCCTCGCCTTTCTCGTCGCTGACGCCCTCCCAAACAGTGTTTCCCTCCTTGTCGGTGAGAACCAGGTTGACTCTTGGAAGCACCCTTTCAGGGCCATGAGTTCTGACCATAAAGACCTGAGTGAACGCGAACCTATTGTAGGGAATGAAATAGGGTTGGTCGCTGATGTCCGGGCCCCAGGTAACGCTGCCAGTCAGGGTGGCTTCGAAGCCGCATAGCGAGGCTTCCCCCACGTATACGTCTGTGAAGTTTAATTTACAGTTCGAGTCCAGCCACAGGCGCTCGATGCGCGTCCTCATGATCGTCGCGTTCTGCAGGAAGTTGCTCTCATGCACTCCTATCAGGAACGTGTCGAAGCTCGGAATCTTGCCCGTGCCGAAATAATAAATGTTAGAGTCTTTGACGACCAGGCTGGAGTTGCTGTAAAGGTAAAGAAAGGCGATGTTGGAGTCCTCAACAGATACCCTCGACATGCTGGCTGCAACGACACTGGCCTCCGCGCCGCTGATACTGACTTCACTGTTAACGGCGTAGACCCTAAATGACTCTGTTATGGTGCTGCGCTTCAGGGTGACGTTCATGGTGGCGCCTTCCACCTTGAAGGCGTCGTATATGTTCCAGTAGTCTTGGTACCCAGCTACATTGGAGATGTGGCAGCTTGAACTGTTCACTACTCTAACCACTATACGCCTCACCGTAGAATCCTCTAGGTATACAGACGCGCCGATCTCATTTACATGCCAGTCCCCCATCAGCCGCCACAAGTTAGAGTGTCTTAGAGTGTCCACGTGTGAGTCTATGATGTTCAGGGAGCTGAATCGATCAGCCTGTACGGCGTAGAGTGTTGACCCCACGGCTTCCAAGGTCGCCGACTCGTCGAAGCCGAGGCTGCAGTTTGCGACCACCGTGTTCTCCAGGAGACAGCTGCTTGATCCGATGAAGCCTATGATCGGGAACTTGCCCGGGCGAACGATGATCGAATCATAAGCCTCAAGCCTGGCTGTGCCGTTGAAAAGCATACCCACGGGCTCGCTGAATATGTCTGAGGCACGGTATCCCGAGTAGCTTGGGACAATCAGAGTGGAGTTGCGTAGTATGATCCGTGCACCGTCCTTCACAAGGACCAGGCTCCTGAACTCAATTGTTTGGTTAACGAACTCGAGAACCTCGTCGCCTTGCACCACCATCTGCTTCTGGATGCTTTGGTCCGGCTCTCCAACATTCATCTTGATGTAGTCGGTTGGTGTGCTACTAGGCTCCATCTGCGTGTTCCATGTCTCGGGTGTAGTGGCTCTGGTGATCAGTGGTGGAGGTATAACCAGCAGGCTGTACGCTAAAATGAGGCTCATCATTGTCACTAACCCAATATAGTTCCTCCAGCCCTCGAAGAACCTGTCCGCGT
>CAZAKG010000109.1:0-8204 GCA_964485755.1 uncultured Candidatus Bathyarchaeia archaeon | reverse complement strand
CGGTTATCCCATCCTTAGGCGTCCTACCTCTCTTCTGGCCCGAGACCAGCTCCTTGAGCTCGGCGTATATGTGGTCCTCCGTGATGGCCCCCTCCTTGATAGGTATGAGGATGTCCCCGGCCTCCAGCATGATGCCCTCCCTGTCGTCGATGACCAGCTTGCTCTCGGCCACCGTCGCGGTGTCCAGCTCCCTCCAGTCAGGGTAGAAGGCGCCGATGGCGCTTACGTGCACCCTGCCCTTGAGCCACTTCCTGCTGATCACGGGCACGCTGCTCGTGGTAGCCGTCAGCACTATGTCGGCGTCCCTGCACGCCTCCTCCCCGGAGGAAGCCGGCACGACCTCCACACCCAGCTTCTTCGTCATCTCCTCAGCGAACCGCAGCCGGGCTTCAGGGTACATGTCGAAGACGTACACCCTCTCTATGCCACGGACGGTACACGCGGCCCATGTCTGGGTGCGCCCCTGAACACCCGCGCCGAATATCGCAACCGTGGATGCGTCCTCTGGAGCCAGGTACCTGGCGGCGACGCCCGTTATGGCGCCGGTCCTCATTGCCGTGAGGTACGTCGCGTCCATGAAAGCCTTCACCATCCCCGTCTCAGGGTCGTTCACCACGAGCCACGCCGCCGTCGTGGGCAACCCCTTCCCCCTGTTGTCGGGGTAGATGCTGATGATCTTGGTTGCCTGGGCGTCCATCCCTGTCAGGTAGCTGGGCATGAAGCTGATGCTGCCGTTGTACCTTGGAACCATGATGGTGCTACGGGGCGGCATCATCACGTCGCCCTTGGCGTACTCCCTGAAAGCCTGCTCCACGGTGTCGATAGCCTCCTCCATGGTGAGGAGCTTCTCTATGTCGCCGTCCGAAACGAATAGCATAGATACCACAGATTATTGCTGCGTTCACTAATAAAACATCAATCTCGGGCGCATCTGACCGGCGCTCAGCGACCTTCAGCAGAAAAATTTAAGCTTCCGGGGCAAAAACATCTATATCTCCTCCACTAAATATATTATCGATTTCCGAGGCTGACACCATATGAAGGGCATGCTCGACCGCCTTGTAGGCAAGTCCGAGGAGAACGGCGAACTCTCAGGAACCCGCTACATAAAGGCGATACCCCTCAGAGCCTACGAGGACATCGACGTCATCAAGGCAGAGGTGCGCGCAGGCAACATCGTCATCTGCAACGTGGCCCCCCTCGCCAAGCACAACATAGAGGACGTGAAGAGAGGCATCAACGAGCTCAACGAGTACGCCCAGGACAACGACGGCGACATAGCCCGCCTCGGAGAGGAGCGGGTGATCATCACCCCGAAGAACGTCAGGATCTGGAGAGGAAAAGAGTAGGCTCTAGGCTAGGCTGAAGGTGTCCAGCAGCCTGGGCGCGTAGCCGCGTACGCCGCGCATCTTGGATACCGTCCTGGCCATGTTGTCGCACTTGCTCTCCTCGCCGTGGACTATGAATACCTTCTTGGGCTGTGGCCTGAGACGCTTAACGTAGTTCACTAGCTGCCGGCGGTCGCTGTGGCCTGAGAAGCCTTGGACCGTGTGGGTGCTCATGTCTATGTTGATTACCTCCATCTTGCCGTCCTGGTTGTATAGCTGCGCGGACGCCATCCCAGACTGGATGCGCTGCCCCAGGGTTCCTGACACCTGGTAGCTGACGAAGATGAGCCCGTTCTCCTTGTCCGGGGCAAGCCGCTTGAAGTAATCGAGGACCGGGCCCCCCTCCATCATGCCGGCCGTAGCCATGATGATGCATGGACCCCCCGCCACTATCTCGTCGCGGCTGTCGTGCTGCTTTATCACCGTGAAGTAGTCCGACTCGAAGGGGTTCACGCCCTCCGTCAGTATATGGTCCCTTATCTCATGGCTCAGGTAGTTAGGGTAAGCAGTGTGTATGCCCGTGACCTCGCTGATCATCCCCTCGATGTAGACGGGCACCTCCAGGAGGTCCCCCTGAGCCATGTACTTGTTGATGACCATGAGTATCTCCTGTGACCGGCCCACAGCGGGTACGGGGATCAGCACCTTACCCTGCTTCAGTATGTGGTTGGTTATGTCCACGAACTCGCCCTCTGTCTCATCCCTGCTGGGCGAGTTGTTTTCAGGGTCCCCGTAGGTTGCCTCCATGATGAGGGTCTCCACCCTGGGGAAGTAGGTGGACGCCGGCTGGAGGAGGGCCGTTGGCCCGAACTTGAAGTCGCCCGTGTATACTATGTTGTGCAGGCCCTTCCCTATGTGTAGGTGGGCGAGGCTTGACCCGAGGATGTGCCCTGCGTTGTGAAGTGTCAACCTGATGTCCGGTGACACGTCGGTGACCTCGCCGTACGCCAGGGGGATCGTGTGGAGTATGACCTCGAATATGTCCTCGGAGCTGTAGGGCGGCACCTTACCCTCCTTGCTGGTGACATCGATGTAGTCGCTCTGGAGGAGCGTCATCACCATGGCCGTCGGCTCGCTGCAGTACACGGGACCGTTGTAACCGTACTTGTAGAGGAAGGGGAGGAACCCGCAGTGGTCCAGGTGGGCGTGGGTTACGACGACTGCGTCCAGGCGGCCCAGGTCGAACTCCTCCACGTCCAGCCTGGGGTAGGACTGGATGGGGGTCCTGCTGCCCGGGTTGATGCCGCAGTCCATGAGTATCTCGCTCTCCCGCGTCTTAACCAGGATGGCTGAGCGGCCCACCTGCCTGCTGCAGCCCAGGAACGTTATCCGGACGTCCCCGGCCTGCTGGTAGATGGGGCGGAAGATGGACTCACCCGTCTCCCTGAGAACCTTCTCCCTTTCCTTACTCTTACTGTACAGGAAGCCCCTGATCTGCTTGATGGTCATGCTTGGGATCGGCGGAGACCTAACAAAGTTAGGGTTCCAGTGGGTCCTCTGGACGATGTCCAACACGTTTGAGCCGTTCGAGCCGATGGCCACGCCGGGCTTCTCCACCTCAAGCACCACCTCGCCGAGGGCGGGGTCGAAGTACGCCTGAACCAGGCCCGCCTCCTGGAGGATGTCCTTGATTATGTTCTCTGACTGGAGCTCAGGGAGCCTCACCGAGGGGTCGCTCCTGATCACGATCCTCTTCTTTATGATGCCAGCAATCTCGCCAACTATGTGGCTGCTCTCCTGAAGAATCTCAGGCTTGTAGCAGTATATCGCCAGCCTGGGGCCCTCGAACTCTATCCGGGTTATACCCACCTCTGGCGGTATATTGTCGAGTATAGCCTGCCTGATCTCGGAGTAGGTTAAGCCCTGTGTGCTATCCATCTGAACCGAACTCAACTATTCAATATCTTCTGCTTCTCTTCCTGGGATAGCTCCCTGAAGCCCTTGCCATCTATGACGACTATGTCGAAGCTGTCGCCGCTGGCGACGTCGCGCTTCATGGCGGCGTCAACGGCCCTCACGACCACCGGGAGCATCTTCTGGACGGAGCTGTCCTCCTTGAACTCGGCCTCAAGTACGCCGTAGGCGAAGGGCGAGCCCGAGCCCGTTGACACCATCTTCTCCTCCATGAGGCTTCCGTAGGGGTCCAGGTTGAAGACGTGGGGGCCCGTCTCGTCGAAGCCTCCGACGAGAGCCTGCATAGGTAGAGGCATACCCACTTCACGGTTCTGGAAGAGCAGGTTGGACACGAGCCGAGCGGCGGACTTCACAAGGATCGGCCTGTTCTTCTCCAGCTCATAGAGCCGTGAGTTCACCTGCAGTATCTCGACCACTTTCTGGGCTACGGCCACGCCGCCAGCTATGGTCATGGCCAGGTTGTCCGTGATCTGGTACACCTTCTTGGCGTGCTTACTCGCAACATACGTCCCCATGGTGGCTCTGGTGTCTGTACCGAGTATGACGCCGTCCCTGCATACCACCCCTAAGGTCGTGGTGCCTTTCAGTATCCCTGTTTCCGATGACATCGATATTCCTCCTAAACAAGTAGTTAAGAGAGAGGTATCCTAGAAAGGAAGACCAAGTACTTTAAAAAGGTGCCCATTTTAAAAGGTTTCCGGATATGCAAAGACATATTTATCCGCCGATCTGATTAAAACCGTAACCACTGAAAAGGCAGATATAAGTATTGGTGAGCCCTGAACAGTACAACGCCATCCACAGGATAGACTTACCTCGAATAGTACTTGTGGGTGAGGAGATACTTCACCGCCTCTGCTCAGTCTGCGGTGAGCTCGGCTTTAACAGAGCCCTCATCGTCACAGGAAAGACGACCTACAACGTGGCCGGGAAACAGGCCCAGACCTTTCTTGAGGAGAGTAAAATCCAGGCTGACCACATCTTTGTCGAGGACGCAACGCTCGATACAGTCGGCAACGTCATGGCTAAGGCGCAGGAGATGGAGGCGGACGCCATACTCGGAGTCGGTGGAGGCAGGAACATCGACGTGGCAAAGCTCACCGCGTTCAAGTCCAACAGGTTCTTCATTAGCGTCCCGACGGTGGCATCACACGACGGCATAGCCAGCAGCCTCGCCTCCGTAAAGGGCATGGATAGGCCCTACACCGTCCGCGCCGCGTCACCCATCGCCGTGATCATGGACAGCAAGATCATAGCGGAGTCGCCCTACAGGTTCACAGCCGCGGGCTGTGGGGACATCATCAGTAAAGCCACGGAGGTCAGGGACTGGCAGCTGGCCCACAACCAGAACGGCGACTACTACGGAGGATACGCGGGCAGCCTCAGCCTGATGAGCTCCGAGCTCGTAATGAGGGAGGCTTCCATGATTAGGGAGAGGACGCAGGAGGGGATAAGGACGGTTCTCGAGGCCCTCGTGAGCTGTGGGGTAGCCATGAGCATAGCCGGGAGCAGCAAACCCACCAGCGGCTCTGCTCACCTCTTCAGCCACGCCCTGGACAAGATAGCCAAAAAACCCGCGCTCCACGGCGAACAGTGCGGAGTAGGCGTTATAATGATGGCGAAGCTACATAAATTGAAGTGGAAAGCAATAAGGAAGAGCCTTCAGATCATAGGCGCCCCGACGACGGCTGAGGAGCTCAAGATAGACCCTGAGACAATCGTGGAGGCCCTGACCGTGGCGCAGTCCATCAGGCCTGAACGCTTCACCATCCTCAGCAAAGCGAACCTAAACGAGAGGAAGGCTCGGAGACTGGCTGAATCAACTGGGGTAATATAGGTCCGTCAGTCTCTGCGCTCTATATTTGCCTATAACTAATCTTTATAACCGTCACCGCCTTCATGACAGTGAGTATATTTCAGGGTGAGCATCCGGTGAGTAGCGTCCAACTTAAGGTATCAGAGGCGAAGCAGCAGAGAGACGTGGGCAGAAGCATAGCCAGGATGGACTCGGACACCATGAAGACGCTGGGCGTGACCGTGGGAGACGTCGTCCAGATAGAGGGGAAGAAGGCTACGGCGGCTAAGGCTTGGCCCGCCTACCCCGAGGACCAGGGTCAGGGCCTCATCAGGATCGATGGTTTCATCAGGAAAAACTGCAGCGTATCCATAAACGAGTTCGTCAATGTGATTAAGGCTGAGGCGGAGTACGCTTCATCGGTGAAGCTTGCGCCCGTTGATATCAGGATCAGCGTAGATAACGACTTCATCAGGTTCGTCAAGGACCGGCTCATCGACAGGCCGGCCACCAAAGGCGACACGCTCCTCATAATGATGCTGGGCCACAGCGTGCCATTCATGGTTGTGAACACGCGGCCCGGTGGCATCGTGAAGATCGCGCCCACCACAGAGATCGGCATCATGAGTGAGCCTGTCCCCGAGATGGAGATGCCCAGCAGGACCACCTACGAGGACATAGGAGGCCTTGACGAGGAGATTAGACGCATAAGGGAGATGGTTGAGCTTCCTCTCAGGCACCCCGAGATCTTCCAGCGGCTGGGCATCGACCCGCCCAAGGGCGTGCTGCTTCACGGGCCTCCCGGCTGCGGTAAGACGCTTCTAGCCCGGGCAGTGGCCAACGAGAGTGAGGCCAACTTCTACGCCATCAACGGCCCCGAGATCATGAGTAAGTTCTACGGCGAGTCCGAGGCCCGTATGCGCAAGATGTTCGAGGACGCCGAGAAGAACGCCCCCAGCATACTCTTCATAGACGAGATCGATGCCATAGCGCCCAAGCGAAGCGAGGTCACAGGCGAGGTGGAGCGGAGGGTCGTCGCCCAGCTCCTGGCGTCCATGGACGGGTTGAAGGGACGTGGCCACATCATCGTCATCGGCGCAACAAACAGGCCTGACGCCATAGATGAGGCTCTGAGGAGACCCGGCAGGTTCGACAGAGAGATAGAGATAGGAATACCTGGAAGAGCCGGCAGATTGGAGGTCCTCCAGATCCACACAAGAGGTATGCCCCTCGCGGAGGACGTCAACATCATCAAGATTAGTGAGATAACCCACGGATACACGGGGGCCGACCTGGAAGCCTTGAGCAGGGAGGCCGCCATGAAGGCTCTCCGCCGCTACCTGCCACAGATCGATCTGGAGGAGAAGAGGATACCCCACGAGGTACTGGACAAGATGGAGGTCACTAACGCTGACATCCTGGACGCGTTCAGGGAGGTCACCCCCACCGCGATGAGGGAGGTCTACGTGGAGACCCCCAACGTCTCATGGGACGACGTGGGCGGCCTGGAGGGCGTGATCCAGAACCTGAAGGAAGCTGTGGAGTGGCCCCTGAAGAAGCCTGAACTGTTCACCCGGATGGGCATCAACCCGCCTAAAGGGATTCTACTGCACGGGCCACCGGGTTGCGGTAAGACGCTGCTGGCGCGGGCCGTGGCCACAGAGTCAGAGGCCAACTTCATCAGCATCAGAGGCCCCGAGATATTCAGCAAATGGGTGGGAGAGTCCGAGAAGGCCATCAGGGAGATATTCAGAAAAGCCAGGATGGCGGCCCCAAGCATCGTCTTCTTCGACGAGTTCGACGCCCTGGTCCCCTCGAGGGGCTCTGGAGGCGACAGCAGGGTCACGGAGCGGGTGATAAGCCAGCTGCTCACGGAGATCGACGGCCTCCTCAGCCTCCAGAACGTTGTGGTGCTGGCCGCGACCAACCGGCCGGACATCATAGACCCGGCCGTCCTGAGGCCCGGCAGGTTCGACAGAAGAGTGTATGTGCCGCCACCAGATATGGGGGCCCGCCTGAAGATACTGCAGCTCAAGACCAAGGACATGCCGCTGGGTGAAGACGTTAAACTTGAGAACCTGTCCCGCAGGATGGACGGCTACAGCGGAGCCGACATAGACTCCGTTGTGAGGGAGGCTGGGCTGTACGCGTTGAGGAAGAACCCGGACGCAGATAAGGTGAGGCTGACGGATTTCGACGCGGCCATGGCCGAGATAGCCCCAAGCATAACGCCTGAGATGATCACGTGGTACCAGGACTCCAAAAAGCGGTTCCAGGACACGGGTAAGCCCCCCATAGACATAGCGTAGGTGATGACGATGGACGAGAAACTGTTGCCCACAACCATCATAGAGCAGCTGGAGCGCAGCGGAGCCCTCAAGTTCGACGAGCTCCTGAAGCAGGTACAGAAACGCCACGAGGGCCTCAACGAGAGCGAGCTGGACACCATGCTGATGAAGATGGAGATCCAGGGCCTCATCAGGGTCTACAGGATTCCTAAGGGCAAGAGGCGCATAGAGCTAGCTTAAGGAGACGCAGCCTTGGGTGTCCAGCTGGGCGACATCGTGCAGCCGCGGAGCTTGGCCATCGAGGACCTGGCGGGGCGAACCATAGCCTTCGACGGGAACAACATCCTCTACCAGTTCCTAGCCATCATTAGAGGTAAGCAGGGGGAGCCCCTCCGAGACCAGGCGGGGAGGATAACCAGCCATCTGAGCGGACTGATCTACAGGAACAGCAACCTCATGGAGGCCGGCGTGAAGATCGTCTACGTCTTCGACGGCGTGCCCCACATCTTCAAGAAGGAGACGCTGGACAAGAGGCGGGAGGTGAGGCATAGAGCCAGAGCCGAGTACGAGAAAGCCGTGAAGGAGGGAGACGAGGAGAAGGCTCGCCGCTTCGGCCAGCAGGCCGTCGTCGCCACCACAGACATAGTCGAGGACGCGAAGAGGCTTCTCACAGACATGGGTGTGCCTTGGGTGCAGGCTCCAGGCGAGGGCGAAGCCCAGACAGCATACATGGCGGCCAAGGGCGACGTCTGGGGAGCCGCGAGCCAGGACTACGACTCACTCCTCTACGGGGCTCCTAGGCACCTCAGAAACCTGAGC
>CAZAKG010000108.1:0-8205 GCA_964485755.1 uncultured Candidatus Bathyarchaeia archaeon | reverse complement strand
GCGCTCGACGATCGAGCGGTTGCCCGCGTTCACCACCGCGACGGCCATCCGCCCATCCAGCCCGCATGCCCGCGGCTGGCGCCCTTCCAGGATGCAGTCCACGAAATCCTGGTCCTCCTCGTAGTAGGCCTTCGCCCCTGAAGCGTCTAACCCCACAATGGTTACTCCCTCGTCTGACAACGTCTTCAAAGCAGTGTAGATGCTCTGCTGCCACACGGGGACGTAGAGGCTGCCCCCCATACTCACCCGGTGAACCGTGGGGCCCAGGTTGGCCGTCTCCTTCTTCGGGATAACTACGCCGTCTACGCCCGCAGCCTCAGCCGTCCTCAGTATGGCTCCCAGGTTGTGGGGGTCCTGAACCTGGTCGAGCAATAGAACACATATGCCTCGTCCCGTCTCCTCCAGCACCTTCTCCAGGCTCCACTGAACCTTAGACTGCGCTATGGCGATGATTCCCTGGTGGTGGCCCGTGTGACTCATGGCGTCCAGCTTAAGCTTAGGGACAGCCTCAACTGTAATCTTCCTCCTCCTCGCGTCGTCAAGGACCTCCTTTATCCTTGGATCGCTCTCCTTTCCCTTCTCGACGCGTACCAAGGTGACGATGCCACTCTTCAGGCCCTCCTGTACGGGGTTGCGTCCCTCCAGCTGGATCAATTCAATCGCCCATACAATGGCAGGGCTCTAGATAAGCGAGACGCTAGGACGGAGGGGGCATGTCCACCTTTCTCTGCCTATCCTTGGTCCTGTTTCTGCAGTACTGGCCGACCAGCAAGCCAAGGGAGGTCCCTAACACCAGCCACAACGCGAAGTTATTCAGCCATAGGCCGACAACCCCGCCGACTGTGGCTCCTACGATGATGCCAGTAATGGGGCTCAGCCGGTCCATGGAGGGCATACATGACTCTCTGCAGCTTGTTCCTTAAGTCAGTTCCTTAGCGAGCACGTAGAAGCGCCCGCCCTCTCCGCGGATCCCGTCCAGCTCCACGCCCCAGCCTTCCCTGTAGCCTCTAGCCCTGCATATGGCGAGGGCTGCCGGGTGGTCGGCGTAGTAGACGATGCGCCTAAACCCCATCTCCCTTACCATGGACTCGAAGTAATCGAAGAAGGCGGAGCCGAAGCCCCTGCCCCGGGTATCTTCCCTGAGCCAGACCTCGTGGAGCTCCACGAAGTCCCCCGCAACCCCCAGGTCCTCTTCCAGAATCCTTCTGTCGTCGCATTCACGGGGCTCACCGTTTGGGTGGGCCACGGTGTTAGAGGGGTGCCATATTGCGTGGCCCACGATCTCGTCGTCGAGGAGCCACACGATGAGGCGCCGAGGGTCTTCCCCCATTATCCGCAGCTCGGTCTCCCCGACTTCACCCACTATTTCTCTGTAGTACTCCTTGAACCGCTCAAGGCTGCACCCGCGGACGAACCTGGGCTCCATGAACATTGTCCAGTGATCAAGTCTATAAGTTTTAAACCCCATCAAGATACCACCAATGTCTGAAGGCGGTATGAAGGAGATGGCCGATCTCCTCAGAAAAGGGGCTAGGATGATGAGCGAGGCGTGCCCGGAGTGCGGGACGCCTCTGTTCAGGCTTAAGAACGGTGAGATCATCTGCCCCAGCTGCAACAGACCTGTCAAGGTGGTCAAGGGGGACGCCACGGAGGAGACGGTAGCCCAGCAGGGAAGCCTTGAAGCCACGCTGCGTAAGAAGATCAGCGAGGTTCAGGCTGCCCTCGACAGGGAGCAGGACGCCGCCGCCATCCGCGAGATCACGTCAACTTTGATGACCCTGCTCGACGCCCTTGACAAGGTCAGAAAACTGGGCTCCTGAGTAAAACCATCAAAGCCTGTGACGGTGCCATCACTAGTCTGATGACGTGAACTGCTCCAGCGACTTGGTGACTGCGGCCTTCCTGTCCAGAGTCCTGACGCCCATGTCCCTGAGCATCCTTAGCACGTTCTTCAGCAATGCCTTCTCGATATCGTCCATGGGCAGAGTTCCATCCACCCTGAGCACCACCATGTCGCCTATTCGACTAGCCCTTAATTCCTTGGCGACAGCCCTCGGCTCGCCAGTGTACACGGTTAGATCCGAGTCATCGAAGTTGAACACCCTGTAGTAGGCTGACCTTATCTTCTCCTGCTGGCTCAGGCTCTCAAAGTACGTGTGGTCCTTGACCCTGACCTGGCCGTTGGACAGCCTGCTCTGCCCGACCTCGGGGGATATGTCTAGGTATATGACCACATCCGGCTGGATGGCGTACCTGTTAATCGCGCGCACCCATTCGAGGTCAAGCTCCTTCTTCATGCCTCTGCTCTGGTAGGCGAGGCTGCTGAACACGTACCTGTCCGAGACGACAACGTTCCCCTGCTCCAGGGCCGGCTTGATCTTCTTCTCGGTGTGGTTAACCCTGTCCGCGGCGAAGAGCAGAGCCAGGGCCTCCTCCGCGACCTTCTCCTGCTCGTACAGGACCGAGCGGATGAGTTTACCCGTTGAGGAGTCCACCGTGGGCTCCTTGGTCTGTACAACGGGGTACTTTTTCTTCTCGAGGTTCTTGATGAGCCTATGGTACTGCTCAGTCTTCCCTGAGCCATCTATGCCCTCGAAGACGATAAAGCACCCATTTCTCATCGGAGACTCACATTAACCGCTGTAACCATGTATAGGTTAGGTCAATATAAGCCCTGCAGATGAAGGGAGAACTAAAGGATGAACCTCATGCGGTCGTAGTTGGTCAGGCTCTCCGCCTCACCGTTCTTGATGAGAACCATGTCCTCGACCCGTAGATAGTACTCGCCCCTGAGCCACAGCTTAGGCTCCACGCAGAACACCATGCCGTCCACGAGCTCCTGGCTGTTCCCGGGCATGAGCCACGGGTCCTCATGGACCTCGACGCCTATCTGGTGCCCCACCATCCCGTTGGGCAGCCTAGCCCTCAGGTAGTCGCCGAAGCCCTCCCTGTCCAGGACCTTCTCGATGCAGGGGAAGACCTCGTTCACCCTGTGAACGTCCTCGCCTACGGCGCCTATGGTCTCCAAGACCGCTGTCTGCAGCGCCGCGTAGGCTTTGGGCACGTTTTCCTCGGGTTCACCGTAGTAGAAGCTGCGGCCCCAGTCGCTGCAGTACCCATCCACGACGAAGCCCACGTCGAACGCTATGCTGGTGCCCCGCTCCAGGGGCTCCTCCGGCTCGTAGTTGAAGACCTCTTCCGTGGGCTCGCTTCCGCTCCTGCAGAACCCCGCCGTGCTGGGGAAGCTGACGTCGCTGGCCCCTATCATTCGGCCCATGGTCTCTATCTTGAGGCCCATACCCCTCATGGTCTCACCCTCCTCGACCTGGTCGATTATGCGGCCCATGACGTTCTCGGTGATCTTAGCCGCCTTCTTGAGCCCGTCGATCTCCTCCTTCTCCTTGATCATGCGGAGGTCGTCCAGCAGCCCCTCGGCGCTCCTGAACTTGGCTCCCTTGCAGGCGGTGGCCAGACCCAGCGTGAGGCTGCTCCACGTGTACTCACCCACACCCACCTTGGTGGGCTCACCCACGAGGTCAGCAACTATACGCTTGACGGTTGGCGCCGGGTCCTCGAACATTCCGAGGCCGTGCACGTCGTCTATCCACCCCAACTTTGCTTTCCTAACTGAGCCCATGCCGGCTAGGATAACCGGGTCGCCCTTGATGGGCACGAATAAGACGTCCGCTGGGTACGTGAGGTCTCTGCCGCGTCTCCACTCAACTTTGGAGCCTGTGAGGTACTGGTAGTCTGGACCCGCCCCCAAGACCACCAAATCGAGGCCTCTCTCCTCCATCTTGGCCTGGAGCCCGTCGAGTCTGCGCCTGTAATCGGCCATGAGTTATCCTCGGCTCCTGCTGATAAAGCATTTATGACTCATCGGTCTGTACCCTTAGAGATATGCCGGACATGAACCGGTAAAAGTCTCACCATCATTGGTGGAGCCGCTACTCGGTCTCGACCAAGCCTTCATCAGCGTTGACGCGTACAGTCATCCCCGTCTTTATGACGGTTAAAGGGTCCTTGTCCAGTCTATCAACTAGGGGCACGTCGCCTATGACGCAGCCGGTGGCTATGATGGCCTCGGTCTCTGTGTTGATGATGGCGGCCGGGGCTGTCCCCAGCTTCTTCATGCGGTAGATGACGTAGCTGCCCACCGTGCTCCCCTTGCCGCGGGGGAACACGAAGACTTTGCCAGTTATCCTCTCGCCGCAGCAGCAGTGGCCCGGCTCGGTGACGCAACCCGTGACGGGGTCCACGCCGCCGTAGAAGCTTACAGGCTCGCTGCTCACCAGGGCCTCGGCCTCCACGTTTCCACCCATAACCTTTCTGCCTCGGAGGATCACTTCGAGGCCGCCTCCACCAGTTTATCCACCTCGGCTATCTTTGTCTGGAACCCGTGGCTGACGCTGTAGTGGGCCCCCTTGAAGCTGTTGGTGGCTACGCCGCGCCACCCCATCTCGTGGAGGGGCGCCACTACCATGCATGTGTCTCTGTAGACCCTGCCGCCCGCGTCCTCGATGGCCTTCACGTGGCCCGCCTTCGCCGCCTGCGTGTAGACGCCACGGCTTGTGAACACCCAGAGCCTGCCCTTCAAGTCTCTCCCTTTTACTAGGTGCGCAGCCTCGGCCATCTCCTTGAGGCTGCAGTGGGGGCACCCGATGCAGTACGTGGGGTCGTCCGGTTCGCAGCTCAGCTTCATCCGCGCATCCTCCAAGTCACTTCTCTCGACCGTCACCTTCTCAACCCCTTCAAGGTTTTTCGACGCCCACCCCGCCTCGGGTGTGACGCCTTCACCGTGCCAGAGGGCTACTCCTCCGCTTGTGGCGCACGCAGCCCCCAGCGTCTTCATGCTCTCCACGTCCGGGGAGCCCAGTCCCTTAAAGTAGGGGACGCCGCTGCCGAGGAGCTTCCCCGTCACGTAGCCCAGGGCGCTGTAGTCGAGCCTGGTCTTCAGGTCGGCTTCAACCTCCACCACCTTCCCCGGGACCCTGTTCTCGTCCAGCCTGAACCCGTAGAGGGGCGTTAGACCGGTCACGGCTGACGCGATGGTTGTAGGCCCAGACTCCCTGTTTGTGCGGGCGCCAAGCACGCTGTTGCTGTAGCAGATGGCGTTGCTCTCAGCCCAGGCTATCTGGGCTCCTCGGCGGGGGACGTGGCCGATGAGGTAGGGGGTGCACGTGCACGTGGGCTCTACACCCATCCTGGTGAAGGCGTCGATGACTCTTCTCTGCCCCTCGGCGAACTCCTCCGGCACGTTCATCTCCCGCCACCTCTCCATGTCCATGCCAGCCGGGTTCAGCGTGGCCCTGACCCTGCACTTGGCTCCCATCTCGGCCTGCTCCTCAAGCCACTCGGTGCCCGCGTCACCCAGGTTGGCGTAGCTGACGCCGCTGATGTGGGCCGACTCCACGGGGACAAGCCTCTCCGCGCCGAAGACGTCTCCCAGAGCCACCAGGAGCTCCATGGACTTCCTGACGGCGTCGCCCGCCTCGCCGCCCATCATGCGCTCCTGCTCATGTGTAAGGTACATGAAATCAGTGAAACAGGCTCCCCGACGAATATAAATCCCGTGAATCCCAGAGGGTGACCGGCTTGAAGGGGTTTACCCATACACATAAAACCCGCCGAATATAGGGGCCAACTGCGTGCAATATTTTATTGTATGAAGCGGGTGGTTGTCGACGGCTAGTACTTGTCCAGTATCTTCTTGAGTTCCTCGGAGACAACGACCTCAGCCCGCTTGAAGCCATCAGGGTCCTTGTACTTGGGTATAGTCGCGTCCACGCCCACCTTGCAGCCCAGCTCATGCTGCTGGTCGCTGGCGGGGTCGAGGCTGCTCACCCTCACCCCCGGAACTACAAGAAGGTCCTCGTCTCCCCTGAACCTGGTCGCTATGGCCCACTCCACCTGCTCCATGTCGTAGGGGTCTATGTCGCTGTCCACCACCACCGCGTGCTTGAGGCTGGGGTGAGCCGCAAATATAGCCATCAAGACGTTCTTGGGGTCACCGTCCCGCACCTTCTCGAAGCTCACCACGCAGTGGAGCCACCCCATGCCGCCCACCGTCAGGTTCACGCCACGGACGTTGGGCACTACGCCCCGCACGTACTCCCAGATGCGGGGCTCCTGAGGCATCCCCATCATCAGCCTGTGCTCTGAGCCCGCCGGGAGCAGCCCCTGGTAGATGTAGTCCTCGCGGCGCATAACCCCCACCAGCTCGATGAATGGCTGCTGCCTCTGAATGTCAAAGGTGCCTGAGAGGTCCACGAAGGGGCCCTCCGTCACCTGCTCGTTCAGCATCAGCTTACCCTCCAGAACCAGCTCAGCGTCCGCGGGTGCCAACGCGTCGACGTGCTCACACTCCGTCAGCCTGAGGTCCCCGCCCAGGAAGTTGTTGACTACGTTGAACTCGCATGCCCCGAAGGGCGCTGTTAGCGACCCGGCCAGCATCACCGCGGGGTGTAACCCAATGCTCACGCTCACATCTAGGCTCTTCCTCCCAGCCTTCCTGGCCATCTGGGTCAGTCTGTAGAGGTGGCGCGGCACTATCCTTATGGCCATTCTCTTCTCGTCAAGCACAAGCAGTCTGTGTACGCTAACGTTCTCGTGTTCTCCGTCCGGGCTTCGAGCGTACACGACCCCTGAGGTGATGTAGGGCCCCGGGTCGCCGCTGAAGTGCGTGAGCACGGGAATGTCCTTGAGGCTTCCCTTCTCAACAACTTCCTTCACGGGGCCGTCCCCCACCTTACACTTCACAGGGTTCTTGGTGGCTTCAGTTATTGCTTGGTAGAAGTCCTCCGGCTTTATCCCGAGCCCCTTCATTATCCTCGAGCGGCTACCGCAGACGCCACCCACAAGCCTCGTCCCAGTCTCCTTAACCCTCTCGACTAGGACGGCCTTACCCCCATCCCATCTCTGCAGGGCCGCGGCGATCTCGTACTTTTTTGACAAGGGTTCCTTGATCTTGATGGTTTCGTCATCTATCTCCTTGAGAAAACTTCGCAAGTCACTCATCGGTCTCACCTACAAGCCTCTTCGTCAGCTCCATCAGGGGTCTCCCGTCACTCCAGTCCGGTGGAAGGTTGACTGACACAAGCGCCAGCCTATCTTTGCCTGAAGCCAATTTTCCCCCGATTATCTTTGACAGCACCTCGTCCCTGTCCCCCAGCAGAGGGCTGCTGGTGCCGTCGGGCAGCGTAGCCGTCATGGTTCCAAGCCTGGGCTTTTCACCCGCCCAGAACACGGCGAGCACGGCGTTACTTAGCTCGGATAAGGCTCCGTGGACCATAACACCGTCGTGTTTCAGTGACTCTTCTGACCACCGGAGGCTCATAATCAATTCTGACCCGTGACGACGGTTAAGCGTATCTCTAAGAAGCCCTTATGCGTTTGGGCTCATAGAAGACTGTAATAACCACTCTGAAGCCAGCACCCCATCTCCGCTACGGAGTTGGTGATCAACTCCGATATGGGTAGCCTGTGAAAGGTTATCGCAATTTAAATAAAAGCCCACATACCCTAGATAGCGGAGTCCGAGAAACTTGACAGAGAACACGCCAGAGGGCAACAGCGCACAACTGGACATACTAGAGAAGGTGAGGCTCTCAAGGATCAGGGCCATGGAGATAGGAGTCCTAGCCATCGTGGTCGCGGTCGCGGTCCTCATCAGGATACAGCCCCTGCAGTACGGAGCCTACTACACGGCCTACGACCCTGACTTCCAGTACAGGGTCACAAAACACATAGTCGAGAACGGCTTCGCCTCATGGTGGACCTGGCACGACATGCTGAGTTGGTACCCCCTCGGCAGAAACATCGCCAACTCGGCTTACCCCGGAGTCCCCTTCACCGGGGCGTTAATCTACATGATGCTGAACGCCGTCGGGTTAAGAGTCTCCGTCTTCGACGTCGGACTAAACTTCCCCCTACTAATGGCTTCACTAACATGCATCCTGAGCTACTACCTCGGGAAGGAGCTGAACGGGAAAGCCACCGGCCTCTTCGCGGCGATCTTCATGGCCATTAACCCGGCCTTCATAGCTCGATCCACCTTCGGCTTCTACGACACAGAGACTATAGGCATATTCGCTATGGTTGCCATAGGTTTCTTCTTCCTCAAATCCATAGATGAAGCGAGTCCCATTGAGCGCCGCGCGGTGTACGGTGTGCTCTCGGGTCTGTCCCTGGGGTACCTGTATGCGT
>CAZAKG010000107.1:0-8317 GCA_964485755.1 uncultured Candidatus Bathyarchaeia archaeon | reverse complement strand
GCGGTGCCGTCGGGGTGGCCGTGGATGCCTCCCCCTGCCTGGATCACCGCGTCCACGCCGAATATTCTAATCAGGTCAGGCACCATGCCCGCGTGGAGCCCACCCGACGCCACGGGCAGCACGGGTCGCACCCCGTGCATGGGCTCCTTGCACGCCGCGATGTTGGCCCTGACCTCCTCCTCGGTCTCGGACATCTTGCCCACGGCCGTCCCCACGTGTAGCTGGTCCACGCCGATTAGGCGGGCGACCCGTGCCAGCACCACCATGCTGATGCCGTGGACCGGGCTCCTGGTGAAGGCGGCGTGGCCGGCCCTGTGGGCGTGGATGACGAGCTTGAACCCGGCGTCCCGCATGGTCTGGAGGCTGCTCCACCCCGTGGTCAGTATGTCGATCATCATGTACCTGCCGCCGTGGTCCTCCACGTACTGGGCGCGGCGCTTCATCTCCTCCAGCTCGGCCGTCACGTTGACGAGGTAGACCTTCCTCTCACCCGTCTCGGACTCTGCCCTGTCCCCCGCCTCCAGGGTCTGCACCACGCGCTCCTCGAAGGGGTTGAACCTCTGGCTGCTCAGGTTCTCGTCGTCCTTCACCACGTCGCAGCCTCCGCTCCACGCCTCGTAGGCTACCCGCGCGTGGTCCGCCGTGGTGAGGCCCAGCTTGGGCTTGATGATTGTGCCGACCAGGGGCCTGCCCTTGATGCGGGTCACATCCCTGACGCCCCTTATCCCGTACCGTGGCCCCTTGAAGCTCTTCACGAGCTCCTCTGGGAAGGTGATGTCGTTGAGGCGAAGGTTCCTCACGTCCTCCAGGCCGAAGACGTTGCCCGCGACGCTGCTGAGGACGTTGGGCATGTTCCCGGGCTCGAAGAGCTCGACCGGGTAAGCGATGTCTATCACGTCGCCCTCGATCCTGTACACCTTGGCGGCCTTGTCTGCCATGTACGGCTTCTCGGTGCTGAGCTCGGTCCAGGTCCCGACGCTGCTCTCCGCGGCGACGCCTCCCGCGATCACGTCGAAGGGCTGGTCGAGGGGCTCCAGCCTGAACCTGCATATGAGGTCGGTCTCCCTGGGCCGGTAGTCCCTGTCTATGAAGTCGATGTATCGCATAACGCTCTTAGATGAGCTAGGAATCCACCATGTTTTTAGCTTTACCCGTCCATGGTTTCATGTTCTGAGGGCCGGAAATGCAGCTAAAGGCTTCACCTCAAGAGATCGAGGCAGGCGGGCCACTGGTGGTGGTCATGAACAGGCGGGACGCCGCCGACCTCAGCGTCAACAGCAGCGACCGCGTCTTCCTGCGCCACAAGGACAAGCACGCCATATGCATCCTGAACATCAGCTCAAACGGCAAGACGGGCGAACTGGGCGTATACAGGGAGGTTACCAAGCGGCTGGAGCTGAAGGCGGGGGACGCCATAACGGTGGAGCCCGCCAGGCGCCCCGAGAGCCTGGACTTCATCAGGGAGAAGGTGAACGGCGAAAGGCTCACGCCTTGGAAGATCCAGCGCATCGTGGGCGACGTCGTGGAGCGTCACCTGAGCGACATCGAGATGGCCGCGTTCGTCACGGCGCTCCACATCCACGGCGTCAGCATGGAGGAGGTTGAGGCCCTCAGCCGCGCCATGATCTGGAGCGGCAAGACCATCAGCTTCGACAGGAGCCCCATACTGGACAAGCACAGCATCGGGGGCGTCCCAGGCGACAAGACCACCCTGGTGGTGGTCCCCATCGTCGCCGCAGCCGGCTACACGATCCCCAAGAGCAGCAGCCGCGCGATCACGAGCCCTGCGGGCACGGCCGACAGGATGGAGGCCCTGGCGCCGGTGAACGTGCCCTTCGACGAGATACAGGACATCGTCAACCGCGTCGGCGCCTGCATAGTGTGGGGCGGAAGCATCGACCTGGCCCCAGCGGACGACCTCTTCATCCGCATCGAGTACCCCCTCAGCATAGACCCGCTGCTGCTGCCCAGCATCATGAGCAAGAAGAAGGCCATGGGCAGCACCCACATAGTCGTCGACATCCCTGTGGGGGTGGACGCCAAGATCAAGACCCTTGCTGAGGCGGAGCAGCTGGCAGGCGACTTCATCGAGCTGGGCAGCCGCTTCGACATGGTGATAGAGTGCGCCGTCACGGAGGGCAGCCAGCCCATCGGCTACAACATAGGGCCCATCCTGGAGGCGCGGGAGGCCCTCGAGACGCTGGCGGGCGACGGCTCCCACGAACTGGTGGACAAATCCACGAACTTGGCTGGCATACTCTTCGAGATGGTGGGCCAGGAGAACGGTAAGCGGGTGGCCCAAGACCTGATAACCAATGGTAAGGCGCTGGAGAAGATGAGGGAGATCATAGAGGCCCAGGGGGGCGACCCCGGCGTCAAGCCGGAGGACCTGGTACCTGGCGAGCACGTCTACGACGCCGAGGCGCCCAAGGACGGCCGCGTGCTGTGGTTCAACAACAGGGACCTGGTCAAGATCGCGAGGGCCGCGGGGACGCCGGCGGCCAAGGGCGCGGGCATACAGCTCTTCGCCAAGACGGGTGACAAGGTGGAGAAGGGTAAGCCCATGTTCAGGATATACAGCGAGTCGGCCTCCAAGCTGGAGACGGCGGTGAAGCAGCTGGAGACGCTGAGGCCCGTCGAGGTGGGCAGGAAGGTGGGGGACGACATGTTGAAGATGCGGATCGGTAAGCCCACGGCGCCCACCAGGGAGTTCATACTGGAGCGGTAGCGTCCCCCGCTCCCCCTCCCATGGATATCTTTTTCAAGGCACCCGATCATAATCATCTAATCATTCTGCCGAAAATGGGTGTAGAAGGTTCCACGCGTATGGTTGAGTTGAGTTCATGCGAGATGGAGCTTAAGGCCCTCGTGGCCGACACCGGTACAGTGCACTCCGTCGTCCGGGGCTTCGAGATAAGGGTCGTCGACGGGAAACGTTTCCCGTGGGGGGTCGTGTTTGACTACCTCGCAAGCCAACACTACGAGGCGTGGGTCACCAAGGAGGACGTTCTGGTGATAAAGTCGAAGCCTTTGGCGGTGTAGGCTTCAAGCTGGCATTAGGGGGAACTGTAGCAGAAGCATCAGCGTGGCTATGATCATGGTGGGCACCGTGATTAGGAGCCCCACCTTGAACCACTGCATGAATGTGACGTGTATCAGCTTACGCCTCTCAAGCGTCCCCAGGGCTATGATGTTGGCCGTGCTCCCTATTATGGTCAGGTTTCCGCAGAAGGTGCTGGAGAAGAGCATGGCCCACCAGAGGGGGTAGCTGTGGGCGCCCAGGACCTCCAGCTCCTGAACTATGGGGATGAAGGTGGCCACGGCCAGGACGTTGTCCAGGATGGCGCCGACCATCCCGGTTAACCAGGTGAAGCTGATGAAGAGGGTGCTGTCGGACATGGAGGCTAGGACATAGAGCTTCTCGGCCATGAACTTGGTGACGCCCACGTACTTGAGGGTGCCAACCGAGGCGAAGAGGAGTATGAAGAAGGTGAGTGTCCACCAGTCCACGCGGCGCTCGATGATCTCCTGGGCGCGCTCCTTCTCCCAGAGGAGGGCTACGCCGCCGTAGAGGAGGGCAGTGCCGATGAGCATGGTGTTCCTCTCCATGTGGAACAGCTCCTCTATGAGGTGGTGGAAGATCAGCGTCAGTATCGTTCCGAGGAACAGCATCATGCTTATCCGTATCCTTTTAGGGTCATAGCTGCGCCCGTTCTGGCTAGGGTCAACCGTTTTCATCCTCTCGTTCAGCTCGCTGATCTCCTTCCCGAATATCTTGAGGGAAATCAGCACAGTGGCCGCGAGCCCCAGGACGGATATGGGGGTCGCCCACCTGAGGAAGTCGAAGAAGCTGAAGCCGCCCTTGAGGGCGATCATGACACCCACGGGGTTGCCGACGACTGTCGCCGAGCTGCCGATGTTGGTGGCGAACACGATCATCATTATGAAGGGGAGGGGGTTCACCCCGTAAATCCCTGTCAGCTGGAGCACCGTCGCGCTCATGAACAGTATTGACGTCACCTCGTCCACGAAGGCCGCGAAGAAAGCTGACGCGAGCATCAGTATTATGACGAGCCGCTTAGCGTCTCCCCCCATATATGCCATGATGCGGTCGAGCAGGTACTCGAAGAAGTGGTTCTCCTCCAGTGTCCCTATGATGGACATCATGCCGACGAGGAACAGGATAACGTCGAAGCTGGCGAACTCTATCAGGTGAGGGATGTCCAGCAGCCCTAGGAAGAGGAGGCCGAACACGGCTATGAAGGCGAAGGGCAGCCTGTACCTCCAGAATAGGATGGTTGCGTAGGTCTTTAGGGAGAACACTGACACCGCGATGATCTGGACTGTGTTCAGCCCCGCCATCCAGCACAGGGCGCCCGTTGCGACCGTCAGCCCTAATAAAATAGGGGTCTTCCTGTTAAAGTCGGTGTCAGATATCCTTTTCTCACTCCATCTGCGAGTCTTTCAGTATCTTGTTCAGAAGCTCCGGTAGAGTTATGTCGCCTATGATCTCACCCGTTTCGTTCAGGACGGGCAGATCGATGAGGCTGTAGAGCATCAAGAGGCTCAAGGCTTTGGAGATGAGGTCATCCATGCGTATGTACGCCTCGACGCTCCCCTTACTTACTATGTCAAGGGCCTTGGTTGAGTGCACTTGGGCCTTGAACTCGTCGATGACCTTCCAGTCGAAGCCCTCAGGGATGTCTCCCAGGTGACGTTTGGCCCACCGGAGAAGATCGACCCTCGTGATGACGCCCCTGTATTTTCTCGACTCGTCTATGACGAAGATGCCTATTAGCTTCGAGTCCTTGGCGAACCTTTCAATGATGCGCTCGATGGGTTCACCCTCGGAGACGAGTATGGAATTCGCCTCCAACAGGCTTACAACGTCCTTAACTTGAATATTACCCATCACGATGAATTTTTCCCATCGTTTAAAAAACTATCATTGTATAATAATGTAATTCTTTAAATATCAAGTGTTAAAAAAGGGCAGATTGTTAACACTATTATATTAATTTACACATGTCCACTGAACCCCCTCAAAAAGAGCGGGGAAGCCCCAGGGACCCACAACCTCCTCAGGAAAGATTCTTAAACGGAATCCCATGAGTACACATGCAAAGACCCTTAGCCTGTGGTTCCTTGATCGGTCTAATTTCCAGCGAGAACGAGCTGAAAAGACTCATTGGCGACACCGGGCAGGTGAACTCATTCGTCGGAGGATTCGAGATCAAGGTCCTCGACGGCGAGCTTTTTCCGTGGGAGAACGTGCTGGAGTTTGTACTATCCCTGCCGCACCAGGTGTGGGTTACGCGTTTCGAGGGAAGCCTGGTGATTAAGACCAAGCCGCCGGGGTTCTGAGAAGAGGCCAGCGGACGCGGGTTAAGTTAGCTGCTGATCCTCTTGACGAAGGCTCTGACTAGCCTCACCGTGTTCTCCAGGTCCTCGACGGTGGTGATGGCTGCGGGGCCGTGTATGTACCTGCATGGGCAGGCCACGGTTCCGCTGGGGACGCCCCCCTTGGTGAGGTGGATGCTGCCCGCGTCGGTTCCGCCGCTGGGCACCTTCTTGTACTGGTAGGGGATGTTCTCGGCCTGGGCCGCCTCCATGATGCTGCCCAGCACCTTGGGGTGGGCGATGACGCTCCTGTCGGCTATCGTGACCACGGGGCCCTTCTTGAGGCTGGCGCTCTGCTTGTGAGGCGGCACCCCCGGCATGTCCACCGCGAAGGTGCCCTCCAGAGCCAGCCCGTAGTCCGGGTACACCTGCCAGGCGGCTGTCTTGCTGCCCCTGAGGCCCACCTCCTCCTGGACCGTGCCCACGGCCACCACGTTGTAGGGCTTACCCTTGGTCCACTTGAAGACCTCGGCCATGACGTAGCAGCCGGCCCTGTCGTCGAAGGACTTGCCCATGAGGTACCCGTCCCCCAGGTCCCTGAACTCCACGTCGAAGACGCCCATCATGCCCTCGAAGGCACCCTTAGCCTCGGCCTCCCCGCGGGTCATGGCCCCGACGTCGATGAAGAGCTCCTCGGCTGGTACGGGCTTCTTGCGCTCCTCCTCGCTCATGACGTGGGGCGGCTTGCTGCCCACGATGCCGTAGAGGTCGCCCTTCCTGCCTCGGAGCCTGAAGCGCTGGCCAAGGAGCAGCCCGTCCAAGATGCCCCAGGGGTGGAACCTGAGGACACCCGAGTCCTCTATGAAGGTGACCAGGACGCCCACCTCGTCGGTGTGGGCGGCCAGCATTATGGTGGGGGCGTCCTCGTCGCCCTTGTGGGTGAAGAAGATGTTGCCCAGCTTGTCCACCTGGACCTCGTCCGCGTAGGACTCAAGCTCCTCCCTGAGCACCATCATTGCCTCTTCCTCGGCCCCAGGGGGCCCGAAGGCGTTGGATAGCCTCCTTAAAAGTTCTATGTTCATGGGAATCAGACATACTATGGTTTCAAGGATATATGGGTTAACCTTGAGATAGATTATAAAAATGACGCGGCCCCATATTGAACCATGGACAAGAAGCTTGTAGATGAGGCTTTCAGCCACCTCGGCTTGACTACGGTCAGCTTTCTGGCCACCTGCGAGGGCAGTCAACCGCACGTGAGGCCCATGATGCTGATACGGAGGGACGGCAGGCTGTACTTCGCCACTGGGACTCGGGACGCCAAGGTCCGGGAGGCCACGGGGAACCCTAGGGCCGAGGTGTGCGTCATGGTGGGCGACGAGGACACCGGCGGGAGCGTGAGGCTCACCGGCGCCCTCAGGGTGGTCTACGACGAGGACGTGAGGGCGGACATATATGGCTGCGTGGGCTTCGCCCAGTCCTTCTGGCAGGAGCCCGGGGACCCCGATTTCACCCTCCTGGAGTTCAGGCCAGGCAGGCTACAGTACATGCAGCCCGGCTCCACCGAGACAAGGTCAACCGACCTCTAGGATCGCCGCGAGGTGCCTGCTTGTCCGGCCTGAGGGACGACCTGAAGGAGCTCAACAGGAAGCTGGAGGCCATGATGAAGCGCCTCGACTACCTGGAGGCCGTCCTCACCGAGAGCAGGCAGTACCCAGAGATGGCGCAGCTAATGGGCGACCTCAGGGTGGGCGCCTCCCTGTACTCGGAGCCCCTGAAGCTCATCCAGCGCCTCATAAGCGTCCGCAGGCACCTGGGCCGCGACGAGGAGCACAGGGACGAGGTCAGCAGGATCATAATGAGCTCCCTGGCCCTCAAGGGGCCCATGAACGTCAGCCAGCTCACCAGGGAGGTCCAGAGGGAGAGAGGTAAGGGCAGCAGGGTCACCGTTCGCAACAAGCTCGTGGAGCTGGTGGAGGAGGGCGTGGTGGAGCGCGGCGCGGGCCACAACTTCAGGCTCGTCGAGTAATCCCCAACTGATTATTCCATGTAAAAGGTGGAAGATTTCAGTGCGATTTCTCATCTTATAAAAATTTATAGTTTTCATAATAGACCCAGAACCTTTATTCTTAGCTAACTACGCGCCTGCCTCACAGTCACCGAGAGAACCGCGCGCGGCGCACGGCACCAGTCTTATATCGTAATAAAGTATACATCTTTGTAATCAAGCCAGCGGCTACAGGCTTAGCATCAACTTTATTGAGGGAATAAAAGATGAGTAGAATGAGGAGAAAAAGACTAACACAATTAATGTTAGTATTACTTTTCTTTTCTGCTACAACAATAGCACTTTGTGCTGCTAGTAGTGGTGACGACAATAGGATAATTAATCGCTTCACTTGGGTTGGGAATGGGAAAGTTACTGTTACGGGAACAACAGGAGGCGATCCCCTTGAAGGTTATCCAAAAACGTTTACATTCAGCTTATCTGATGTTGAAGGTAATATAATCCAAGCTTGGCTCTACTTAGCGACAATTTCTTCTCCCGTGCTCACCATATGGGATTTTAAATTCACTGATCCCGGATTGAGTGTTACAGATCTTAGTCCAACCCCCTATAGTATTTATGGTGCAGACGATAGATACATTTTGTACCGTTACGACGTAACAGCACTACTAAATGGCCTCGGCACAAACGTAAACGGACAATATTCTCTGGAAGTAATACACAACGCAGGCAATATTTGGGATAGATGTCTCGGTGCGGGAATTGTAGTAGTCTCCGCTGATTCATCGTTGCCACCTGTCTATGTATGGATTAACGACGGCTGCGAGTGGATAGACCACGCCACTGCATACACGACATTCGCAGATCAAGGTCAACCCGGGCTAGGCAGCTCGGCTACACTTTACACAATAGTTGGAGGTGGAACAGATTATAACAACCTTTTATTCAGGAATGAGGCGGACCCCTATT
>CAZAKG010000106.1:0-8345 GCA_964485755.1 uncultured Candidatus Bathyarchaeia archaeon | reverse complement strand
GCCACCACTGTGCCGTCGCTCTTCAGGCCTACGGTGTACTGTCCTCCGGCAGCAACTTGGACGATGCTGCTCCAGCCGCCAATGTTTAGCTGACCATAGCCATCACTACCGACCCCCACAACGGTGCCGTCGCCTTTCAAGCCCACAGTATAATAGTACCCGGCGGAGACCTGGGTAACGCCGCTCCAGCCGCCGACGTTACATTGATCAGCGCTATTCCAACCGGTCGCCACCACGGTGCCGTCGCTCTTCAAGCCCACAGTATGATAGTACCCGGCGACAACCTGGGTAACGCCGCTCCAGCCGCCGACGTTACATTGACCAGTGCTATCCCAACCGGTCGCCACCACGGTGCCGTCGCTCTTCACCCCTACGGTGTGCTCAAATCCGGCGGCAATCCAGACAATGTCGCTCCAGCCGCCGACGTTACACTGACCCATTCTATTATATCCGGCCACCACAACGGTGCCGTCGCTCTTCAAGCCCACAGTATGATATGCTCCAGCGGCAACCTGAGTGATGTCGCTCAAGCCCCCGACGTTACACTGACCAAAGTCATTCCTACCGATCGCCACCACGGTGCCGTCGCTCTTCACGCCTACAGTATGCTCATATCCGGCGGCAATCCAGATAATGCCGCTCCAGCCGCCGACATTGCACTGACCATAGTTGTTACTACCCACTGCCGCCACGGTGCCGTCGCTCTTCAAGCCCACAGTATGAGCCCACCCACAAACAACCATCGCCCCATCGGCAACGCCATCCGCCAGGACAGGGGCGGGAAGCATCGATAACAACATCACTGCTGACAGGACTGCCGACAGGAGCAGTCTACGCTCACCCGGTTTACAGGTTTTCATGCTAAACCTCCATGATTGTATTATTAATTTTAACTAACTTCTACAAAAGATTGTTCCCTGCCGCCTCACCTTCAGCACATTTTTTCTCCTACAGGCCGAATACTTCATGGATGGCTGAGCGCAAGAGGCTGCCCGTCTTCATCGCCCTCGCCCTGGTGCTGGCGGCGACGGCGGCAGTAGCCCTAGACTACTGGGGCTACGTGATGCCGGCCATGCACACAGAGTTGGAGGTCCAGATCACCGGGTTCACCCCCGCCGACTCCACCATGTACCTCAGGTTCAGGTACCTTAACCCGCGGGGCGTAAGGGTCACCGTCCTGGAGACGTCCTACAGCGTCACGCTCAACGGCGTAACCCTGACCACGGACGCCATCCCCGGCCCCATCATAGTGGAGGGGGAGGAGCCGGTCTCCGTGGAGAGGACCCTGACCCTGCCCCCCGACAGCGGCCCCCACGTGCAGGCCGCTCGGACCAGCAGGACCTGGGAGTGGGAGTTCAAGGGCACAATGAGAGTGAAGACCACGCTGGGGGACACCCACTTAGACTTCAGCGAGACCAGCAAGTACGCGCCCATGTTCACACCGTAGGGGCCTACGCAACGGGCGTTGCTGACAACCCTTTTATTCCCAGGGAATGCCTCAAACCACACCAACGGTACGAGGAGACTGAAAATGGGGTATCGTTTTGTCGGGCCCCCGTCAGAGGGGCAGAGCCGAATGGGGTATCGCGTTCTCAGGTAGACCCCGACGAGATTCCAGGCACAAGGCTTCCGTGAGACCCGCGCAGCCCTTCAGGGTCAGGCGGGACTGGGAGGCAGCCAACCATGACTGAGATGACCGGCGCCAGGGCATACGTCAAGGCCCTGGAGAAGGAGAAGGTGACCCATATATTCGGCATCACGGGCGCCGCCCTGATACCGATAACAGACGAGCTCCTGGACAGCGACATCAGGTACGTCCCCGGAGTCCACGAGCAGGGAAGCGCCCACATGGCAGACGGCTACGCCAGGGCCTCCGGGCGGCCAGGCGTCGTACAGGTGACCAGCGGACCGGGAGCCACCAACATCGTGACGGGCGTCGCCACGGCGCAGCTGGACAGCAGCCCCCTGGTCGCGTTCACGGGCCAGGTGAACACGAGCATGGTGGGCACAGACGCGTTCCAGGAGGTGGACATCATAGGCGTCTCGGCCAGCATAACCAAGTGGAACCACCAGGTCAGGGACGCACGGAGAATACCTTGGGCCGTCAAGGCGGCCATGCACATAGCCAACACGGGCCGCAAGGGCGCCGTACTGGTGGACCTACCCAAGAACGTCACCACGGACACAGCCGAAATGGAGTTCCCCGACACGGTCGAGTTCGCGGGCTACAAGCCCAGAACTGAGCCCGACCCCAGGGAGCTGGACTGGGCAGCCAAGGTGCTGGCAGAGGCCCAGCGCCCCGTCATCATGGCCGGAGGCGGGGTCATAGCGTCGGGAGCCGCCCACGAGCTCACAGCCCTGGCCGAGATGCTCATGGCTCCCACGGCCACCAGCCTCATGGGCAAAGGAGCCATACCCAGCGACCACCCCCTCAGCCTGGGCCTCTGCGGAATGCACGGCCGCACAGAGGCAAACTACATGGTGCCCGACGCCGACGCGCTCCTGGTCATAGGGTCCAGGCTCAGCGACAGGACCACCGGCGCCCTGGCCGGGTTCGCCCCCGGCGCCCAGATAGTGCACGTGGACATCGACAAGAGCGAGATCGACAAGAACGTGAGCAGCATCATCCGCGTCTGGGGCGACGCCAAACCCGCCCTCGCGGGGCTCATCAGCCGAGTCAGGGCCATACGGGTGGCGGAGGGCCGCAACGGAGAGTGGCACAGGCGCATCGGGGAGCTCAGACACTGCGCCGAGCCCGCGGAGGACGCGGCCATCTCGGGGCCGGCCGTCATGAGGGCCATCAGACGCGCCCTGCCTAGAAACGCGTACGTGACCACGGACGTGGGCCAGCACCAGATGTGGGCCGCCCTACACTTCGACGTACACGAGCCGGGCAGCTTCCTCACCAGCGGCGGCCTGGGCACCATGGGGTGGGGCACACCCGCCGCCATAGGAGTCAAGGCCGCGCTCCCCGACAGACCCGTCCTCAACATCAGCGGCGACGGCAGCTTCGCCATGACAGAGAACAACCTGGCAGTAGCAGTGGACGAGGACCTACCCATAACAGTCGTGGTGCTCAACAACCACATGCTCGGCATGGTGGCCCAGTGGCAGCGCCTCTTCATGGGGGGCAGGTACTCGGCCGTCCACAGGGACTACACCCTGGACTTCCCGGCGCTGGCACGGACCTACGGCGCCCACGGCGTCAGGGCCGAGTCCATCAGGGAGCTTGAAGCAGAGGTGAGGAGGGCCGCCCAGGCCGACTACACAACCGTCATCGAAGTACCCATAGACCCCGAGGAGAACGTGTACCCCATGATCCCCCCGGGGATGGGTTTAAAGGACATATTGACGGAGAACCTACCATGACGCCTCTGAACGTCATCAGCCTCATGGTGGAGAACAAGCCCGGCGTGCTCTTCAACATAAGCAACAACTTCAGGCGCAAGGGCTTCAACATCCACAGCATCACAGCCATCGCAGGCGAGGACACCGACACCACCAGGATCACCATCACGGTCCGCGGAGACGCCCACGAGGTCACCAAGCTCGTGGAGCAGATAGAGAAGATGGTTGACGTCATCAAGGTGAAGCGCCTGGACCCGCTGCGCATCGTCCAGCGGGACATGGCCCTGGTGAAGCTCAGCACGGCGGACCCCATGGCCCAGGAGGAGGCCCTGGAGACCATCAACAGGTACAAGGGCCAGATACTGGACATCAAGCCGGACACCATCATCGCCGAGGTCACGGGCTCAGTGGACGAGGTAAGCGAGTTCATGAGGGACGTGAAGCACATAGGCATCGTGGAGGCCGCCCGCACAGGCATCACCGCCCTCGAGAAGGGCTGGCTCACCCTGGAAGGCAACGGTTAACACCCCACCGCTTTCACCCTCTCTGCATGTGCCACCCAGCCGCCCATGTAGTATTACGTGAATAAAAAGAGGTGGATGGAGGCTACTTTCTCACTATGTATATCTCGGTCTTGTCGTGGTTTGTGCCTATCACGAATTCGCTCTGCCTCTTTCTGAGTATCCGTCTGATTGAGCCGATGCATACTGATACCTTGTTCTCGTATGTTTTGCCCTTGAATAGAGATATCTCGTCTTTCTCTATCACCAGGGTGGACTCCTTGGTGTCTATGTACGTCATGATGGCGTCTCTTAGCTTTCTCCCTGTCTTGCGTACGAAGGGGATGAAGTTGGCGGGCTTTTCCTTTAGCGTCTTAACCATGTCTATCGGTGTATATGATCGCGGTATGTGGATATAATCATTCCTATGTAGCCATAACTGTTCACTGTGTGTGTACTTATGTGCGCATCTAATAACGACGGTGTTGGATGGTGAGCGAGTAGAACAATCGTGCATCATGAAGCTGACCCCGGAGATGCCGAGATGGCCTTGTGCTCGGCTACGCTGATCACGATAGATTGATATAATCTTCTGATAAGCCATAATGGAATATGCAAGTACCTTCTCTCCAGGAAGTGTTGAGGTATGCAGAGAAAAGGCTCGGCGAGTCCCTTAACGGGAACGTGCGTATTTCAACCCACACCCGCCTGGACGACGGGCTCCTTGATAAGATCGCGGCCATCGACCATGTCAAGTTCAGGAGGGAGCTCTGGTACAGCCGCGAGGAGTTCAGGGCCAGGGTGGGCAGGCCGGGCTTCTTCTGCCTGCTGGTGGAGCTGGACGGGGAGCCCGTGGCATACGACTTCGGGTACAGGGACGAGGAGCCGTGGGTCTACTTCTCGGACAGCTCGGCCACCCTCGTTGAGCGGAGGGGGGTGGGCACCGTGCTGGCCGTCCTGGAGATGGTGTACCTGCTGGAGGACGGGTACAGGGCCGTGAAGTTCACAACGGAGGAGTACGACCAGGCGGGGAGGCCCCTGCGCCAGATTTGGGAGAACCTGGGGTACAGGACCGTCTCGGTGGACTCGGGCGACGTAACCATGATGATGGACATCACGCCCCAGCTGGTGAACAGCAGGATCAACGATCACGTTCTCAGCGGCTAGAGCCGCTGAAGGTTATCGCTACTGATTTTCGTCTTCGGGGAGGCACACTAGAATGAATAGTGGTTGAGACGCAGGGAATCCTGAAGCATCTGAGGCGGGGGGGACGAGGGGATACGTATTCACGGAGAGGGAGAGGAGGCTGCTCAGGGAGTGGCTGAAGACGGGGGAGGAGACCGGCAACGTGGCGAAGACGTTCAGCAGGATGAGGAGCCTCAGCCCGGGCCTCACCCAGGACTTGAAGTTGTTTTTAGAGGTGAGGAGGGAGCTGGCCCGCCTGGGGCGGTGGAGGCGAAACGTCCCAAGGGGCGCCTATGGATCACTACTAGGCGTGTCCGCATCAACCCCGAGGCGAAGAGACGTGACTACATAAGGCGGCTGGATAGGCTCTGGCGGCAGCTGGACCGGATAATAGTGGACCCTTTGGCGGATGAGGCGAACAGGATCAGGGCCATGAACACGCTGATCAGGTGCCTGTACATAGTGTACGGGATGGTGGAGGCCGTGGAGGTGGAGGACCTTGAGGCAGAGGTTGAAGAGGCTGAGGGAGAGGAGGGACAGCCTAAGGAGGCCCTCGGGTACAGGCTGCCGGAGCCTCCCCCGTGACCCCGTGGAGTTCTGCAGGGAGTGGCTGTACTACGAGCCGTTCGGGTACATGCAGCCGTTCCTCCGGGACGGAAACCACTTCATAGCCAACGTCCAGGCCCGGCAGACGGGCAAGACATTCAACGGTATGGCCAAGCTGCTGTACCTGGCGTTCCTGCACCCGGGCAGCACCATTGTTGTTACCGCCCCGAAGCTGGGCCAGGTGAAGAGCGTTGCCTTCAAGGCGCTGCACGAGCACCTCCTCAGGATGAGGGCCCACGACCCGGGGCTCTTCAAGACGGTGTGCGGCGCCGGGGGCCTCATGAGGACCATGATAAGGCTGAGGAACGGGTCGGTGATCCTGGCGGAGAGCCCGGTCCCCGAGACCATAAGGGGCCACACGGCGAAGGCCGTGTACCTGATGGAGATGAACTTCATCAGGGACGACGAGGACCTGTACACGGCGGTCCTGTTCACGCTGAACACGACGGACGGGTACCTCATCGCTGAGAGCACGCCGTGGAACACGGACAGCGTCTTCTACAGGATGTGCAACGAAGATAGTTTCTCGCGGTTCAGCAGGCACAAGGTGGTGTACACGGAGGCGCTGCCCCCAAACGGGCCCCTGACGCCGAGCATAATCGAGATGATCAGGGAGCAGCTAAGGGATGATCCTCTCCGGTGGAGGCGAGAGATGCTGTGCGAGTGGACCGTGGACGTGGACAGGTGGCTACCAGCCAGCCTCATAGCGCTGTGTCAGGACGCGTCCCTCAGCTACAGGAACCCGGAGAGGAAGCACACGGGCAGGTTCTACGTGGGCGTGGACTTCGGTAAGAAGCGGGACTACACGGTGGTCTCTGTCCTGGACCGGGTGGCCAGCCACCTGTACCTTCGGCTCTGCCACAGGTTCAGGCTGGATACGCCTTATGGAGCAGTTATCGGGTTCGTGAAGATGCTTCAGGATAACTGGGACCGGGTTGTTGCTGTGGCCTGCGACCAGACGGGGGTTGGCGAGTACATAGTGGAGGACATGAGGCGTGCCGGCGTCAGGAACGTGGAGGGCGTTACCTTCACGGAGACCAGCAAGGAAGCCATCGCCACGGTCCTGAGGGAGAGGATGAGGACCGTGGAGTGCCTTGAGTGCGGCTGGGAGGGGTACGTTGAGGCAAAGGAGGGTGGATGGAGGACCACGTGCCCTCAGGGGTGCAGGAGCAACGAGGGAAACCCGGTGACGGTGACGCCGCTGTTGCACTTACCCTACGACCCTAACCTGTTCAGCGAACTAAACGCCCCCACCTACGAGCTGACCAAGACGGGCAGAATCCACTTCAGCAGTACGGGCGGAGGCCACGACGACAGGTTCTGGTCCCTGGCCCTGGCAGTTCACGCATCGCAGGCGATGCCCCCCGCTACAAGGCCCATCGCTGTGAGAACAGGCGGTTAGACATCAATGTACTCAGATATATGATCTAATTACTTCACATGAAACGCACTCAACAGGATATGTTTTTAATTTTTATAAAATCAAATAGTTTCACCCACCTCTTCCCTCCAGAAAGAGGAGGAGCAATTATACGAGATGGTTCACCCATAAAAAAAGGGAGATGGGTGATGGGATCACCGACCCACCGCCAACTCGGATACCCCAAGCGCTAAGGGGCTGGCCTCAAGACGGTCCCCGGGCCGGGTAACGAAGAGGAAACGAGATGAGCGAGTGACGACATCCACCTTTCTCCTACTACCATAAAATCATTGGGCATAATAAAAAAAACGCATTGTTTCCACTGAGAGAGGTGGGTGAAAATGTTATTCTCAAAACATGAAACAATTATTTTATTACTCTCATCATTTAAGGCTGACACTCTCACCCACTGTAAGAATTATATTATAAGATTGTCAATGGGTTAAAAGTAATGGAGCGACCCCGTAGGCGCTCCGACCCACCGCCAACTCGGATACCCCAAGCGCTAAGGGGCTGGCCTCAAGACGGTCCCCGGGCCGGGTAACGAAAGGGTAACGAGTGGGTGTGAGCACACACGGGAGCTCCACATTCACAGAGTATGCTATGACATATACATAAATCCTAGACCGCCATTCGATGAAAATAACTTGTGTATTACACAATATTTTTACAGAAACAGTTTGATCTCTTAAAAAAAGAATTTAGTATTCTCGTCTGTGAGGAACTCGATGGCGAACTCTGATGGGTCCTCACTCCTCACCTGCATACGATCAACAAGCTCCTTCATCGTTTCCCCATGATACAAGACCCTCTGGCTCCTGACAGCCACGTACTCCCTGGGATACTCCTTCAACAACTCAGAGTGATTGTCCTTGATCCAGTTATAGTCACGACTGTATCGCGTAAGCCGGTCCATGAGGCCCTTCTCATACCTAGGCTCCTTCAACTGAACAACCATGCGACTCCCCACTTAACGTAGATAACCTGCATCTTTTAAATCCAGATATGTTAATGGATGACGCTAAGAGTTACTTTATCAATATATAAGTAAATTTTAGAAATCGCAGTTTCTAAAAAACGCATATTTTAGAAAGTACGATTTCTAAAAATGGCTCCTAAACTTGTTATCTCAGGAGAATTTCAATCCATTCACTGATCTCAGCTTCGCTAGTAAAAGGGTACAATGCTATTGACTCTTTTAATGTGGGCAGACGCTTAACAGTTTCCAAACAGAACCCAAGATCATACTCGCCCACAATGCTCCAGAACACATTCGGATCAAAAAC
>CAZAKG010000105.1:0-8446 GCA_964485755.1 uncultured Candidatus Bathyarchaeia archaeon | reverse complement strand
CGTCAAACTAATCAACTACTTTGACAACCTCATGTGGAACCGCAGCAGGATCCACGCCCTCTTCGGGTTCCAGCCCAAGCTGGAGGTCTACCTCCCACAAGACCAGAGAACCTACGGCTACTACCACCTACCCGTCCTCTACGGGGACAGATTGGTGGCCCGCCTAGAGCCCAAGATGCTGCGGTCCGAAGGCAAGCTCATCGTCCGGGGCTACTGGCTTGAGGACGGGTTCGAGCCCACTGAGGACTATGAAAGCAAGCTGGAGGAAAACCTGGAGTCCCTGGCCCGCTTCAACGGGGCTGACAGGGTGGAGTGGACGGTTTAGCTACTTCTTGGGCCAGCCCGTGACCTGCGTCTTGAGCTGGGGCTCGCCCTTCACCTTGCCCAGGACCTCCATGGCCAGCTCGACGTTGTCCTTGGGGCCCTCCACCAGGAAGACCTTGCAGCCCTCCGCGCCGTCGATGCCGCCCGCCGCAATCGGCACGGCGTCCACGTCGAAGAGGAGCCTCATGGCCTCCATCTCCGTGATGACCTGGCCGTGGACCACTATGATGCCGCACTTCCAGCCCATGCAGTGGTCGATGACCTCGGTGCCCATCATGTTCTGCAGGCTGTCCAACGGCCCAGGCACCAGCTTCTCCAGGCCCGCGGGTATTATGAGCTGGATGCCGTTCCTGACGATGTGGCCCCAAGCGGTCCCTATGGTGCCGCCGCCCGCACCCGCCAGGAGGATGCCCGCTGCGCCGAAGGAGTCGATGGCGTTGGCGCCCTTGATGAAGACGTCGCCGGGCCCCATCCTAGACAGGTAGGGAACCAGCTCCGCCGTGTTACATTCCTTGAGCTTCCCCTTATCGAACACGTAGTGGCTGTACCTGCCCTCCGCCTTGGTAATATTGAGGCCGGTCGCCGTCACGACGCCCGCCGTGAACATCCCCTTGTCCGGTATCTCCTTCTGCATCAGCTCCTCGGCCACGTAGGCCGTCGTGGTGCTTGTGGCTATGATGAGGACGCCCTCCTGGTACGCCTTCTGCACCGGCTCCATGCAGCTTATGGCCTTGGCTATGAGCCGCTTGCCCTCGGCCGGGGTGAGAACTACCTGTGCCTTCATGCCTGTTCCTCGGATGACTATGCATGAGATTGGGGCTTTAAATAAAAAGGTAGCTAAAGACGGGGCCCGGCGCCCCCGTAATACCCTAAGACTGGAGCCCCTAGACGATATTACGCTGCGGTGCTGACGCTGATCCATATTAGAGGTACGAGCTAAGAGACCCCTGCCCCCGACGACGCGTTTACACTAAAGGATAAACCTGTCCGCGGCTAGACGGCGCCCTCGGCCAGGGCCTCCGCGAATATCTTCCCGAACCCGGTGAGGCTGATGACCTTCATCTTGCTCCCCTTCTCCGCGTCCACAAGCCCCTTCATCTCCAGCCGCGCCACGATCCTGCTGAACCTGTTCCGGAGGGTGCTGTTGGCCGTCTTGTACCCGAACCACCGGATTATGTCGCTGATGCTCTCCGCCTCCCCCCCGTTCTCACGCAGCAGAACCATGAGCTTCCTCTCCCGGGCCCACTCCTTCTCCTCGTGCTTGCTGCTGGGCTCCAGCCTGTACCCCGGCAGCTGTATCTCCATGGGGTCCCTGCTGGGCTGCTCCCGCGCACGCCTGAACCACTTATCGAACTCGGGTGTGCCGGGCTCCCCGTTCACGTACCAGCCGGGCTCCGCGTTGGGCACGCTGTAGACGCGGGCGTTCCTGAACATGAGGGCAATCGTGAGGGCTATGCCGGTTGCCGTGTCCGTGGTGCTCGTGATGTCTATGAGCGCCTCCTCCCCAGCCTCCCTCGCCTGGTTCATTATCCCGTAGACCGTGCGGAAGACGCTGCGCTGATCCACCGGGTTGTAGGGCACCATTATGGGGTCGAGGATCTCCAGCTTCTCCCGCAGCTCATCCGCGTTCACCTTACTCATGTACGCGAACAGGTTGCTGCCCGCCTCAGCACCGATGTCGCTGTATAGCAGGTACAGCTTCGTGATCCCGTGGACCTTGCTCCAGTACCTGATCCCGTCGAAAGCCCGACGGTAGTGTTGTCCCACGAGGCAGATTATGATGGTCAAACGGGTCACCCGGATGATTGCACTATTCTCCGGTTAACCAGTGGCGCGCAGAATATATAAAAATTGGTGAATGGAGCCGGGTCTACGACTATCATTCCTTTGAATTGGGACAATCTCAGGTGCGCCGACGTTATCGTGACCATTCATCCACTCAGACTTACAGGTATTAGGAGCCAGACAATTACCAATATATAGAACGATACGGGATAGTGTATCCATCTAACTGTAGTGTACTCCATCGGAGACGCACACTATAAAGGTTGCAAGAAAAAAAATGAAGGTCACTGTATACTCTCTACCCGACTGCCCCAAGTGCGAAAAGCTCAAGGAGTACCTAAAGAAGCGTGGGATCGACTTCGACGCCCGCTGGTTCGACACAGAGGCGCAGACCGAGTTCATCATGATGAACATGTTCGGCAACCCGCCCATCATCACGGCGGGCTCAGCCGTGAGGCCCTCCGAGGAGATGTTCGAGGGCTACACCCTGAAGGAGGACAAGGTCGCGGAGGTACTGGACAGTGGCTAAGCTCAGGGACCTGCCCCCGTACCAGCGCAGGATAGAGGAGTTCTTCACGGAGAACATGTACATGGGGATGCCCATGGTCCACACCACTGACGGGTACTTGGTGCCTTGGGAGAAGACTAGGATCACCGACATGCTGGAGCTGGAGACTACGCTGGCGGAGAAGATGTTTGACATCCCCGCCATCAGCGAGTCCACAGCCGAGAAGATCGCTGACGAGGTGGAGCGGCGCATCAAGCTGACGAAGCCCAGGTTCGTCTCGGGGCCCATGGTGAGGGAGATAACCAACAACATTCTCCTGGAGTGGAGCCACGAGGTGCCCGAGTTCGGCATCTACAGGAACCTCCTCACCAGGGTGGGGGCACCCCTCTACGACGCTTACCAGATCGACATCGGAGGCGGCTTCGAGGCAAAGGAGAACGCCAACCTCCAGCCCAACCCTGAGACGGTGCACAAGAAGAAGGCGGACAGGCTCAGCAAGGAGCAGTACCTGCTGCTCATGGACCCGAAGCTGGCCACGGCCCACCACCAGGGGGACATCCACATACACACCCTGGAGTACTTCGGCAGCCGCCCCTTCTGCCAGGACTGGGACCTCCGCTACTTCCTCTACTACGGGCTGATCCCGGACGGCAGCGGGTTCAGGTCCAGCGTCGCGGGCCCGGCTAAGCAGCCAGAGGTGGCCATACTCCACAGCGTCAAGGTGCTGGCCGCAGGCCAGACCAACTTCAGCGGCGGCCAGGGCTTCATGTACTACACCATGTTCCTGGCACCGTTCCTCCGCGGGTTGCCCTACAAGCAGATCAAGCAGCTGGCCCAGATGATGTTCTACGAGCTGACGCAGACCTACGTGACGCGGGGCGGCCAGCTTGTGTTCAGCAACATCCAGCTCCCCATGGGGGTCCCCAAGATATGGAGGGACGTCCCCGTGGTGATGCAGGGCAGGGTGGGCCCGGACACGTACGGCGACTACGAGGACGAGGTGCAGAAGTTCTTCCGCGCCATCAACGAGGTGGCGCTGGAGGGGGACTACTGGGGCAAGCCGTTCAACTTCCCCAAGAACGAGAACTACGTGTCCCCCGAGTTCTTCAAGCCCGAGTACGACGACCTGTGGCTCCTGGTCCACGAGGCCGTGAGCAAGTTCGGGGCCCCCTACTTCGACAACATGCTGCCCGCGTACCGCGGCTACGGCAACGGCATAAGCTGCTACCAGTGCTGCGCGTACCAGTTCGCGAATACGCCGGAGACGGACCCAAAGTTCTACGAGAAGCTGTACTTCCAGGACGGCCAGCACTTCAGCATGGGCGGCTGGCAGGTGGTGAGCATCAACATGCCCAGGCTCGCGTACCGCGCCAACGGCGACTACGACAAGCTGCTGGAGGCCGCCAAGGAGAACATGAGGCTAGCCATGGGGGTCTTCGAGGCCAAGCATAAGTGGATGGACAAGGTCATCGGCGGAGGCATGGTGCCCTTCGCCACCCAGACCCCCAGGGACCCCAGGACCGGCAAGAAGGGGCCCCCCGCCGTGGACTTCAGCGAGCTTGTGAACGTCATCGGCGTCGTGGGCATCAACGAGATGGTCCAGTACTTCACAGGCAGCCAGCTCCACGAGGCGGACGATGCGGTGCGCCTAGCCGTAAAGCTGCTCCTGGATATGGAGAAGTTCAGGAAGGGCCTGGAGATGAGGAGCGGCTGGAAGGTGATGCTGGCCAGGACCCCGGCCGAGTCCACGGCCCAGACCTTCGCCGTCGCCGACCTGCTCCACCCAGAGTACAAGACCATGGCGCGGAGCACGATCAAGGGAGACCTTAGCAGCGTCAACGGCGTCACCGGGAAACGCGACCTCCCCATCTACTATACGAACGGCACACACACCTACGTCGGAGCCAAGGTGCCGCTGGGTAAGAGGATCGACATAGAGCACAAGTTCTTCCCCATCCTCAGCGGAGGCAACATCTTCCACGCCTGGCTAGGCGAGAGCGCCTCGGACCCGGAGGCCCTCTACAAGCTGACGCAGCGCATCTGCCGCAACAGCCAGATAGGGTACTTCAGCTACACCAAGGACCTGACAGTGTGCAGCAACTGCGCAAGCACCAACGCGGGGATGCTGAAGAGCTGCCCCACATGCGGCTCCGAGAACGTCCGCTACTGGAGCAGGATCACGGGCTACTACACGGACGTGACGGGTTGGAACGAGGGCAAACGCCAAGAACTAATGGACAGGTATCGCGTTACCGTATAAACCCAAATCTCTGATAAATTTCTGAAAGATTTTACTTGTGCCTAAACACGCCAAGGTTCAATTATGACTGCTACAGTCATACAGCAACACTCAGCAGGAACCCCGCCAAATCGTGAAGCACACCCGCAACAACGATCCACAGCAGCACAGAGGCGACCCTCTGAATCCACCTCACACAAGACCCAAAACACCGCAGGCATAGACGACGGCGGCGGACACCTCCGCCGACCATCGCCGCCGCCCAGGGACCCCGAAAAAGCCCCCGAACCAGAAAACAAGCCGGAAAACGGGGAATCGTGGTGGCGGTGGTGGATCCCCCCTCCCCCCTCATGCACGCACACAGGACCACACAAAAATACCCAGACCACGCGCCCCAACCCTCCACCAAGTAACAGGCGCAGGCGCCCCCAAACGCCAAGCCTGAGGGCGAGGGCCTAGGCCCCGCCCACGGTCCTCTCCAGTTCCTGAACCGGCGGCCCGTTAGTCCCCTTGAACTGGCTCATGTACATCCGGTGGTAGAAGCCGCCAGCTGCCAGGAGTTCCTCGTGGGTCCCCCTCTCAATGATCTCGCCCCTGTTGATGACCAGGACCACATCCGCGTTCCTGATGGTGCTGAGCCTGTGCGCGATCACGAAGCTGGTCCGCCCCTTCATCAGGTTCAGCAGCGCATCCTGTATCTGCCTCTCCGTCCGGGTGTCCACGCTGCTTGTGGCCTCGTCCAGCACAAGTATGGCCGGGTCAGCCAAGACGGCGCGGGCGATGCTCAGCAGCTGCCTCTGCCCCTGGCTGAGGTTGCCGCCGCGCTCGCTCAGCTCGGTCCTGTACCCGCTGGGCAGGCGCCTGATGAACCCATCCGCGTTGGCCAGCTTCGCGGCGGCGATGCACTCCTCCTCGGTGGCGTCCAGGCGGCCGTACCTGATGTTGTTCATCACGGAGCCGCTGAACAGGAACACGTCCTGGAGGACGATGCCCAGCTGCCTCCTCAGGTCATCCTTCCTGATCCGCCTGATGTCGACGCCGTCGATGGTGATGCTGCCCCCCTGGACGTCGTAGAACCTGGTGAGCACGTTCACCATGGTGGTCTTGCCCGCCCCCGTGGGCCCCACCAGGGCTATGGTCTGCCCAGGCTCGGCCCTCAGGTTGACGTGCTTAAGCACTGGAACGCCTTTTACGTACCCGAAGTCCACGTCCCTGAACTCGACGGCTCCCCCGAAGCACTCGACGTGCACGGCGTCCTCCGCGTCGGTTATCTCAGGGCCCTGGTCCAGGACCTCGAATATCCTCTCGGAGCCCGCCAGCGCCGACATGATGCTGTTGTACAGGTTAGCGATCTGCCGCAGGGGCTCCGCGAATCGACGGGTGTAGGATATGAAGGCGGCGATGGTGCCCACCGTAGCTAACCCGCTCAGGGTCATCCAGGCGCCCAGACCAGCCACTATGGCTATGTTGGCGTCGCTCAGTATCCCCATCATGGGCGGCACAAGCATGGCGTACGTCATGGCCTTGATGCCCATATCCTTCACCTTCTGGTTCACCTCGTTGAACCTGCCCGTCACGGCCTCGTGCTGGTCGAATGCTATGACCACCCGTTGACCACCCACCGTCTCCTGCATCAGGCTGTTGAGGGCGCCCAAGTTCACCTGGAGCCCCATGAAGCTCTCCCGGGTTCGCTTACCCACGACGGCGGTGAACACCACCATCAATGGGAGCACTATGAGACTGGCGAGGGTCAGCCGGACGTTCAGGAACAGCATGAGCGCCAGCACCCCGAAGATGGTTACGCCGTTCGATATGAGGCTGGTCACGTTCTGGGTCAGAGCCGCGCTGATGGCGTCTATGTCGTTGGTGAGTCTACTCATGAGGTCGCCGGCCTGGTGCTGGTCGAAGTAGCTTAGACTCAGGGTCTGCATGTGGTCGAACAGCTCCTTCCTCATCTGCATGAGGCTCCTCTGGCTGATGGACGCGGCGATCCAGCCCGCGACCATGGACGCCAAGGCTCCGCCGACGTACGCGCCAGCCAGCATCAACGATATCCTCAGAAGCCCCGACAGGTCACGCACCATGATGTACTGGTCGATGGCTATCCCAATCAGGTACGGCCCGGCCAGGCTCAGGACTGTGCCAGCCAAGGTCAGTAGCCCGATGGCCGCCAAGTGGACCCTGAAGGGCCTCAGGTAGTCCAGGAGCCTGATGAGGGCCATCCTCGGGTCCTTGGCCTTCTCTATTGCGCCCATACCTCCAGGGCCGTGGCCCGGCCCCATGGGCCTCCTCTGCTGGTCTCCGGAGTCCTGCTGCCCGCCTCTGCCCGGCCTGCTCACTGTGCGCCGCCTCCGTCGCCCAGCTGGCTGTCATATATCTCCCTGTAGATGGGGCTTGAACCCATCAGCGTGGCGTGGTCGCCCTCGGCTGCGATCCTGCCGTTTTCCAGCACCAGTATCTTGTCAGCCGTGAGGACTGTGCTTATGCGCTGGGCGATGACGAAGCTCGTCCTCTCCCTCATGAGCCCCTCCATAGCCTTCTCGATGAGCACCTCGGTCTCCACGTCCACGGAGCTGGTGCTGTCGTCAAGGATCAGTATCCGGGGGTTCACGAGAAGCGCCCTGGCGATGGCTATCCTCTGCTTCTGGCCCCCGCTCAGGTTGACGCCCCGCTGCCCGACAACGGTGTCGTAGCCCTCGGGGAACCCCACGATGAACTCGTGGGCCTGGGCGGCCTTCGCAGCCGCCTCGACCTCCTCGTCCGTGGCCGAGCCGCGGCCGTACCTTATGTTGTCCCTTATGGTGCCGCTGAACAGGACCGCCTCCTGGAGGCTTACCCCAATGTGGCTCCTGAGGCTGCTCATGGTGACGTCCCTGACGTCAACCCCATCCACTGTGACCCTGCCGGAAGACACGTCGTAGAACCTGGGGATCAGGTTGATGAGGCTTGACTTGCCGCTGCCCGTGGAGCCCAGTATGGCCACCTTCTGGCCGGGCTCAGCCGTGAAGGACACGTCCTGCAGCACCGGGTCGCCGCCGTCCTCCTTGTAGCTGAACGTGACGTTCTCGAAGGCCACCCTGCCTGACACCTCCGTCAGGGGCACAGCGCCCGGCCTGTCTTTGACCTCAGGCTCTGCGTCCATGATCCGCATTATCCTGACCGCAGAGGCGTTGGCAGCCGAGATCTGGCCGGCCATCATGGAGAGCATGATGACCGGGAACATCGTGCTCATGAGGTAGTTGGTGAACGCCATGATCTCGCCGACGGTCGCGGTTCCCTGGTAGACCTGGATGCCGCCGTAGTAGATCAGGGCCACTCCCCCCAGGTTCATTATGGCCATGATGAGGGGAAAGAAGACGCTCAGGAGCTGGGTGACCCTCACGGAGGTCCCCGTCAGCTCCCGGTTGGCCCTGTCGAACCGGGTTCCCTCGTAGTCGCTGCGCACGAAGGCCTTGACGACCCTGATGCCTGAGATGTTCTCCTGGAGCACCTGGTTCAGCGCCTCGAGCCGCTCCTGAACCTTCGTGAACAGGGGCTCGATCCTCCGTATGAACAAGGTGACTAACACGATCACGACGGGTAGCAGGGCC
>CAZAKG010000104.1:0-8513 GCA_964485755.1 uncultured Candidatus Bathyarchaeia archaeon | reverse complement strand
ACCTGGAACGCGGCCATGCCGAACTCGTACAACACGTTGGCCAGTATCGCCTGCCTCTCAGCCACAGTCCTCGCTCTCTCGAGGAGCAGGTCCGTCAGCAGCAGCTCCCCGAAGGTGCTGCCGCACTCGGCTATGCAGCTCCCTATCTCGTAGTTGGTTGGCCTCTGGTTCCTGGAGCCCAGGTACGCGTGGACCGCGTGGCCCAGCTCGTGGGCCTGGGTGTACACGTCCCCCACCTTGCCGTTGAAGCTCTGGAGTATGTAGGCGCTCCTGCCGCTGAGCCACGTGGAGCAGAATGCCCCAGACGTTTTTCCCTTCCTTGGCTGCCCGTCTATGTGGCGGCGGCCGTACATCTCCCTGATCCATGAGCCCAGCTCCCCGTCGAAGCCTGTGTAGGCCTTCTCTACGAGGCTCTTGGCCTCGTCCCACGTGTAGTCCTTCTCTGGGGTGTTTGGCAGAGGCGCCACTATGTCCCAGTTGCCCAGCCTGGGGAGCCCCATGAGCTTCGCCTTGAGCCTGAGGTACCTGCGGTATACATCGACGCCTTTCTCGATGGTCTTCATCAGGCTGTCCACGGTCTCCTGGTCCACGTCGTTGTCGATGAGGCTCTGGGTGATGGCCGAGGGGTACTTCCTCAGCTCGCACATCTGGGCGTGGTCGCTGCACACCGACCGTAGCGCGCTGGACCAGAGTAGTTCGTCTTTACCCAGCTCACGGTAGACTACGCTGTTGGCCCTTATCCTGGTGTTCCTGTCGGCGCTCTGGTAGAGGGCTATGACCTCGCCGTATGGCATCGTCTTCTCGATGCCGTCAACCTCGACTGTGAACACCCTGGTGCTCAGCCAGTCTCCCTGCAGCTGGCTCCAAGCGCTTATCCCGTTCCTGTCCTTGGCTATGACCAGCCGCTCCTCGGTCTCCGTGAGCAGGTGGGGGACGCCCCTCAGCCGCCTCTCAAGCATGTGCCTGTACTCGCTCAGGGTGGGGTCATCGACCATGCCTGGGGTCGCTTCCAGAAGCCTTCCAAGCTCAACCTCAGTGAAGGCCAGCGCCTGACCCACCTTGGACGCCGCGGTCCTCACGGCGTCGTTGAGCTGCTTCGCCGTCTCGTCCGTGGAGTCCGCCGAGTACATGAGGCGGCAGTACGTGGCCGCGCCCTCATACCGTAGGGTGAAGGCCTCCATCTCCTCGATGTACCGCAGCAGGCCACCTGCGTCCAGAGCCCTAATCTTGCCGAGGTACCTCTCCCTGATCCTCCCAGCCTCCTCGACCATCTCGCCTAGCCTGCTCTTCACCAGGTCAGGTGACGCGCCGTCCACCAGCTGCGACAGGTCCCACCTCATCGCTTCCTCGCCCATGTCTGCACCCTCAGAACACGTTGAATGACGGGCGGGGTAGATAATAGTGTACCGAATGAAGCGGCCTCCGCGTGTGAGCCAGGTCGTGTCTGGGGGAAACCCTTTTCCGCGTTTCGTTGACTATTGATGAGGTTCAAGGGATGGACGGCGAGGACAGGGCGTTCCTGTTTCAGTTGCTGAGGTACGCGGCGGCCCTCTCAACCATGTTCGTGGGCTACGGCCTAATCCAGCCGCTGCTGTCCCTATACACGTCCAGCTTCGTCGGCGCGTCCTACCTGCTCGTGGGGGCGCTGGTGTCCACCATCGGCCTCGTGAAGGCCGGTTTGGGGCCTGTGAGCGGCTTCATGTCCGACAGGTACGGCAGGAAGAGGATGGCCGCCCTTGGCGCCGTCAGCGTCTCCCTCAGCATCCTGGTGATCACCCTGGCCCGGACCACGTCGCACCTCGTGACCGCCTTCATCCTGTACGGCCTCGGGCAGGCATTCTTCTTCCTGGCCATCATGACCAGCATGGTGGAGGTGGCCGGGCCCGGCAGGAGGGCTCTGGTACTCGGCATCTACGAGGGCATCAACAGCTTCTCAATCCTTTTAGGCACATGGCTCTCTGGGCCCCTGATGGCCAGCCTCGGCGTCCGGTATGTCTTCGGGATCGCCGCCGCGTTCAGCTTCGCGTCCTTCCTTGCGTGTATGCTGCTTTTGAGGGAGACGCTGGTGGGCGGAGAGAACGCCAGGCTACTGGACCTGAGGGGCCTGAGAGGCATACTGAGCAGGGAGTACCTGACGGCCATGTACAGCGCCTTCCTCTTCATGTACACCCACAGCCTGTTCCTGACGGTGATCCCGCTTTACACGACGCTGACGGTCAAGGTGCCTGAGGGGTTCCTGCCGCTGCTGTTCATGGGGCTCTCCGGGTGCACGGCCGTGGGATCGCTGATTGCGGGCCCAGTGTCTGACCGCGTCGGCAGGAGGGTGCCCCTCGCAGTGGGGATGGCTGTGGCCGCCTCAAGCTTCGTCGCCCTCGCCCTCTCGTCTTCGCAGGCCGTCCTGGTGGCCGCCAGCCTCTCCCTGGGGCTGGGGGCAGGCTTCTTCCACCCGGTGGCCAGCGCCGTTGTGGCCGACGTATCAACCGTGGAGACCCGGGGTAAGGCGTTTGGGTTCTATAGGCTCATGAGGGACCTGGGGACCTTCGCAGGCCCAGCTGTGGCGGGCGTTGTGACGAGCCTCCTGGGCGCGGGGGCGCTCTTCACGCTGAGCGCGGGCCTTCTGGTCGTGGGCGCGTCCCTTGCCCTCTTCGCCATAAGGGAGACCCTGGGCAGGCAGGGGTGAGTGGCGGCTGAGCGGACGAGGCGACGCTAGGTCTCCCAGTTCTTCTCATCCATCTTCTCAAGGAACTCCACCAGGAGCTTCACCAGGGCGTCGTGCATGAGCCTCCCCTTCTCGGGTGTGGCCTTACTCGGGTCGCCTGTGGCTCCGTAGGGGGTCAACTCGTCGAAGGTCCACTTCACCTCCACGTGGCTGGGCAGGTCGGGGACAACGCCCCTGGCCCTGCTCATGTCCACGAGGCCGGGGTCCACCCGCAGCATCATGCTGGTCTCGCCCTCGCCTCCGTGGCCCAGGCCGCCCCAGACCTCGAAGGTGTCCTCGGGCACCAGCTTGCCTGCGGCGACCCACCACGCCTCCAGGACGGCTATCTTGAACTCGGGGTGGGCGACCCGGTACTCCCTGGTGACGGCGTCGATGGCGGATATGTTGCCGTCGTGGCCGTTGACGATGAGGAGCCTGTTGAGGCCGTGCTTCCTGAGGCTGTCGAACACGTCCCTGAGGACGTGCATCAGTGTCTCAGTTGTGAGGCTTATGGCCACTGGGAAGCTGCTGTAGTGGGCGCTCATCCCGACGGGTATGGTGGGCAGCATGAGTAGCCCCTTGACCCTCCGTGACACCTCGGATGCCAGGTGCTCGGCGACCAGGGTGTCGGTGCCGTACGGCAGGTGGTCGCCGTGGTACTCGGTGGAGCCCACTCCGAGCACGGCCTTGTCGTATCCGCCGTCCCTGTACTCGTGGCCCAGGAGCCTGAGCAGGGGCTTATGGTTCTTCATGGTATGATGGTGAGGGAAGGATATAGAATACGGTTGCGGCGCTGCAGCCTGTGTGCCGGGGGCCGAGGAATAAACTTGAATCCTTGAACGTTTAAATGATTCTTGATGGCTTTGTCTCAACCTATAGAAGGCTTCACCAAGCTAGGGAAGTACAGCTTCCACCACGTCCAGTGGGGCCAGAAGGGGAAAAGCGTCGTCCTCCTCCACAGCATGGGCGTGGACGCCCACAGCATGGACCTCCTCGCGGAGTCCCTCTCGGCCAGCCACAGGGTGCTGGCCCTCACCATCCTGGGCCACGGCGACTCCACGGTCCCCGTGGAGCCAGTCTCCCTGCTGGACCACGCAGACCTCCTCTTCGCCTGCGTGCGTAAGCTGGGGTCCACACCGTGTGTCCTCGTCGGCCACAGCATCGGCGGCAGGCTCGGGATGATCATTGCAGCAGGGCACCCCCAGGAGGTGAAGGGCCTGGTCCTGGTGGACATAGCGCCCCCGGACCCCGTCCCTAGGCCGTATGTTCAGCAGTCGCCGGGGCCGTTCAAGGGCATGGCGGAGGCCGCCGCCTACGTCAGGCAGAGGTACCCCCAGATCGCCCAGTACTACGTGGATAACAGGCTGAGGTACGGGTTCACGCAGAGGCCCGACGGCTCGCTGGTGGCCAAGCCCTCGGGCAACGACTACATGAGGGACATGACCACGGACCTGTGGCCCTACGTGGAGAAGATAAGGGCCCCCACGCTGCTGGTCCTCGGCTCCGAGAGCACCCTGGTCACGCCCGAGAAACATCAGAGGATGGGTAAGATGATTCCCCGGTTCGAGTCGGTGACGGTGCAGGGGGCCACCCACATGGTGCCCCAGGACAAGCCGGATGAGTTCGAGGAGGCCGTCCTCGGCTTCCTGGGCAGGATCGGCTGGTGAAGCTCAGGCATCCCACATTTTTCTCTCACTCGTCTGGGGCGACGGGGTCCGGCTGGTCCGGGCCCACCACCCCGGCCCTGATGTCCGCGTAGATGAAGTTCTCGGACGGGACGGGGGCGCCCGCCAACCTCCTCAGCATCAACAGCTGCCCGACGTGGGCCATCGCGTCCGAGAGGGGCCCCTGCAGAATCTGCAGCTCGGTGACGCCTCGGGGTGTCCGGGTCCGTAGGGACTCGTCCAGGTTGGAGAGGGTGGCGTAGAAGTGCTCGACCTCGCCGCCCCAAGGCTTCACGGGGAAGCGGGTGTCGTCGTAGTGGACGTAGAAGCTGTCCGCGTAGTTGAGCACTCCGGCGACGTGGTGCAGTATACGCCTCGGCGTCATAACTCCCATGCCAACCTCAAGTTCAGGGTAGTTGCCGGGGGCGTCCCTGATGGCCTTGGACGCGTGGTACGCTATGGATGCTAGGAAGTGGCGCAGGGCCTCGCTGCTTTGTGGCATGGCGAATAATTGTGTTGACGGCTATTCTTGTTATCGGTGGCTAATGGCCGTCGGCCTCGCTCAGCTTCTTCACCTCTTCCAGAGCCTGGACGGCCACCTGCAGCATCCCCCTGTCAGGCTCCTTCGTCGTGAGCCTCTGGAACAGTAGCCCTGGGTAGACCAGGGCCCTGACGAGGGGCGAGCCGCGGTACTTGTCGCTGAGCTTCAGCAGCTCGTAGCTCACCGACCCGATCACTGGTATCAGGAGGAGCCTGTAGGCGAGCCTGACCCAGTAGGTGGTCTGCGGGACCATGGCGAAGAGGGCTACGCTCGTTAGCACCGTGAGGAACAGGAAGCTTGTGCCGCACCTGGGGTTGAGCCGCGGGTACCCGGCCACCGTGTCCGGGTCCAGGGGGGCCCCCGCCTCGTACGCGTTAATCGCCTTGTGCTCGGCGCCGTGGTACTGGAGAACCCTGGCCACCTCGTCCCACCTGGATATGAGGTACAGGTACAGGGTGAACATTGTGAGCCGCAGCGCCGACTCCACCACGTTGAACACGATGCCTGAGAGGCCGAGGAAGTTGGTGAGGGCGAATGGTATGGCTATGAATGCGCCGTTGAGTACGACGAGCATCACCAGCAGTATGGCGTAGTCCGTCAAGGTGAATGACTCGTCCTCGCCCAGGGCCTGGCTGGCGCTGTGCATCATGCTCTTGACGCCGTAGTACATGGTCTCGAAGAGCATGACGATGCCCCTGACGAAGGGCAGCCCCAGGACGGGGTGCCTGGTCAGAGACCTCACAGTCAACGCGCTTGTGCCTATGGAGCCGTCGGGCTGCCGAACGCACATCACCATGTGGGAGCCGCTGCGCATCATCACGCCCTCTATGAGGGCCTGGCCGCCGTAGGCGAGGGACTGCTCCTCTTGCTTCTTCATCCCATCATCCAACGCGGAACCGTATAAAAACCAGTTGGCCGCCGTCGGTGGACACACTACTCCAGCACAGTGAGCAGCTCGGATAGGTCTCTGACTGTACGCTCAGGCTTCTGGCAATGGATCGGCTGCATCTTGTCCGCCCTGTTCACCCAGACCGCTCTGAGGCCGGCCCCCAGGGCGCCAAGCACATCCTTCTCGTAGTTGTCCCCGACGTACATGACATCGTGGGGCTCAGCCCTCAACCTGCCCACCAGGCACATGAACACCTCGCGGCTGGGCTTGAAGTACCCCACCTCCCCGGATACGACGATGTGGTCGAAGTGGCTCTCAACCCCCAGGACCCTGATCTTCTCCCGCTGGAGGTCGGAGGGCCCGTTGCTGAGTAGGCTGAGCCTGTACCTTGAACCCAGCCTCCTCAGAACCTCCGCTGCCTCCGGGTACAGTTTGAAGCTGCGGCTCATGGTGGCCCAGTGAACCTCACTCAGCTCTTCGACAAGCCGTGGCTCCTTGAGGCCGAGGGTGGAGAGGATGTCAGCTACCTGTCTCCGCCTTATCTGCTTCTCTCCGAGGCCGTGCTTGATCACGAGCTCTGCGTACACCTCCTCATACCTGTCGAAGTGCTCCTTGAAGGCCAGCGCGGCCCGACCTGATTCAACGCCCTCCGAGGCTATTCGCTTAACCACCTCCACCCTGGCGGCCTCCTCGGCCTCCGCTGAGTCGCACAGGGTTCCGTCTAGGTCGAAGCAGATGCTGAGCATGGGAACCTAAACTGTGGACGCGCTAGAGCATATAAGAGTGGCTGCCTACGCCGTCTGGAGGGCGAAGGGGTGTCCACGGCGAAGCTACGTATCTTCCTTGATCCAGTATGAGGCCGTTTCTGTGAGTACAAATAATTTCATGCGTTCATCTGCCGCGGTATGCCTGCTGTGAGCCCCAGGAAACGCCGCGTATCCCAGATTTTATTTACCCGGCCGGCCCAAAGACACGGTATGGCCAGCAACAAAATTGAGTCCATGGACGCGGTGGAGGCCGCCAGGAACGCCTTGGTCGTCACCAAGGGGGCGACTGCGGGCGAGAGCGTGATCATCTTCTGCGACCCTGAGAAGCGTGACTTGGGCGAGATGTACGCGGACGCGGGGATAAGCCTGGGACTCTGGACCAGGCTCGTAATCCTCAAGGCGGGCGAGGATGTGCGGACGGAGCCGGACGACTGGACGAAGGAGATCATAGTGTCGAGCAGGCCCGAGCTCATCGTCAACGTGTTCAGGAGCAAGGGCGGTGAGACCGCTTACCGAATCCAGTTCATGAGGCTTGAGAGGCGCAAGACGGACAGGATAGTCCACTGCCCCGGCATCAGCATGGACATGTTCACCGAGGGGGCCGCGGCGCTCACCGAGGAGGGCTACGAGGAGATGTTCGCCTTCGGTAACAGGCTCAAGGACGCGCTGAAGGACGTCCACAAGGTGCACGTGACGTGCGCCCGGGGCTCGGACTTCACCCTGGACCTGGGCGGAAAGGAGTTCTAGGTTGAGCAGGGCACCAACATACCCACCGGCGAGATCAACGTGATGCCCCCCATAGGCGACAGCTTCCAGGGGAAACTGGTCGCCACCTCAGGCGGCACAGGCAAGCTGTACCGGGAGACGCCCGCAGAGATCATATCCAAGGACGGGCTCGCCGGGGAGGTCAGGTGCAAGGACAGGAAGGTGAGGGACAGGATACTTGAGGAGCTCAACAGGGACTCGGGGGCAAGGTACCTGGGCGAGTTCGCCGTAGGTATCAACAGGAAGGCGCGGATCGTGGACGCCTTCGTGGAGGCCGAGAAGGTGGTGGGCACCATCCACGTCGCCTTCGGGGGCAGCTACAGGCCGTCGAAGACGCACCTGGACCTCCTCATCGAGAGCCCGACGGTGGTGGCTTACCGTGGCGATGGGTCCGGGTTCACGGTGATGGAGCGGGGCCAGATCAAGGTGTAGGCCCGCTCCGGACCCTCATTTTAGGAGGTTTTTTCTTCCTATAATAGGTACCCCCTACGTTTTTTTTACGTGGGCTCATCGGGGGCGCGTGGGCATGCGTGGCTTCGCAGGCGGCTTATTACTGCTGCAGTAATAACGTCTTCCGCCGCTGATCGGTGCCTTGCTGGCTTATTCCATCCTAGATGGAATAAGGAAAAAACCATCTCCTGCTTCACGCTTTTGTGGTGGTGGGGCCTCTCCTCATCCTCGGAGTGGAGCCTAGGTTCCGACTCTTATTGGTGGGCGTCTTCACGCGTCGGCTTCCCGGGGGATTATCCTGTCCAGTAGGCCTCCTCTCCCCCTCTGCTGCTTCCGGTGGGCCTCGGCTGCCCTGGTGATGGCCTCGGATGTTTTTCTCAGCTGCTCGGTGTCCACGTCCAGTCCGAGCATGGTGTTGAGGATCTGGACTGCGTCCACGGCTCCTTGGTAGTCGACGCCGCTTATCAGGCGGGTGGGTACGAAGACTGTGGTCCATTCGACGCCTCCGCGGATGGCTTCGTCCAGCAGCGCGGCGTTGATCCCCGACACGGCGCCGTCCGATATGGGCTGGACGCCGACGGCTTGGAGGTTCCTGGCCCCCGTGGTGAACCCGTAGACTCCCTTCTGGGCGAAGGGGAAGCCCTCCAGGGACACAATCTCCTTTAGGCCCTTCTCCTTGAGCCACCTCATGAGCGTCCTGCCTATGGCCCAGGCGTGGTCGCCCTGCACCATGGACTCT
>CAZAKG010000103.1:0-8575 GCA_964485755.1 uncultured Candidatus Bathyarchaeia archaeon | reverse complement strand
AGGGATACCGGCCCTCCAGACCGCAGTCCACAACGGGGCGCCCACAAAGATCGTGGTGGCCGCCAACCAAGCCATGGCCATGACCGGGTTCCAGACCAACCCGCAGCTCGGCCGCACAGCCATGGGCGATAAGGTGGACCCCATAATGATCGAGGACATCGCCAGGGCCAGCGGCGTAAAGCACGTGGAGGTGGTGGACCCCTACGACCTGGAGGCAACGGAGGAGGCGTTCAAGCGGATGCTTAGGGCCGAGGGCGTCGCCATGGTCATCGCCCGCCGCACATGCGCCATGGTTGCCGTCAGGAGCATGAGGCCAGGCAGGCCGCCTACCTACGCTGTGGACCAGGACGCCTGCGTTGGGTGCAGGACGTGCCTCAACGAGTATGGATGTTCGGCCCTGGTCTGGGACGAGGAAGCTGGCAAGGCCAGCATCGACACCACCCTCTGCATGGGGTGCAGCAGCTGCGCCCAGGTCTGCCCCGTGGGCGCCATCGGCAGGAGGGAAGACCAATGAAGATCGTGATAGCGGGCGTGGGCGGCCAGGGCACACTACTGGCATCCAGGCTCCTGGCCGATGCCGCCATCAACGCCGGGCTCGGCGTCAAGATAGGAGAGACCTACGGTATGGCTCAGAGGGGCGGCCCCGTCATGGGTCACATCCAGATCGGCGGCGGAGCCCTGAACCCACAGATTAGGAGGGGCGAGGCAGACGCCCTGCTGGGCTTCGAGCCCGCCGAGGCGGTTCGCAGAGGCGTCACGTACCTGAGGGAGGGAGGCCTGGCCATCGTCAACACGCGGGTCACGGCCCCAGTGGAGGTCATCTCGGGGATGGTGCCCTACCCGGACATGGGTCGCATGATGGGCCTCCTCGGGAAGGTCACCGGCAACATCAGGAGCTTCGACGCCACGGGGCTCGCCGAGGAGGCCGGCGACCCCATAACCACCAACATCGTGATGCTGGGGGCCCTCACTGCCAGCGGCGCCCTCCCATACGGAGAGGACGTGATGGTAGCTACCATCAAGGCCGGCCTCAGGCCCCAGTTCATCGACCTCAACATGAGGGCCTTCCAGCTGGGCAAGAGAGCCTACAAGGGTTCCTGAGCCCCCAATCCATATCTCTTTTAGGCGAATCCCGCCACCTTTAACCAATTTGTCGAAGCTTAGGCTCATCGTCCCCATGCTCATTGTCGCAGTCATCGTGGCCATCGGATTATCCATGCTCAATAAAGGCGACAGTGAGCCCGCCGTAGATGACACGCCTGAGCCTCCCGTCGAGGAGCCAGCCGAGGAGCCTGAGCAGCCCTCGCGACTCGACGCCCTACCCCCGGACATATCCAAGCGCCTCCCCGAGGGCGACCAGCACCCCCCTGTCCTCTACAGCTTCCTCTGGGAGGACCCGGTCCCCCTCCTGGGCGGCGTCAACACGGCGGGGGCCGAAGACTCGCCCTTCATGGCTCCCGGCGACGAGACCCTGTACTTCTTCTTCACGCCCGACGTTAGGGTGTCCCCGGAGAAGCAGCTCATGGACGGCATGTCCGGCATATGGGTCTCCAGGAAGGTCGACGGGGTCTGGGGCGAGGCCACCATGGTCCCGTTGGGTACCGGCGACGTCCACCTGGACGGGGCGGCGTATGCCTCTGAGGATGAGCTCTGGTTCTGCTCGGCCCGCGTCGGCAACTATGAGGGCCTCGACTTCTGGGTGGCCGACATAGTCGAGGACGTGTACACCAACATCCGGAACGTGGGCGAGGAGCTCAACGTCGAGGTCGAGGTGGGGGAGCTCCACATCACGGCCGACGGCGGCAGGATATACTTCCACTCGGAGAGGCCGGGGGGCCTGGGCGGTATGGACGTCTGGTACGTCGACCGTGAAGGCGAAGGCTGGGGAGAACCCGTGAACGCGGCCGAGGTGAACAGCCCGGACAGCGAGGGCTACCCCTTCGTGTCCCTTGACGGCCGGGAGCTGTGGATCAACAGGTGGTACATGGGGACGCCCGGCGTCTTCAGGTCCAGGCTCGTGGATGGAGCGTGGAGCGTGCCCCGGCTCATCCTGGGCACCTTCGCGGGGGAGCCCACCATGGACACGGCGGGCAACGTCTACTTCGTCCACCACTTCTACGAGGACGGGGAGATGATCGAGGCCGACATCTACGTTGCCTACAGGAAGCAGGAGGTGGAGCCCGCCGACGACATCGAGCCCAGCGACGGTTATCTGCTGGGGGTCCTCCCCAACCCGGCCCAGGGACAGAGCTTCGAGGACGCATACTCTGAGGTGTCGGCGTTCACCGACCTTGTCCCCGTGTGGGGCAGGCCCACAGCATTCTACGAGATGCCCGGGGAGCTCGCCGGCGATTGGGGCGGCGCCTTCGTGGACCAGCTGACCAGGGGCAACGGCATGGCGCCCCTAGTCCACCTCAGCTTCATGGACGCGGGCATGACCCTCAAGTCGCCTCCCGGCGTCGCGAACCCCACCCTCAGCGACCCCGAGTGGAGGAGAGCATACAAGAGGGCCGCCGTGGAGGCCGTGGAGGCCGCCAGGCCCATGTACCTCTCCGTGGGCAACGAGGTGAACAAGTGGCTGGAGGCCCACGGCATGGAGGGCCCCAACGGGTTCAAGCACTGGGTCAGCCTCTACGAGGAGATATACGACGAGGTTAAGGAACTCAGCCCCGCCACCAAGGTGTTCTGCACCTTCAGCAGGGAGATCGTCTCGGAGAACCGTGAGGCTGACATGGGCTTCCTCAGCCTCTTCGACCCCGGCAAGCTGGACCTCCTCGCCTTCACCAGCTACCCCCACAGCGTCCAGGGCGTCAACAGCCCCCGCGACATCCCGGAGGACTACTACACGGCCGCGGCGTCGCAGGTGCCAGGCAAACCCGTGGCATTCACCGAGATCGCGTGGCCGTCCCACCCCTCCTTCGGCGGAGAGGAGGCCCAGGCCGAGTTCATACGCATGATCCCCGGACTCCTGGACGGCCTCGACGTGGAGTTTATAATGTGGCCGTGGCTCCACGACCTCGACGAGGGCGACCACACGGGCCTGATGACGACACACGGCGAGGAGAAGGCGGGGCTCGCAGAGTGGGCGTCCCTCCGCTAGGAGCCGAAATGGTGCCACAGACACGCGTCCACCCGAAACCCACTGAACCGAGGACGAGGAGGAGACTCACCGAAGCAAAAGCAAGAAGCAAAAGATGGAAATTTTTTTTTCCTATTCTAATAGGCTAGCCGTTAGAAGTCGGCAGGGTCGCCGCAAACATTAATAGCGCCCACCGTGCCTCACATAGAGAAGTGGTGATTTTGATCCGCCAATTCGATTAACCGGAAGCCACATCGTACCACTCAGCAGGCTTCTGAACCGATCTCTGAACCCTAACCAGGTTCTGATTCTCTCCGCCGTGGAGAAAAGGAAGGACAGGATAACTCGCATACTCGCGGAGCTGTCCGAGGAGCGTTTGGTGCCCTACTCGACCCTCAAGTTCAACGCCAAGGTGCTGAAGGGGCTGGGGCTCGTGGACTACGGCACGGCGTCAGACCCTGTGGACGTGAGGCTCACCGACTCGGGGAGACTCATCTTAACCATCCTCAAGGAGGGCACGGGGGAAGGGGACGCCCACCCGCTGAACGTGACCCAGGTGGAGGCACACGACCATGGCGTTTAGGTTCACATGAACTCCGTGAGAGACACAGGCCTGGGCCCGTGCTCCTCCAGGTCCACCTCGAATGGCATGAGGACGCTGCGCCCCGCCTCCCTGACCAGCTCCACGTACTTCTCGGCGTCCACCTTGCCGCCGTATCCGCCCGGCCTCACCCTCCTGAACCTGTTGCTGTGCCCCGCGTCGACGTAGACGTAGTTCACAGGGGTCCAGGCGTCCACCTTCATCCTCTGGAGCTCCAGGGCCTCCGCGGCGGCCACGTGCGGCAGCTTGGCCTTGTAGCCCGCGGGGCTCCTCCTGAGAACCGTGGTGGCCCAGAGCTCCTCCTCGGGCACCGTGCCCCTCCTCAGGCGCCTGCAAGCCTCCTCCACCACGGCCACGGCCGCGTCCACGCCCAGCGTGCACACCTCCTCCACCGTGCCCCGGCCCAGGAGGGCCTCGATGGCCCGCCCCTGGACGCCGGCCACGTAGGGCGGCGTGTTGCTGCGCCTCAGCTCTATGCCCCTGTGGACGTACCTGTCCTCCACGGTCCTGCCGTAGTACCTGTTGGCCGCGCCGGTGCGCTCCTCCCCCTTCTGGGGTAGGAGCACCAGGTACCTGAACACCTTGTCCACGGCCATGGAGAGGCCCGTGTGGGCCGATATCTCGTCGGCCAGCGCCCGGTAGTCCTCGGGGGCCGCGCCGGGGCGCTTCAGGAAGAGGCTGTCGTTGTTGCCGTAGAGGGCCCTGTAGCCGCGGCGCCTGGCCACGTTCATGCTCTCCACCAGGGTCTCCCGGGCGACGCGGTTTATCTCCATGAAGGTGTCGAAGTTGCCGAACCTGTTGGCCCAGCAGCCGCTGTACCCGTAGGTGCAGAACAGGACGGCCTTGAGGGCCTCCTGCCTGCCCTCGCACCAGGCCCACTCCTGTGAGCCCTCCTCCAGCGCCCTGCGCCTGTGCTTGAAGTGGAGGCGCCTCTCTAGGGCCTCACGGGTGAAGCTCACGACGAAGCCCTCGCCCGTCCGCTCCCTTATGGTCTCGTAGCTTATGTTGCGGGTCACCATGAGGCTTGGGAACATGCTCTCGAAGTCCAGGACGCCCACGTTCTCGTGGAGGCCCACGTCCGGCGTCAGTATGAGGCCGCCGTGGTCCAGGTGGGCCATCTCCCAGAGGGTCATGACGGGCTGGAAGTCCCCTGACCTGGGTATCAGTATGCCGCGGGTGCGGGCCTCGTAGCACTGCCTGCTCTCTATGGCGCGGCCTGAGCCCCAGTCGGCGGAGGCCTGGGGGTCCTCCCTGTTGTACTGGACCCTCTCGGCTACCCCGGCGAGGCCCAGGGCCTCGTACGTGTGGGGCTGCACGTGTACCCTGCCCTTCCAGAGGTGGGCCTCGTCGCCCTTGACCACGCCGAACCGGGGCAGCCCGTTGGCCCTGCAGTACCTCTGGGCGTCGGAGAGATCCCGGGTGGCGCACACTATGACGTCGGGGTCAACCTCCTCCAGGGACCCCAGGAGCTCCTTGACGGGGACCAGGGTGGGCGGCGCCTCGCTCTGGTCCTCGTCCTCCAGCACGCGGAGGGCCTCGCCGCCGCTCCACCTGATCTCGAAGCGCAGGACCCTGAGGGGCGGCGGCCTAGGGTCCAGGTCCAGGGGGCGGGACCTTATGGTCTTCACGCGGCCCCTCGAGCCCACCTCGGCCGTGAGCCTGCCCATGGGTATGAGCCCCCTGTCGCAGAGGTAGCGCTGGGCGTGGCTCATGTCCACGTCGTAGACGGCCTCCACGAAGGGGCTGGCCTCCAGCCGGGAGACGACGCGGCGGTAAACCTCCGCGGCGGCTACCTGGACCCTGAGCACCGTCTTGGACTCCATGCCTCTGAGTGAGGAGACGCGGCGCTCCAGGGTGACGTCCCTGAGGTCATCCTTCTCCTCCAGCAGGTACCGGAGGTGCTCGGCCTCGACGCCCCGGGGCTCCAGGTACAGGTCCGGCCTGTAGGCGTCTATGAGCCTGACGCGGCCGCCCCCCGTCTTCACCCAGAGGACCGCCCTGCAGCCGCTGACCTGGACCCCGAGGAGCCACCCCTCAATGGTCTTCACGGCCCAGCTCCTCCAGCCGGCTCGCCAGCTCCATGAGCCTCCTCCTGTTGTCCACGGCGGCCGTCAGCAGGAGCAGGTCCAGGGAGGAGAGGACCTCGGAGTTGATCATGGCCCCCATCTCGCTGGACCACACGTCCCAGAGGTCGCTGAAGGCCTCCTGCATCCGGTCGTCCTTCAGCGCGGCCCTGTACTTGGAGTCCAGCTGGCCCATGGCGTCCTGGAGCCTGCTCCTCATGGAGCCGTTCATCACCCGGCCCAGCTGAAACCCTCCTCGCGGTAGCTGACCCTCCTGCCGATGAGAGCCGACTCTGGGTGCTTCACCAGGTGCGCCGACATGCGGCCGTCCCTGAGGGGCCTCAGGTACACGATGACCGAGGCCGCGTGCCTCAGGTAGACGCCCCCCTCGGGGAGAGGCATCAAGTCCCTCCCCGCCGGGCGGCACGTCGCGGCCAGGGCGGCGCCTCCCTCGTAGCAGAGCTGCCTCAGCCCTGAAACGACGCCCGTGAACTCGGCGGGGTCCTCGAACCTGACGGCGTCCTCGCCGTAGAACAGCTTGGCCACCTGCTGTACCGCCACAAGGGCCACGTCGCCCGTGTCCCCCATTATCCCCTCCACAAGCCTGGGGACCCGCATGAGCTGGCGCTCCGAGAAGGCGTACACCATGTGGATGCGGGCGAGCCCGTCGTCCACGTCCATGCCAGCCTCCACGAACAGTGATATGAGGTAGTCTAGGTCCAGGACGGTGCGGGAGCGCCTGTAGTTGCCGCAGAGGACGTATACGGCCTCCCGCTCGGGGCTCAGCCGGACGGCCTCGAAGACGAGCCTGTGGATGAACCTGTCCAGCACGTCGTCCTCGCCCGGCCCGTAGAACAGGTAGAAGCCGCCCGGCTCCAAGCCGCCTATGAGCGCGTCCAGGGAGCCGCTGCCCGTGGTGAGCCTCTCAGCCCCGCTGCGCCTCTCCATCACGGCCAGGGCCGTCTCGAAGGCGTCCGCGGGGCTCGGCCCGGGCGGGGAGGAGGGACTCATGGCGAGTCAAACCAGCCTCGCCCCGTTTTTAAGGGGGCCGCAGCGCCGTGGAGGTGGGGGGACGGTGAAAATGGGGGCGCTGGACCTCAAAATTGGGCTGAAACGATGGTTCCACGGTGTTCTTTCTATACAACCAGCGCGAGCATAGATTGTCATGAAACTTCAGAACGTTCTGACGACCAGAGAACACGTCCTGTTCCCCGAGGAGGTTCAGCTGACCCGCATCTCTCAGGATGAGGCCCCGTATAAGCGCGTCAAGGTCGACTTCAGGAAAGCCGTTCTGGACTCGTATAAGAGGGATAAGATGGGTATCCGGGGATCGGAGAACGCCCTCGAACCCTAAAAAGGGGTGTGGGAGCCCGTTCCTTACGGTGAACCTTCTACACTGGTTCTTGGATAGGCTCGTCTTCCTGTGCACCGTTTGAGCCGCTGAGGTAGGCGTCTATAAGGCACACGGACTTCTCTATCCTCTGCTCCACCAGCGTCAACATGTCCTCGGGCGGCTCGATGCCGTACCTTGCCACGTGGATGGCCATCTTTATGTTGTAAAGGTTATAGCGAAGAGACTTCAGCGAGTCCAGCAGCTGAAAAAGGAAGGAGTCCACCCTGCCGGTCTCCTCCGACACGTTTTTCTGAAGAAAATAGACGACCACGCTGAACCCGACGTAGCTCAACACGAGGAGCCCGTGGCTCCAGATGGACATGGGGCTCACGTTCCTGGCCAGCACGTCGATGATCGTCTTACCCTCGTAGAAAAAGAAGTAGTCCACAAGAACGTCAAGTATGACGGCCAGCAGTCCGATTAACAGCCCCGCTAACAGTATGAAATATGGGCTACGTCTAAAACTGATCATCTTGACGGCAATGAGGATGAAGGCGATTTAAATTATATGTACGGTTGTATCATCAAAATGTGTGTCACTGTGAACGACACACAGAGTAATATATGGCCTCTGAAGGAGGCTTCTAAGCAAATATGGATTTAATATCATCAATAATAGATATCTACTTCAAACTAATGGAATATGTAAACGTTAAAAATGTAAGCATACTGATAATAGTTATTATCATAGGGATAGAGTTTTTAGAGTTTTTTACGGGCTCAGAGGAAGAAGAGGGCTCAGAGAGCCACAGGAAGAGAACCGGTAAACGTGTTAATAACAAGCTGATCAGAAAAGTGTTCGGCTTAGAGAGCAAGAATAAGAAAATTTTGGAGAGGATGGGCGTAAACGAGGCGCAGGCCGTGCAGGGCTCACCCGAGGAAGCCGGTGGACGCAGCCAGAGACCAGTGGGTGAGCTTGAGAACGTTCTCCCTCCGCCGGGCACAGAGGCCAGGGTCATCGGCTCGAAGACATACACTGTCAGGACGGTGCTCGACGGCAACTACATTTACATGGAGAAGGTCGAGGAAAGGGGCGGCCGTTGATGTATCCGTCTTCTATATCAATTTAACATAATCTACATATGGATAATGTCTGCTTCGGAACAGTGTGCAGGCTCCTGACAGCGGCTACATTAATTTCGGCGTCTTACTGCGAATAAAGAAAATTTGCTTGTTCTTTCTCCCATTCTTCCTAGGGTACCTGTACCTGCAGAACACGCTGAACATCAGTGAGCCGCTGGCGGTATCCGTCGGCAGAAGCATGGAGCCCACGATCCACGAGGGGGACATTCTCGTGTTCAGGGGGGTGACGGCCGAGGACGTGGAGGTGGGAGACGTCGTCCTGTTCATGACACCGGACGAGATGCTTGATCTGCTGCCACCACGCATAACTCACCGGGTCATCGGCATCAGGCAGGAAGCGGGCAAGCCGTACTTCA
>CAZAKG010000102.1:0-8623 GCA_964485755.1 uncultured Candidatus Bathyarchaeia archaeon | reverse complement strand
ATGCCTCTCCAAATGGAGCCGCTGTAGACTTGGCCTTGGTCCACGGCTTCTCTGGGCTTCCAGCTGAATGAGCTGGCCACGATGACTAGAACTAGGAGGAGGGATGTTACCACGTTTATTTTCATATATGTGCGCATCGGAGCCACTAAGAATTGTTGAAGCCAGCGAATATAATACTAGGTTTTTGAACATACTCGCGTAGACGGTAATTTAATCCGCGATCTGTTTGTGCCTGGGGATAAACAACTACCGTGTTAGACAGGGATGGCACCTAGTTTCGACCCGTCTTCCTCGCTCTCAAGCATCTTCTCAAACCTGAAGAGGTCCTGGTTCTTCCCTGTGAGCTCCACTATGGCTCCACTGGCTTCAGCGGGCTTATCCCATATGGCGTCAAGAGTCTCCCTCACCTGAGCCTCATCCCGGGATGCCCGGCACACCTTCTGCACCGTCGCCTCCTTGGGACAGCCCCTCTCCCTGAGCTTCCCGTTGAAGTCGGCGGCCGTCACCAGCTGCAGGTTCCGACGCGCCGCGTAACTGGCCAGGCTGATAGATGTTTCGTCCTTGAGCCTGACGCTCTCGTTGGGGTTGAAGGCGCTGGCCGCGAAGACCCCCATGACCCCGTTCTTGATCTCCCTACCATCCGGCGTATCCACACCGAAGTCCTTACTCCACCGGAGCACCTCCATGAAGTCGTCCACGTGGCCCTTACTGACCAGGCCCCACTTGCAGCTCAGCACGTAGGTTATGGGCGGCGCGAAGACCCCCGGCGTAACCTCCCACACCTGGTCCACCTCCGCCGCCTGCCGCCTCCCCCCGACGCCCCTGAGGAGGTGTAGGGTGATCCTCCGCTGGTCCATGCCTCCCTCCCTGTGGCTCTGGGTCCAGAACCGGGCCCCCGTGGTGGTCCTGTCTATGAACCACTCCGCCACCGCCTCCCAGTTGTGCCCGACCCTGTTGGCGGCCCCCTTCTCGATCCTCAGGTAGTTCCTCTTCATGGCGACCACGGCCGCCAGGTCCTCGTCGCCGAGGCTGCTATGGTACAGGTACCTGTAGGCATCGAAGAGCTTCACCACCCTGACGTCCGGATAAAGCTGCAGGATCTTCTCCAGGGCATGCTCGGCCTCATACTTGCTGCACCCCAACTCCGTCTCGACGTAAACCGGGCTCAGCAGCTTCCTGAGCTGGGTGTGCTCCAGGACCATATTTCGTATCCTGTGCACCCTCTCCATGGTGGGGCTGCTGCTGGCCCTCCCCGCCAGGGCCTCCTCGGTCCTAACCACCGCCTCAAGGATGGCCTGATCTCGGGGCAACTTCTGATCCATGAAGGTAAGCAGATAGCCCTCCTGAAACGGCGTCTGCCTAGTATCCGTCTTGTAGCCCCTGACGTAGACCAGGCCCCTCCTCTTGAACCGACGAACATTACTCATGATGTCCCGGCTCCTGACTCCCTTCTCGCCTAGAGCCTCCACGATCTCGTTACTGAAGAATGCCTGCGTCGTGTTCTCTTCCAAGAAGTGTAGGATCCTGCTGGCCTTGCTTAGCTTCCCCCCGCCCCGGGAGTCCAGATATTCCTCGCTGTACCCCACGAAGCGCACATCGTCCACGGACGCTTCGTCTAGGCCCTCGGGCTTCAACAGGTATCTGTGGTAGGGTCTGATGTGTGCCGAGGAGCCCGCCCGGCCCCTGAAGACCCGCTCCTTCTCGTAGGTGGGCTCAGCCGTCCTCAGGACTAGGCTCGCCCTCCAGCACCGGTCGAGGCAGGCGTACACCTTGCCTCTGCTAAGCCCAGTACGCTTTATCACGTCCCTGCAGCTCATGGGCGAGGCTTCAAACAGAGACCTCAACACTCTATTCCGTGTGGAGCCCCCGTCCTCCCTGTTGGCGTCGGCTCTCATAGGGATAAGACACGGCACGAGAAATTTAAACGTTAGCACTAAACTGAAGCTTAAGGTAAAAACAGGGAGTAATTAAAACCACATGATTCCCCAAAACAACCCCAAAAACAACCCAAATCAAGGATTTTGATAGGTGCGGGGGGTGGGGTTCGAACCCACGGAGGACTAACCATCAGGTCCTAAGCCTGACCCCTTTGGCCACTCGGGAACCCCCGCGCCCACAAATAGACGCCCCAACCAAATTAAAACCTTACCGCGGCAAACCAGACAAGCCAACAAGTTTATCCAACACCCACCGCCAACAACCCTGAAATGAGCCAGCAGGACACCAAGCCACTCAAGAAGACGCGCCTACTCATGGCCACAGGCTTCACACAGATGTTCAGCGACAGCCTCAACAACAGATTCAACAACATCCTCGTAGCCGCAGCCGGCTCCACAGTCAACCAGATGGGATTCCTCCAAGGCGCCAAGAGCCTCAGCGCCAACCTCTTCCAGCTACTCTTCGGCCGCCTCGCCGACCGCTACGGAAAGAAGAAGTTCATAGCCGGGGGCCGCATCCTCAACGCCGCAGCCATAGCCGCGCTCCTCCTCTTCGACGCCCCAGACCCCCTCATCTGGCTCGTCATCCTCAGCAGCTTCTTCAACAGCATGAGCCTACCCGCCTGGAGCAGCCTCATGGGCGACTACACGTCCGAGTCCACCAGAGGCGAGACCATAGGCCTCATCAACAGCGTCAGCCAGCTCGGCAGCCTCATAGCCATGCTCATAGCCTTCACCATAAGCCTGGGCCAGGAGGGGGAGACCACCCCAGCCAGCTTCGCCGCGGTCCTGACCATAGCCGCGGCGGCCAGCCTCGTCAGCGGCGTAATGGCCCTGTTCACAGAGGAGAAGCCCCCCAGGGGCGCCAGCAGAAGCCTACAACTGGACAAACTCCTGAAGGACCCCAGGCTCACCAGGTACCTGGCCCTAAACTTCCTGTACGGCGTGGGCATGAGCTTCGCGTGGCCCCTCTTCCCCATGGTCATCACCCACAGGCTCCACATGAAGGTGTGGCAGATCAGCACCCTCAGCATATCCAGCAGCCTCGTGAGCATGCTCACCCAGAGGTGGATGGGCGCCTACATGGACCGCATAGGCAGGCGCCCCATAGTCGTCCTCAGCAGAGTCATGATGGGCGTCGCCCCAGTGGCCTACGCCCTGGCCACGGATTGGTGGCACATAGCCGTCGCGGAGCTGTTCCTGGGGCTCGGCATGGCGGCGTGGCAGAGCAGCGAGTCCACATACGTCATCGACCTGGCCCCCGGCGACCTGAGGGCCACGTACCTGGCCAGCAGCACAGCCGCCTTCGGGTTCGCCAGCTTCATAGGCAGCAACCTGAGCGGAATCATCATCGACGCCTTCTTCTCCGGCATCCAGGGCCTCAACCAGGGCCTCTACATAAGCGGCGCCCTCAGAGTGGTATTCGGCCTCGCCTACCTCACCATGACCGAGTCCATAAGCAGGGCAGAGTAAGAGACTTAAGCCCATCCCACAATTCAGTACCAGGTGAACATTCTTGGAGGTTAAGTGGCTTGGACACGCGTCGTGGAAGATAAAGACGGGGGGCAAGGTCATCTACATCGACCCCTATGAGGGCAGCTACGACGAGAAGGCTGACCTCATCCTCAGCACCCACCACCACGACGACCACTGCAAACCGGAGAAGGTGATGCAGGCCAAGGGAGACAAGACGGTCATAGTGGCTCCGCCTGAATGCGGTAAGAAGCTCGGCCTACCGGTTAAGAGCCTCAAGCCGGGGGAGAAGGCCACGTTCGGGGACGTGACAGTCGAGGCTGTGGAGGCGTACAACTACAAGAGGTTCAGGAGCCCAGGGAACCCCTTCCATCCCAAAGGCATCGGCGTAGGCTACCTTGTCAGGGCCGAGGGCAAGACCGTGTACCACGCGGGGGACACGGACTTCATAGACGAGATGAAGAAGCTGAGGAACGTGGACCTGCTCCTGATACCAGCCGGAGGAACATACACCATGGACGCGCTCGAGGCGGCTGAAGCCACCCTAGCAATCAAGCCGAAGCAAGCCGTGCCCATGCACATCTGGGACACCGACCCGGGCGAGTACAAGAAGAGGGTAGATGCCGGCGGAGGCACCAAGGTCACCGTGTTGAAGCCCGGTGAAACCCTGAAGCTCTAACCACCAATTTTAATAAATAAGAGATTTTTGATTAGCCGTGTTTTCTGTATCTTGACTAAAAAGCGGAGGCCCCTCACCGAGGAAACACATGAAACAGGAGACATATTTCTCCATGTTACTCCGTCGGGCGCCTTATAAGCCACCCCCGTAAAACGCTACGCCCGCCCCCCACCCCGAAGAGGGAAAGTGACGCGGAGGAACCGGAAACGGCCGCCCCACGCCAAAAGGAGCCCCGGAGCCGGTCCGACGCGACCCCGTCAACCGCGGAGACTTCACACGTTCCACGCAGAGACATGGCCCACCAGCCACAATGAATCACGGCGCAGAGTGAACACCCGATGTAGAAAAAAGGTAGGGGGGTACCATATTATGGTATATTTTTCCATCATAAAACGAGGTACCCGCCGACGAGGCCGAAGACCACAGCACCAGACACGAAGAAAATCCAAATCCTCAATAAATAATTGGACCTGATGAGCCTCACTTCTTACCCCACATGTCCAGCGGGGGCTTAGCCTCAGCCAGGATGGGGCTCCTGTACACCTTACCCATGAGCCTCCTCCTCTGCTCATCCCAAGCCTTCTTCATCAGCTCGGGTTCCGTCATCAGGTCCAGCGCCGAGGCGGCCATCACCTTGGACGCGTAGATGAGGCTCTTGTGGCCCGTGCTGTGAGCCCCGCCCGCCACGTTCATCCAGCTGTGGCCCGGTGCGCCCAGGGGCCACGTGGAGGTGCTGAACTCCATGGTGGGGGCCTTCCAGCTCACGTCGCTGACGTCCGTGGAGCCGTGGCTCACCTCCCCCTCGTTCCAGGCGTCGGGCACCGTCCTGTCGAGGACCACGTCCACCATCTCCTCCCACCCAGGCCGCTTGGTCTTCCGGAGCTGCTCCACCTTCTCCTCCCTGCTGACCGTGCTCACCAGCCTCCGAGCCCACTCCACCTCCTCATCCGTGTACTCGGGGGGGCCGACGAGCCTCATGTTGTCGGTCACGACCTCGCTGAGGGCCAGACTGGGTATCTTGTTGCTGACGCCCTTGAGGAACTCCACCTCAAGCTCCGTCTCCGTCATCATGACCGCGCCGTTAGCTATCTTCAGCACGCGCTCGTAGATGTGGTCCACCTGATCCCGCTCAGGAGCCCGAACCAGGTACCAGCTACGGGCATAGTCAGGTACGACGTTGGGCTGCCCCCCGCCGTTCTCGATTACGTAGTGTATCCTGGCGTCCTGGATGACGTGCTCCCGCAGGAAGTTGACGCCCACGTTCATCAGCTCCACGGCGTCCAGGGCGCTTCGGCCCATCTCGGGGTTCCCGGCGGCGTGAGCCGTCTTACCGCGGAAGTGGAACTTTACGCTGTTGTTGGCCAGGCTGCTGGTCATGCTGGCCACGTTCATGTTGCCGGGGTGGTGGCTGAGCACGGCGTCCACCCCGTCGAAGACCCCGTCGCGTACCATCCATACCTTACCGCTGCCGCTCTCCTCGGCCGGGCACCCGAAGAACTTGACTGTGCCCTTGGCCTTGTGCTCCTCCATGGCGTACCTGAGGGCTATGGCCGCCGCCATCCCTGAGGCGCCGTGGATGTTGTGGCCGCAGCCGTGGCCGGGCTTCCCAGGCTCCAGCGGGTCCTTCTCGGGCTTCACCTTCTGGCTTAGGCCCTGTAAGGCGTCGTACTCACCCATGATGCCCATCACCGGCTTGCCTCTGCCCCAGGTTGCGACGAAAGCTGTGGGCATACCGCCCACGCCCATCTTAACCTTGAAGCCGTGGCTCTCCAGCTCCCCTGACAGCAGCCTTGCGGACTTGAACTCGATGAGGCCCAGCTCGGCGTACCCCCACAGCTCGTCGCTGACATCTATGATGTGTCCCCGGTTGCCGTCGATCCACTTGAAAATTGACTCCTTAGCCTTGTCAGACATTACTACCATAGTAATATACGTTCAACTGCTTTATAATTTAATCAGCGGCCGGTGAACGCCCCAGAACCCTCTCCAGCTCCCTCAGGGCCACCACCCTGTACGCCGGGTAGTACGCTTCACGGTACTCCGGGGTGTGGTGCATGGGGACAGGGCCCCTGTCGGCCAGCAGGTCATCGAGCTCACAAATCTCCCCCTCGTCGACGCCGATGTGCAGCTCCTCGGCCGCCCTCTTGAACCTGCGCCAGAGCCTTATGAACTGCTTGGGGTCGCCTTTCAAGTTGGACGACGCCAGCATCGCCTCGTGGAGCGCCTCAAGGCTCCCGCCCCCCTGAGCGTAGGGCCTCAGGTTGACCCTGACCACGGCTCCGTCGGGTGAGACCCTCTCGATGAGAGGCTCGTCCCGGGGCCCCAGGTCTCCTACCCTCCCGGCCTCCTCCACCAGCTTGGCCAAGGCTGACTCTCCCAGGATGTGGCCCACGCTGAAGACGCCCTGGTAAAGCAACTTGTACCAGTCAGCGGCGCGCATGAGGGGCCTCCTCATGTGGTGCTCGGAGACGAGACCAGTGAACTCTTCGTCCATGGCTACGCAGCGCCCGGCCTCTCGACTAGCCTGATGGCGGAGGTGGGGCACGTGGAGACGCAGAGGCCGCACCCGAAGCACTTGGACTTGTTGAACCTGAGCTCCCCGTCGACCATCTCTCGGGCGAGGAAGCTGCACCTTTCCACGCAGACGCCGCAGTCGACGCATAGGGACGGGTCGTCCTCGGAGACGTAACGCGACGTGAGCACCTGTGCGTGTATGCCGTGCCTCACGAGGCCTCCCAGGGTGTGGCAGCAGCAAGGGCAGCAGCTGCAGATGGGCGAGGGGTAGTCCTTGCCCTTCAATGTGTACGCCATGTGGACGAGTCCGGCCTCGTGGCTCCGCTGAAGGGCCTCCAGTGCCTCCCAAAGGCTCACCTCACGCGGATTATACCTGCCGATCCTCAGCGCCTCGTCGGCATCCTCGTTTATGATCAGGCACGTGTCCAGGGGGCTGTCACAGTTGCCGTGGTCGGTCCTGCACCCGCAGTCCTGGAGCACTATCTTCTTGGCCTTGCCAAGTATCTCCCTCATCTCGCTCAGGTCGTAGACCCTGTGCTCGGCCTCCACCTGCACGTTGACGGGAACGGTCACCACGACCTCTATGCTTCCAGCTATGTCCCTCAGCTCAGCCTCGGTGTAGTCGTTGGGGTATCTGTCCCCCGATTTAACCCGCATGGTGGAATCATCAAGGCGGTCAGATTTAAACTTCAGCGTCCTCAAACTTCACCTGTGCGTGAAATCATAAGTAAAAGAGCAAAAAAAGGAAATATTTAACGTAAGACAACGGATTAGCGGATCACTTAATCGAAAAAATATTTGGCAGAAATCGATACAGGGTATTGCAATAATGTGCTTCACCGTGTGTTACCGTAGAAAAAACATATATTATGAGAAGTGGATGAGATGCCATATCCCCACGGGTGAGTACAGAGGGAAAAGATGGATCAGAGTAGTGCTTCTCCTAAAGTCTCACCATCCGGAAGGAGATGAGCAAAGATGACAGAAGTTCAGGTTCCCAGGGTCTCGACAGGCGTAGCGGGTCTGGACGAGATGCTTGGAGGCGGCATCCCCAAGGGCAGCATAATTCTACTGTGCGGTGGGCCTGGTGTAGGTAAAACCGTACTCTCGCTACAGTACATGGTGGCCGCTGTGAGACGCGGCGAGCCATGCGTCTACGTGTCCCTCGAGGAGGCCATGGAGAAGAAGATTATGAACGCCGCGGCCTTCGGGTGGGACATAAAAAAGGCGATAGACGACAGAAAGGTGGAGGTCATGGACATATTCATGATCCCTCACAGCCAGGGCATAGTGGAGCCGGTGGACAGGAACAAGGGTAAGCTGCAGCTGAGCTTGGAGATGGAGATCGAGAGGTGCATCAAGAAGATAGGCGCGAAGCACCTGATAATCGACCCGCTGACGAGTATCCTCGTGCACGAGCAGAGGTCCGGCAGGAAGAGGTTCATCATAGGCCAGCTCTTCGACACGGTCCACAACACGGACTGCTCAGCCGTGATCACCGCTGAGGGCATCCCGAAGGAGTCAGACTTCTACATGGAGCAGTTCCTAGCGGACGGCGTCGTTCTACTGAACAAGGACCTGCTGGACTACAAGCTGATAAAGACGCTGAGGATCGACAAGATGAGGGGCATCGACTTCGACGACCAGCCCCGGAGGTATATGATAACCAACCGTGGGATGCAGGTGCTCCACTCCGAGCCAGTGCTGACGTGAGTGATGCACATTGATGGCCACCGCCCTGGAATTTCTGAAGCCTCTGCTCATCGGCCAGGCCGTGGGGTTCCTCAAAGAGAAGAACGTCAACGAGAAGCTTGAGCAGAGTGTCAGGAACAAGATCCGAAGACAATCACAAACATCGATCGGCAAGAAGATGGGTATTAAACAGGGCAGCGACATCAGCGAGCTTCCGCTGACAAGCTACGAGTTCTACATGCCCTTCTTCAAGGACCCCCACGAGGGCGACTTCGTTTACCCTCTGAAGGACTACGTCCGCTCACACACGAGCGGCACGATGGGCAAG
>CAZAKG010000101.1:0-8702 GCA_964485755.1 uncultured Candidatus Bathyarchaeia archaeon | reverse complement strand
AACCTATAAATGACATTATTACTAATGGTAAAAAAATATCTGGGAATGCTCAGACCAGGAAAATGAAAACAGTTCTTCAGCATGGTACTGTTCTTTTAGATGTTGATGTTGATAAAATGTTTTCAATTACACATATGCGCGCGCATATGGCAATATTACAGTTTTAAGCTCTACTAGTGGTGGTAGGGACCAAAATTATTATGCGATTAGCAAGATTGGAAGTACCCTACTTTTAAATGACATACCTTATCTCGTACTTCAACGCGTCTCACTGGTTACCCTATTACGTGAACATGTTCTTAAAGAATGATACGGGGTCACCGAAGGCACCCATCCTTTGGAACCGTGTTCCCGCTACTAGCTTCTCTTACTTATATTGTACGCGTCGTACGCCGCCATGACCGCTAATATGACACCCAGTATGATCAGCTTGTCATAGCTTACATAGTCGAAAGCCACGAAACCGATCACGAAGGCGGCCCCGAAGAACGTGAGGCCCCTCCTCCACTCCCCGAGGTAGACGTGGCCCAGGCCCGTGACGAGAAGTGAAAGAACCACGGCGACCCACGTACGCTTCCTGGGTTTCACCTTCTGCCCAGCGAACCGGGGCTGGAGCTCACCGCAGAGGGGGCACGTGGCCTCCTCGTAGGGGATCATGGTGCCGCATCTGGGGCAGAACTTCGTCTTTTCCTCGGTCATCCCTCAAGCACGTCGCTGTCATCCCGGTTCAGGTAATAGTACGCCTCTCGGAGTATCCTGTACAGGAAGTATACGCTCGGGATGATGGTTATTATGTACGCGACTATCTGAAGCTCGTTCATTCCGTTCTGTCGTGTATGAGCCTCAGCGGTTATAAAACGTTATGATGCGTCCAGGAGAGAAGACAGGCTGAGCCTCACGTAGGGGACGCCGCAGGGCGGGCCCCTGGAGAGCCACATGGCCCTCTCCTCGAGGTTCATCACGACGCTGGTCAGCGTCTCCTCCCTCTGATCATGGTCCTTCCGGCTGTCCGCGTGGTAGCATATGCTCGTAGGGTAGTCCACGTGGTTCCTGAGGACCTCCATGAAGCTCTCCTCTCTGTGACCCCCGGCTCCTCGCACCAGCTGCTCCCTGGCCACCGCGTACCTGTGGAGGGTGCTCGACTCCATCTTGACGTACTCGTCGCTGACCTCCGGTGGCCTCGGCCCCACGAAGTGGTTTGTGTGGGCCAGCACCCCGCCCTCAGACGTCAGCGTCGAGGCGCCGCCGGGGTATGCCTCCAGGTCCAGGAGGGCTCCCTCGCAACCAATCATAACGTTGTATGAGACGGTTCTGCCTGCGTTCATGAACACGTTCACGGCGTCGCTCAGCCTGTCGCAGTTGAGCATCTTCCTGCAGACGAGGAAGAAGGGCACCGAGTCCCCCAGCCCGTCCCTGCCAGAGACCATGGCATTGAGTAGTAGCCCCAGGCCCGCGGAGTTCAAGCCCTTGTGGCCTATGACGCCGGCCTCGGTGTGCATCGCCACAGCTGGCTTACCTTCCCGTTTTATCTCAAGCACTATGAGGCTGTCTCTCACCCCCAGCCTGTAGTCCCAGTTCTGGGCCATGAGGGTGCACCCGAGCCTGGTCGCTGTGGGCGTGGCCCCGATGCTGGTGCACCCGCCCATTAGCTGCCGCGGGCTGGCCCAGGCCAGCTCGTAGCGCCCGTTGATGGCTAACACGTCCTCCACGGCGGCGTCGGCGCCCTCCGCCACCCCCTGCAGCTCCTCCATGAGGGTCTGGTCGAAGCCCTTGACTGTCTCGGCCAGCGACTCGGCTCTGGCTTGGACGTCCTTCACGCTGAGGCCCAGGTTCCTCTCCCAGTATCCCAGGTAGTAGCGGATGTTTGCCTGGACGAGGCTCTTAGCCGCCTCTCCGTGCTGCCGCCCGCACTCGTAAGGTGAGCCCTCGACGGTGACGACGGGGTATGGGGACTCCATGACATGAAGTGCTGTGAACCAGTCTTTAAGCGTGGGGGGCTAGTCGTCGTCGGGTAGGTCCACCCTGAAGGCGGCGTAGACCGGGTAGTGGTCCGAGACCTCCGCCACAATGTCTCCGCTCAGGCCGTACTCGTCGTCAAAATAGAAGGCCGTGCATGAGCCGTCCACGTACTCGTGTATGGTCGCGCCGGTTATCACCATCCTGTCGTAGGTCCAGTCGGTCTCGGTCATGGTGTCCAGAGCGTTACTTACGATCCATACGTACGGCTCCAGCTTGAGGGGGCTCGGTCCATCCTCGTCGAAGTAGCCGCCGTCGGCGTTCAGGTCCCCCAGGACTATGATGTCATTCTCTCCCGGGTCGGCTTCCAGGACGCCCTGAGCCACTACGGTCAGGTTCCCTATCTCCTGGCGCGCCTCCTCGGGCTTGGTGTGGACCCCTATGAGGGTGAAGTCGAATCCCCCAGCGCTGAAGCTGACTATGAATGGCTCCCTCTCGTAGACGTCCCTGGCGTCGTCGTAGGTGTGGGCGGAGTCCTCCACGTAGTCCACCGAGGCCGTGTTCCAGAAATATGCGTAGCTCTCCTTGCTGCTCGTCCTGCCGAGCCGGGGGCTCTCCACGTACGCGTAGGGCGGCCCCTCCAGTCCATTGATCCCTGCGAGGTACGCGGGCGCGGTCTCGCCGCTGCTGTCCCTGATCTCCTGGATGAGCACGACGTCGAACTCCCTGGCGACCCTGAAGAGCACCTCCATCACGTCAGCCTTGCCTCTCTTGGCTTGGCCGAAGATCTGGATGTTGAAGGCAGCGACCCTGATGGTCGATGCCTCTGGCTCAGGACCCAGGCCATCCAAGAGACCACCCTGGTAAAGAAGAAGCACCGCAGATACCAGCACGAGGACGAGAGCCAGTAAACCACGGTTCCTACTCAAGTGCATTCAGCTACTTCTTCTCTATCTGGTCCAGCTCCAGCTTCTTGAATAGTCCTCGGAGCTGCCTCCTCATGGACCCCTTGTCCTGGCTCAGGCCCACGTGGTCGGCGAAGTCGGGTGTGGTCCGGACTATGCTGGTCCTCCCGTTCTTCTCCCTCTTGATCAACCCCATCTCCTCCAGCTGCGCCAGATGCTTATACGACTGGCTCCCCCTGGCCCTCGCTATCTCCTTCTGCTCCACGGGCTGGTAGTAGGCTATGTAGCTGAGGGTCCTCAGGGGCCCCGCGGACAGCAGAGGCTTCATGCTGTACTTGCTGGCAGGCTTGGTGTAGTCGGCCTTGAGCTGTAGCACGACCTTATCCTGCGACAGCCTCCTTATCTCCAGGGCCGTGGGCTCCGCGCCGTAGGCCTCCATGAGCTGGTCCACCATCCTTGAGGCCTGGGCCTCGTCCTCCAGCCTGAGCTGGGTCACGATCTGTGTGAGGCCGATGGGTCTGCCCGCCGCGTACAGAAGAGCCTCTAGTTCATCGAGTTTACGTTCCTGGGCTACCACGTACTCTCCCACGGCATATACTGAAGGGGTTTAATTATAAAACTTGAACCTAGACGCCCTCAGCTATGTCCGTCCTGTAGTGGAGGCGGCCCCGGACCTTGGCTACGTCTCCGTAGACCTTCGCCCTGGCCTCCTGCACGGTGGCGCCTTTGCCCAGCAGCGCCACGGCTCTGCTCGTTGTGGTCTTGATCACGCCTCTGTCGTCGTACACGGAGGCGTAGTAGGCCTCCGAGTCGTCGAGGCTGCCGATCTGGATCGGCTGATCCTTCAGAGGGTTATCCGGGTAGCCCTCTGGGGCCAGGTAGACGCAGACGGTGGCCTTCTTCTCGAATAATGGTTTGGGTAGCCTCGACTCGACGACGCCTTGGCCCACCTCCGATAGAGGGGTCTCAAGAAGGCTCAGCACGTTCATGGCCTCGGGGTCCCCGAACCTGCAGTTGTACTCGATGAGGTACACGTCGTCGGCTGTGTGCATGAACCCGCCGTAGAGCACGCCCATGTACTCGCCCACCCGGGACGTCATGGCTTTGACTGTCTGCCTCATGATCCTGAGGCCCTTGCCCACGACGCCGCCTGGCAGATCAGGCATCCCGTGGTCTGGGCAGCTGAAGCTACCCATGCCCCCCGTGTTGGGTCCCCTGTCGCCGTCGTAGGCTCTCTTGAAGTCTCGGACCAGCGGCATAACTTCGACCCTGTGACCGTCAGTGAAGGCCTGCAGCGTGAACTCCCTGCCCTTGAGCTTCTCCTCAAGGACAACCAGGCCGTCGGATTTGATGCGCTCGGCGGCGTACTCCCTGGCCTCCGAGACGCTGTGGAGGTGGTCGCCTGACACCTTCACTCCCTTGCCTCCAGTCAACACGTCCGGCTTCACGGCTACCTCAGGGTGCGCCTTCAGGAAGCCATCCACATCCCTGAGGCTTCTGCAGACCTTGAACTGGGGGTTCCCCTCTATCCCGTTCTCGTCCAGAACCTGGCGGGCGTAGGCCTTGCTCCACTCCAGCTTAGCCAGCGCCTTCTTTGGGCCGAACACTGGTACTTCGAGGCCCCACAGCGTGTCCGAGATGCCCGCGGCCAGCGGAGCCTCAGGCCCTATAAAGGCCAGGTCAACGTCCTTGAACCTGCTGTACCCCCCAGGGTTGTTGATGTCCATTATCTCCACTGTCTTACTCAGCGCCGCTATACCCGGGTTCAGCTTGGGCATTGCCGCCGTGACCTCGACACCATCCTCGGCCAGCTTCTTGGTGATCGCGTGTTCGCGGGCTCCGTTACCTACCACAAGGGCCTTCATCTGGGGCTCACTCGGCTGAATCTATCGGCCGTGGGAATATAAGCTGGTCTAGTGTCGGGTACAACGAAAAAAGGATTAGGCTGCCCAAACCTACAGGTGCTTGCTCAGGGCATCCAGGAACCTCTCAGCCTCATCCACTGTGTTGTAGGCGCCTGGGCTTATCCTTAGTCCCCCGACCCTGGGGCTGACGTGGATCTTCTCCTTGGCTAGTGCCTCGCACACCTCCTTGTAGTTGGGGAGCTTGGCGTTGAGGTATATGCGGCGCCCCTCATCCGCGGGCGTCAGAAGCTCCACGCCCCTCTCAAGCAGGCCGTCGATTATCACGGTGTCCACGCGTTTGATCTGTTTCTCCACCTTACCTAGCCCGAAGCCCAGTATGAGCCTCATGCTGTTCTCCACGGCCACGTACGGGCCCTCAGACTGGTTGTATATCTCCAGGCGGCCTATCTCCTTCCTAGGCTTTAACTCGTAGATGTCGAAGCCGTCTGTGGTGTTTCTGTCACTCTGCTCAGGGGGCAGGGTCTGGCCTCCAACGTACTCGGCCTGTAGCTCGTCAAGTAGGTCGCCGCGTGTGTAGAAGAAGCCGACGCTGTTGTTGTAGGGGCCACCGTAGAGCCACTTGTAGCAGCTGGTCGCGAGCATGTCCACGCCCTTCTCGTGGATGTCCCATTTGATGGCGCCGGCTGATTGGGTTCCGTCCACCACGAGGTAGGCTCCGTGGTCGTGGGCCGCCTCGGCTATTGCCTCGACGTCGTGGAGGAGCCCGTTGAACCAGCCAGCCTGGTCCACCATCACCGCGGCCGTGTCGTCGTCCATGGCCTTGGCCCACTCCTCGGTCTCTATGACGCCCTTCCTGTGCTTGATGAACTTGGGCTTCACCCCCTTCTCCGCCTGCTTTTGGACCACCGCGGCGCACATGGGGAAGCTCATGTCCGTGACCACGATGTTCTGGCCCCGCTTGAACGGGATCATGCTGAAGGCCGTGTTGATGCCGGTGGATGCGTTGGGGAGGAAGGCCACCTCGGACTCGTCCGCGCCCAGTATCTTGGCGAAAAGCCGCTTACTGTTCCTCTTCTTCTCGGAGTATTGGCTTAGCCCCTTGCCCCAGTCGGTCTCGCCCCTCATGGTCTTCACGTAGTCTGTCCAGTACTGCTCCACGACGTTGATGGTGGACTCCGGGACGGCGCCTATAACGGCGTTGTTGAAGTATATCTTGCCCTCGCAGAGGGGAAACCGCTCCTTCTCTCTTATACTCATGGGCATAGGTGCGCAACGTGAGAATATGACGTTTCAGGTTACGGAGGCTCTGAACTAGACAATGTTCTCAACTTGGCTCTGGTCGCAAGGGATGAAGGCACAACGACCCGTAACCGATTCACATGCAACCGCGTCCACACAGGCTTTTCTTCAAAAATTATGTATCCATAAACATGGTGAACGTCCACGACTGGGCCGCGAGTAAGATCATCCGAATCCTCTTCAGAAAACAGGCCAGAGACGCTTCGGAGACCATACTGCTGAGCATGGGAGTGAGGGGCATCGAGCCCTTATTAGAAAGAAAAGTGTAACTGATCCGACCCGGGTCGATAGAACCTAAGTTTATCCGGGCGAGTAACCATGTCGGGTGGACGGCGGCGTCCCAGGGTAGAGCCTGAAACCTATAATTTCTGTTGCGGATAATGGAACAGGGTTCCCTATCATTAATATGTACGAAGGATTTACGTCAACCATTGGCAGGCGTTACCCATGGCGCGTAAACTGGAGATAGACGACTTAGACAACTTCAACATGGTTAGCAGCCCCCAGCTCAGCCCAGACTCCTCCAAGCTGGCCTTCGTCGTGTGCAAGCCCCAGGGCGACGAGTACGCTACCACCATATGGGTGGTGGACAGCGGCAACGGGTACCCCATAAGGTTCTACGGGGAAGGCAACCCGTCGAACCCCCAGTGGAGCCCCAACGGGCAGCAGATACTGTTCACGAGCCGTAGGGGCATGGAGAAGGATGAGAGGGGCATCGGCCTCTACATCGTCCAGGTCTGGGGGGGCGAGCCGAGGCTCGTGGCTAAGGTCAAAGCGGGATTGGCCCAGCCCAGGTGGAACAAGTACGGCACCAAGATATACTTCGTCTCAGGCGTCGGGGAGGAGGACCCCGAGGTCAGGATCGTGGACACCGTCCCTCTCTGGTACAACGGCGAAGGCTGGACCTACTACAAGACCAAGCAGCTGCACGTCGTAGACGTCAACTCGGGCATAGTGTCCCAGATGACGACAGGGGACACGAGCATCCAGTGCTTCGCCGCGGGGAACCTTGGAGGCAAGGTGGCCTACGCCAAGTCAGCTGACCAGCTGCGGCCCAGCGAGTCCGACCTATACGTCTACGACATAGCCACAGGGAAACATGAGAGAATCATAGGCGGCTACCAGATCTCTGCCCTATGCTGGTCCCCACAGGACGACCAGTTAGCCATACTGGGGCACACCGGCAGCCACGGGAACCCCACCCACTGGGGGGTACACGTGTACGACGCGAAGAGCAGTGAGGTCACCAACCTCACGGAGAGCCTGGACCGCGGGTGCAGCAAGCGCCACTACTACGACCTCAGGAGCCCCCACTCGGCCACACCTGAGCCTGTATGGGTGGGCCCAGAGATCTATTTCCCCGTCTCGGATGGCAGCAAGTTCGGCATCTACAGGGTCCACGTTGAGAGGGGGCACATGGACCCCGTGGTCTTCGGGGACTTCAGCGTCGAGGAGTTCACCGTCAGCAAGGACGTCATCGCCTACACCAGGGTGTCGACCACTAAGCCCACAGAGGTCTGGGTCAAGGGCGAGGCGGACGGCTGCGTCACCAGGTTCAACGACCACCTCCTGGCCAACCTGGAGCTGAGCGACGCCCAGAGGTTCGAGTTCACGCAGAAGGATGACGCCGTGGTCGAGGGCTGGGTCCTGAAGCCTGCCGGGTGGGAGAAGAAGAAGAGGTACCCCGCCATCCTTGACATCCACGGCGGCCCCAAGAGCAAGTTCGGGGCCAGCATGATGTTCGATCACCAGCTCTGGGCGGCAAACGGCTACGGCGTCATATACATCAACATCAGGGGCAGCGACGGCTACAGCCAGAAGTTCGCCGACATCCGCGGAGAGTGGGGCGTCTGGGACTACGAGGACCTAAAGAAGGGCCTGGAGGCAGCCCTGGAGAAGTTCACCTGGATCAATAAGGACCGGCTCGGCGTCACGGGGCTGAGCTACGGCGGCTTCATGACCAACTGGGCGATAACCCACTCGGACACGTTCAAGTGCGCGGTCAGCCAGAACGGGATCAGCAGCTGGGCCTCCTTCTTCGGCACCAGCGACATAGGGTTCCACTTCAGCCCCGAGCAGGTGGGCGGCAGCCCCTGGAGCAACCTGGACGTCTACGTTGAGAAGTCGCCCATAACCTACGCGGGCGACGTGAACACGCCCGTGCTCTTCGTCCACAGCTGGAACGACTACCGGTGCTGGGTGGACCAGAGCATAGAGTTCTACACTGCCCTCAAGTTCCTGGGGAAGGAGACGAAGCTGGCGCTGTTCATGGAGGGCGAGCACAGCTTCAGGTCCACGGCGCGGCCCAGCATCAGGAAGAAGCGTCTGCAGGTCATGCTGGACTGGTTCGACAAGTACCTGAAGGCATAGTGTTTTAGGTTTGGGCTTTTTTTGCCCGTGGTTTGATGGCCTCCTTTTTTTATGCGTGAGGGTTGGGGGGTTCGTGAGCTTGGTGTGGCGTCTTTTTCTTTGTGTGTGCACGTGGGGGGAGGGGGGGGTCCCGTCACCACCACCACGATTCCCGGTTTTCCGGCTTGTTTTCGAGTTCAGAGGCTTTTTCCGGGTTATTTGGCGGTGGTGGTGGTCGGCGGTACCCGCCGTGCACGTTGCCTGTATGTGGTGAGGTTTGTGCTGCGGCTATCGAGGGAGTGTTTAACGTTGGTGGGTTTGTTTTTCT
>CAZAKG010000100.1:0-8702 GCA_964485755.1 uncultured Candidatus Bathyarchaeia archaeon | reverse complement strand
CTTCAGAAGCCCATGCGCCATCCTACACCCAGCTCCACGAAGTCCTCCCCGTAGCCCTCGCTGAAAGCCTGACGCGCAAGGTCGCCGCTGCAGTGAGTCGGCGCGGCTCTCTCGACCCCCAGGTCCTTGAACTCAGCTGCCAGGTTATCGAGGGTAGCCCTGCTAGCATCACCCAGGTGGAAGCCGCCGAAGACGAGGCAGACTTCCAAGCCCGTCGCCTCCTCCGCCGCCCTGACCAGGTTCTGGACTCCTGGGTGGCTGCACCCCGTGATGAGGACCAGCCCCTCGCCCGTGTTCACCACGAGGGCCTGCTCGTCGGGCTCGGCCTCCAGGACCCCTGTGGTGGCAACCCCGGGGCATATGAGCGTCGCGTCCCACGTCTCCACCAGGGTGGCCCCGCTCCCCCTCACACTGCTCTTGAGGTGGGAGGGGGACGACCTTGGGAGATAAACGGTTAAGTCGCCGCCGGCATCCAGCACCACGTCGAGGCCCGCCACGTGGTCACTGTGCCCGTGGCTCAGTACCAGATGATCGACCTCGGCCAGGTCAACGCCCAGCGCCTCCACGTTATGGGCGAACACCTCCGCGTCTCCCCCAGTGTCGAAGAGGATGGTCTCGTTGCCCAGCTCCACCAGGCAGCTGAAGCCCCACTCGGTGGCGCAGCTGCTGTTGAAGGGAATGTTGTCGTACAGTATTGTGAACCGGCCGCTCCTCTCAACCAGGACGAGGGCCGCGTCGCTCTCAGGGGCTTCATCGCCGTCTAGAATCCCGGGAACAAGCATATAGGCGGCGGCAGCGGCGACGAACACGAACGCGACGACTGCCACCCATCTGGCGCTGGGCCTCATGCATCAAAGCCAAGCTGTGCGCATTAAAAGCGCATTCAATGAGCCATCATGCGGGTCAAAGAGCTGTCATGAGTCAGGCTGTCGGGTAGAGCCCGATCTCCTTGAGGAACTCCCTGAGGGATGCCGTGAGCTCGTAGGACCTGAACTCGGAGGGCTCCGCCCACCGGGCCTCCAGGGCGTCGTCCATGGCCTTGACTTCGCCTTCAACGATCCTGGCCAGGAACTGGACTATGATGAAGTGGTACCTGACCCGTCCCTCGTCGTCCCGCATGATCTTGTCCACCACGCCGAGGCGGTCCACCAACTCTACCCGGAGCCCCGTCTCCTCCAGCGCCTCGCGGACGGCGGCGTCCCTGACCCTCTCACCCACCTCAACGAGGCCCCCCGGCACAGACCACATGCCTTTGTCGGGGTCAGCAGCCCTCTTGATCAGAAGATATCTTCCATCCTTCTCTATGAGGACGCCCACGCCCACCATGAGGCGCTCAGGGTAGAGCCGGTGAGACATATCCAATAATTAATGGCTTCAGCCTCTTAATTAGTCGTCGGCGGGCACCTGCTCCCTGCCCGCGGCCTCCATGTGGATGAACCTGCTCATGGGGGTGCTCAGGCTCGAAGCCGGGTACACCTCGGCCAGCACCTTCACCCATATGGGGAACCGGCACCTGAGCGCCGTCCCCTTCACTATGGCCTCCCCGGGCGGCAGGTCGCCTATGAGCTCCGCGAACTCGTTCCCCATGATCTCAGCGATCCGCGCCTTGTCAACGTCCTCCAAGCCGTGGCAGACCACGTTGTTGGCGCACTGGGTCACCACGGTCTTCTCCACGGTGCTCAGCCTCTGGGTCACGATCCACAGCCCCACGCCGTTCCTGCCGCCGTTGGTAGCGATCTCCTTGATGACCCCCAGCAGCTTGCCCCGGCTCTCCTTCTCCCCGATCTCGAAGACGCCGCGCTGGGGCGCGTAGTACATGGCCTCCTCCAGCACTATGATGCAGCCGAACTTGCGGTTCTCCAGCGCCTCACCGAATATGCGGCGCAGCACCTGGGCCACCACCAAGTGCTTCTGGTCCCACGTGTCCTTCCCCGCGCTCAGGTCCATGAGAACCACCCGACGATCCCTTAACAGCTCCACGGGGTCCAGGGGCTCCATGTCCCCGTCGGGTATGAGCCGGCTGGTGCCGACGCTGCTCACAACCTGCATCCGGTACGCCTCGAACTCCTCGGGCTTCTTGTTGAACCCCAGCTTCTCCGGGTGAACGTGCTCCAGGGCCCTGCGCAGGTTCTCCTTGGTCACAGCCACCTCCTGGGCGTACAGAATCTTCAGCGCTTGTATGAGTATCTTGGCGTTCCACCAGCCCTTCTGCCACCCGAACTCCGCCACGTAGTCCTCCCATGGGATGCCGCCGGGCTCGAAGAACCTGCTCCAGGGGACGCGCAGAACCTTATCCGAGCCCAGCCGCTCCTGGAGGCTCGTGTACTCCCCGTCCTTGTCCACTATGAAGAACCGGACCGGCGGGTCCGCGGCGGCTGCACGCGCCACCATGGTCAAGGCCGTCGTGGTCTTCCCGGTGCCCACAGCCCCGCAGATGAGGCAGCTCTGCCTGATGAGGCTGTACATGCCCAGCTCCACGTCCAAGTCGGTGCCCGGGTCCGTCCCCAGCAGTATCCTCCAGTCGCCGCTGGGCTTGGTGAACTGGGCGATGATGTCCCTCTCGGCCATGTACACGGGCGTGTTGGGCTGGAGGGGATACCTCAGCGGCCTGAGGCTTCCGCCCTCGTCCATCCAACCCCACTGATACGCATCGGCGTGGAGGGTGCTATCCTCGAAGTCGTCGATGACGCGGCCGTCCCTGAGGAGCGCCTCCTCGTACTCCCGTACACGCTTATGCGGGTAGACCCTGGTCACCTGGTAGACAACGGGGCAACCGTTCTTCGGGTGCTCTATGTAGACCAGGTCGCCCTTCGCCAGCTCAAGGCCCCTAAGAAGCAGCACCGTGATCTCACTTATCCCGTACTCGCCGGTCTGGCTGTACGTGTGCCCGACCTTCAGCCCGCCATCCACTCGCCCTCACCCCAGTACGGAGCCAGCGGGGACAAGTCACCCGTCTCGCGGCCCACCCTGCTCACGATCTCTGAGTACACGTCGCCGATGAAGCGGCGGCTCACCTTCACCTCCTCGTCGGCCCTGACGATGGGCAGAGGGATGCCGCCCCAGAGGCTCGTGGCGTAGCAGTAGTCCGCCACGTCGTCCACCTGGCCCAGGCAGAACGCGGGGAGGTCAACCCTGATGGGTGGCACGTCCCACTCCCGGGTCAGCCTGCAGTAGAACCCGTACACAGGCTCCTGGACAACGTCCATCATAGGGCTGCCCCGGGACGCCATGCGCAGCGCCGTCCTTGGGCTGAATATGTCGGTGCGCTCCCCCGGCACCAAGGTCTGGTGCATCAAATAGCTGTCGCTCAGGTCCGTCTCGGCGCCCAGCCCCAGGTAGTGGACCAGGTACCGGGCGCTGGGGCGCTTCACGACTCCAGCCACGGCCACGCCCCTGTCCCTGCACACCCTCAGCAGCCCGTTTAACGCGTCCACCAGCCGCCTCCTCTCAGCCTCGCTGCCTGCTGCCCCCCACCAGCCGCTCAGAGCCAGAGGCCCGTCCACGAGCATGAGCTCCACCTCTCCGCCGCCCACCAGGAACTCCCGCGCCGTCTCGTATAGCCGGGCCTCGCGGCGCAGGTTCACGGAGCCGCCGAAGCCTCCGCCCCCCACAGAGTAGGGCATACACATGCTCTCAGGCGGCAGGTAGAACCGACCACCCTGAGGCAGAGTGTACACGAGGGCTCCGACGACGGCGTACTGCCTGGACGCCAGCGGTATCACCTGGCTCCCCGCGTCCACCCCCGCCACGTAGGTGAAGGCTTCCCGCTTCCTGAGCATGACTATATTCATCTCGCGCCTGATCCTCTCGGCCAGCTCCTTAACGAGCGGCGCCTCGGTCAGCACATCCCCCGTGATCTCGTTGAGGAGCAGGTTCCTTATGCTGAGGCTGAGGCTCTGGGCCCGCGGCGTGGGGTCCACCAGATCGTTACGTTCCTTGACCGCGAGCACCAAGGCATCACATCCATTGAAAACAGTCGATGTACAACCCTTTCTTTCCTCGATATTTAACCGTTGCGATGCCTCTGAGCGTAATTTCTGTTTTAAGCCATTTTATTTATATATTCAGAAATTAAGACGCTCGTACATCGATGCCTATCAATGTAAAAATCCGTTGACCCCAAAAGTAAAGTTAAATACCTCTTTACACAGAGGTGACAACCAGAAAGATGAGCAAGAATCAGAGCCTGAAAGAAACCATTTTCAAGGAGTTCCTGGGGAACCCAGCCCTCGGACCCACAGAGATGGCCGAGAAGCTGGGCGCCAACTACAACAGCGTGAAGGCCGCTTTCGCCAAGCTCGCCGAGGAGGGACTCCTCGAGCGCTCGGGCAGAGGCAGCTACGCGCCCAGCGTCCCGGGCATCCTCCTCAACCTCATGGCGCGCGTCGAGGCACTTGAGCAGGGGAAGACGGCGTGAGCGAGAACTGGGACAGGGTCCTCAGGGACGTGTCGCCCACCACCAGCCAGTTCAAGGTCCTGGTCTACCTGGCCTTCCGCGGCCCCAGCCAGCCCAACGACATAAGCACCGAGACGGGCATAGCCCCCGGCACCGTCAGGCCGGCCTTGAGGACGCTGCTGGACAAGGGCTACGTGCGACAGCATGAGGACGGCTCATACAGGAGCCTCGTGTCCTTCACGGACATCGTCTCGCACCTGTACGCGGCGCAGCAGAAGTAGCCGGAGGGTTGGGGATGGGTTCCGAGGAGCTGGAGGGCCTCAAGCGGGCGGACAGCCAGCGCGACGTCCTCATAATGCTGGTCCAGAGCGGGGACCCCATGAGCAGCCAGGAGATAGCCGACAGGCTGGGTCTGACGGTGAACGCAGTCAACATAGCCCTATTCAACCTCAACAAGAAGGAGCTTGTGGAGCGCGTAAGCCGCGGCGTCTACAGGTACCGCCTGGGCCCCATACTCGTTGAGCTGCTGAAGAAGTACTTCGAGTGACCCCGCATGAAGCTGGATGAGCTGGACCCTGGGACCTCGGCCTTCAAGATACTTGTCCACCTCACGTTCAGGGGCCAAGCCATGAAGCCCATCGACATCAGCAGGGAGCTGGGGGAGAACAGCAGCAGCGTCCGAGCCAGGCTCGCGGAGCTCAAGCGGGACGGGCTTGTGGAGTCCAGGGGAGACGGCTACGCGGCGCTCACCACGCCGTACGACATACTGATGAAACTTTATAGACGACCAAAGGAAAAGTAGGGTGAACGAAAGTGTCTGAGCAACAGCTGGGGGAGATGAAGGGAAAGATGGAGACCCTGCTGGGCCTGCAGAAGGCGCCTAGCCAGTTCATGGTCTTCTACCACCTCCTTAACACGGGCAGGACAATGACCGTTAAGGAGATCAGCGACGAGCTGGCACTCACCCCCAAGGCCACGGAGAGGGCCGTGGCCAAGCTCCTTGAGAAGGACATGGTTCAGAGGAGCACCTTCAGGGACGGCGGCTACAATGTGGACAGCAAGGGCGTCGTCATGATGCTGCTGGTCACCACAATGGAGCTCTACCGGGACCGGAAGAAGACAAACTAATCCTGGCTGAACCTGGGCAGGACCTCCTCCTCGACCCACTTGACGCCCCTCTCAGTGAGCCTGTACTCGCTGCCCTTGCCGTCGGGCTGGAACACGTGGCCCCTCCGCCTCATCTCGTGGAGCCTAGCCGCCACGGTGATGCTCTTGCCGCTGGACGAGAGCCTGTCCCTGATCATCTTGCCGGTGGCCTCGTGATCCTTCATGGCGTATAGGATGAGGCCGATGCTCTCGTAGTGGCTCAGCTCCTCCCGCGTCACGATGGTGGGACCGTCGCGGCCAACCCTGACGATGCCCTTAAGGTTGTCCTCGGCTTCCGCCGCGGCCACGTCTGAGACCTTGCCGGAGACGCCCGCCACGAACTCGGATGTTAGCCACCCCAAGCCCTCCATGACCTCGCCGGGGCTCTCACCCGAGACCTCGATCTCCCCGTAGCTCGTCTTTATGCTAACCTTGAGCCTGGGCAACGGCGGCCTCCTCCCTGTTCAGCATATAGAGGTAGCCCCTCTTCTTGTCCTTCCACCTGCGCAGGCTCCCCTTCTTCACCATCCAGACGAGAACCCCGCTCAGGGTGGTCTTGGGGAAGTATATTGCATTGGCCTCCATGGCGCGGCGCAGCTCCCCAATCATGCGGGGCGTCTTGCCCCAATCCGACTCGAGGAGCCCCTGCACGGCCTCGCTGCACTGGCTGGTCCTCTGGATGTTGGGGAACTTCTCAATGGACGCCTGGGGCTCGGCCCTGGGCGCCTTGACGTGAGGCTGCTCTGCGCTGAACGCCTTGGATACCTTACCCACTATGAGGTCCAGGTCGTCCAGGGTGGCCAGCACCTCCTCCCTCTCGCCCCCCAGCTCCACCTCCACGTTGCCTATGCGGACCTTGAGGCGGAAAGAGGGCTCAGACACGCTACCACCGCAGAACTCTGATACCATAATAAGCTGTAAGACCGTTTATAATACTTATGAGGGCTGGGCCCTGGCCCTGACGGCCGCCTGCAGCAGCCTCTGCACGTCCTGCGGCCGGGCCCTGCCCCTCACCTGCCCCATAACGACCCCCATGAGCGGCCCCAGTGCGCCCATGCCCCTCTCAGCCACTAGGCCCGCCTTCTCCTCAACCACGGCCTCGATGAGTGCCCCCAACTCGGCTACGCTCATGACCTCTAGGCCCATGGCCTTCAGAGCGTCCCCGGCGCCCTCGTCGGGGTGCTTGGCGAGCCACGTCAACACGTCTGGCAGGGACTCCTTGACGGTGGCGCCCTCCTTCACGAGGGCGAAGGCCCCTCTCAAGGCGTCGTCGGTGAGCCCCTCCACGGGGACGCCGTCGCGCCTCAGCTTCGTCATGTCCTCTGTGAGGGTGACTGCCAGCAGCGTCGTGCTGTGGCCCTCCGCGGCAAGCTCCTCGAACAGTCCCAGGTAGTCGGAGTCCACGATCTGGGTGGCCAGCTTCTCGTTCAGGCTGTACTCCTTCATGAAGCGTCTGAGCTTCGCCTCCGGCATCTCTGGGAGCGCGGCCTTCAACTGGTTGACCTTATCGGCTGTGATCTGGATGGGCTTGACGTCTGTCTCGGGGTACATCCTGGCTGCGCCTGGGCGGGGCCTGGTGAAGCGTGTGGTGCCGTCCGGGTTGGCCGCCCGGGTCTCGGCTGGGACGCCCACCAGCGCCTGCCCCGCCCTGTCCACCACGGCCACGAGGGCCGCCCTGCACCTGTCAGGCTCGTCGGCGACGATGACCACGGCGTCACCTGCTCCTGCCCCGGCGGCCTCCCTCAGAGCCTGGACCTCCTCCTCCGTGACGCTGTACCCTGGGAACTCGTCCGTGTGGAATATCCCCTTGACGTTGCCCATGAACTTGGCGTGGTCACTCATCTCGGTGCCCAGCCTCCTCCCAGGGCACAGCTCCCTCCCCGTGAGGCCAGCGAAGCCAGGCAGCTTAACTGCCAGCACCACCCCGCCCCTCTTCAGGGCTCCAGACAGGACCTTGCTCTTGGTCTCCCTGAACACGTCCGAGACGTCCAGGGCCTCCTTCTTCAACCGGCTCTCCCTGACGCCCCGCTTCTTGAGCTCCTCGGCGACCTCAAGCAGGGCCGTCTGCCGCTGGGCCTCGTACTCGACGACCGTCGGAAGGAGCCCCAGGTCCTGGACGCCCTTGATCTCGATGATGGCTCCGCCCCTTATACTGACGTTCACGTCCTGCCTGATGGTGCCCAGGCCCCTCCTCACCATGCCCGTGGCCCTGAGTATGGCGCCGATGCGGGCCGCGGCCTCGTAAGCCTCCTGCGGCGAGTGTATCTCGGGGGCGGTCGTGATCTCTATGAGGGGTATGCCGAGCCTGTCCAGCCTGTACGTGATGGTGTCCCCCTCCTCCCCGGTCTTCCGTGCCGCGTCCTCCTCGATGGCCACCTGCTCCAAGTGGATCGTCTTGCCGGCGGCCTTGATCTCGCCGCCGAGGCTTACGACGCTGGTGCGCTGGAAGCCGCCGGTGTTGCTGCCGTCCACCACGGTCTTCCTCATGACCTGCACCTCATCCACGGGTGCGCCCCCCGTCATCAGTGTGAAGATGAGGGCTATGTCCACGGCCTCGGCGTCCAGGGGCCCCGGAGGCTCCTCGTCCATCTCCACGAGGCAGTTGGTCTCGTGGTGGGCCTCGTAGACTATGGTCTTGCCCTTGAGGAACTCGAACAGGGCGGCGGGGTCGATCTCCCCCAGCTCGGATTGGCTGGGCCTGAGCTTCCGTGTGAAGGTGTAATCGGGTTCCTTGTCGCTGAGTCTGGGCGGGCACGAGCAGAACAGCTTGTGCCGCGTCGCCAGCTCCTGGTGTATTTCGATGCCGACGGTGAGCCCCAGCTTGCCGTAGTCCATCACGCGGCGCCTCCCATGTACGGCGTCCTGGGGTTGAACTCGCCCACCAGGTTCGCTGTCAGGAGCCTCCTCGCCTCATCGGCGTCGTCTGTCTGCCCCAGGCACCACTTGAGCTTCACGTAGGCGGTCTCCCCGTGCATGTCCCCTAGGGGCACGGCGCCCCTGTCCACCAGCTCACGTCCGTGGCTGTACACGTTAAGGTTGACGCGACCCCAGACGCACTGGCTCGTGATCCCGACGACGACGCCGTCCCTACTGGCCCTCGCGACGGCGGGCCACAGGGTCTTGTTCACCTGGCCCAGGCCCGTCGCCTCGATTATCACGA
>CAZAKG010000099.1:0-8843 GCA_964485755.1 uncultured Candidatus Bathyarchaeia archaeon | reverse complement strand
GCCCTGTTCAAGCTGAGCCAAGGGGGCGAGTAAGAGAATCGTGAAGAAAGTTAGGCGCAGAACGCCCCTCGTCAACTTGTACCAGTTTACACATACTCAGAATAACAATAAAAGTCTATTGAAGCTTAGGGTTCACGTGAAGTGAGCATCTCTAGCCCATCTCTCCCCCACCAAACCCACAAGTTAATTAGATGAATCCAGCACCCTCATCTGATCAATATGGCCAAGATCGGCGTAATCATCTGCGACCGCAACCGCACATGCACAGGCAACAAGTGCTTCAAGTCCATCATCGAGCGCGACGGCGCCTTCGCCAAGTACCCCAAGGACGAGCCCATCGAGGTGGTGGGCTGGATGGCCTGCGGGGGCTGCCCCGGCGAGCGCCTGGAGTCGGCGCCCGCCGACATGAAGAGGTACGGGGCCGAGGAGATATACCTGGCCAGCTGCTACCTGGCTGGCTACCCCGTATGCCCGTACATCGAGGACCACAGGAGCTACATCGAGAACGTTGTGGGGCTCCCCGTGAAGGTGGGCACCCACCCAATGCCGGCCAACTATATCAAGGCCCATACCAAGATGGGGGACTGGAAGAGGGACGACGCAGACAAGTGGCTGGGCCCCATCACCGGTGACAAGGCTGACGCAGACAAGTACGACTCCACCAACCCCAACTTCCTCAAGAAGTAGGGACCTCCCTCAATGCTCAGCCCCACAGGATCAACATCTTTCCCATGACACCCTCCTAATCGCAACGTTTTAGACTGGCAATCACACGAATCAGAAGGGACAACGTTTGCGGCCCCAGGACAGCTTCAGCAGGTTGGCGGGCAGGCTCAGACCGAGCCCCGACGAGTCGGCCCACGCAGCGGTAGCCATCCTCGTCAGGCCCACCGCTGACGACCTGGAGTTCTTTCTAGTCAAGAGGGCCGAGGTCCCCGGTGACCCCTGGAGCGGGGACATGGCCTTCCCTGGGGGGAAGAAGACGCCGGGCGACAGGAGCCTCCTGGACACGGTGGCGAGGGAGGTCCGGGAGGAGACGGGCATAGACCTCAACGAAGCCAGCGCCGCAGGCTTCATGGAGCCCCTCTTCTCCAGCGTGCGCAGGACCCTGTGCGTCCAGCCCATAATCTACAGGCTAGACGAGGCCCCAGAGGTGCACCTCAACTACGAGCTGACCAAGTACATGTGGGTCCCGCTGACCGCCCTGAGGGGTTCCCGAGCCCAGGCTACGGTCAAGGGGTGGGAGGGCCCCGTCTTCAGGGTCGGGTGCGACGTGGTCTGGGGCCTCACATACAGGATGCTGGAGAAGATCCTTGAGCTACTGGACTAGAGGAGGGCCTTGAGGGCCTCAGCCACCTGGCTGGGCAGCTCGCCCACGGTCACACCCGCCTTCCTCAGTGTGCTCATCTTGCTCTCAGCTGTGCCGCTGCTTCCCTGGATTATGGCGCCGGCGTGGCCCATCCGCTTCCCGGGGACCGCGGCGCGCCCCGCGATGTACGCGGCGACGGGCTTGGTGAAGCCGCCATCCATTATGAACCTGGCGGCCCTCTCCTCGGCGTCTCCGCCGATCTCGCCTATGAGCGCCACGGCCTCCGTCTCTGAGTCGTCCTGGAACCATTTGAGCACCTCGACGTAGTCGAGGCCGACGACGGGGTCCCCGCCCAGGCCGACGCAGGTGCTCTGCCCCAGGCCGACGCGGGTTATGTGGGCCGCGATCTCGTAGAAGAGGGTGCCGCTGCGGCTTATGATGCCCATGTTCCCCCTCCTGAAAACCTGGGCGGGCATGATGCCCATCTTGCTCTCCCCGGCCTTTATGAGGCCCGGCGTGTTGGGGCCTATGATGGTAGTCCCCTTGAGACTGGCCTTGGCCACGAGCTCTATGCTGTCTCTGACTGGGATGCCCTCCGTTATGACCACCACGGGGTCCAGGCCGGCCTCCACGGCCTCCAGCGCCGCGTCCAGGGCGAAGGGGGCCGGGACGAAGATTATGGAGGCATCTATCTCATGCTCTTCCTGGGCCTCGGCGACTGTGTCGTAGACGGGTGTACCCTCGAACACCTGGCCGCCCTTTCCGGGGACGCTGCCCGCCACAACCTTGGTGCCGTACTCTTTCATGAGGCGCGCGTGGAACTGGCCCTGGGCTCCGGTCAGACCCTGAACGATGACGCGCGTATCCCTGTCAATGAACCTGACCATGCTAGTTGCCTCCTGCGAGCCTCACGGCCATGTCAGCCGCCTCCTCCATGGTGTCAAGAGTCTCTATGCCGGCCCTCTTCAGTATCGCCTTGCCCTCCGCCTCCTTGGTTCCCATCATCCTGACCACCACAGGCTTCGTTGAGCCCAGGTCGCGTCGGGCGGACACTATGCCCTCCGCGGTGTGGTCGCAGCGGGTGATGCCGCCGAGGACGTTCACGAATAAGACCTTCGCCCTCTCGTCTTCTAAGACGAACTTCACAGCCTTGCCGATGCGCTCCGGAGTGGCCCCTCCCCCCAGGTCAAGGAAGTTGGCGGCCCTGCCGCCGTGGAGCATCACAGTGTCCAGGGTGGCCATGGTGAGGCCGGCGCCGTTGCCTATGACGCCTATGTTGCCGTCCAGCTCCACGTAAGAGAGGTCCATGGCGCGGGCCTCCATCTCACGCTCCGTCAGCTCCCCCTGGTAGCTGTGTAGGAGCCTCTCCTCTAGCTCCACGTGCCTGTAGAGGGCGTTGTTGTCCACGTTGAACCTGGCATCCGCCGCCATGAAACCGTCCTCCACCTCGGCAAGGGGATTGATCTCTGTGAGCTCAGCGTCCATACCCATAGCGAGCTCGTAGAGTCTGGATACGAAGGCGGCGAACTGGCGCATCTTTTTGTCGCCGTAGCCGAGGCGCCTAGCTATAAGATTACAGTGGTAGCTCCGTAGGCCCAGCACGGGGTCAACCCTGTGGCGCACTATCCTCTCAGGCGTCTTAGCGGCCACCTCCTCGATGTCCATGCCCCCCTCCCTAGACGCCAAGACAACGTAGCATCTGTTGCTGCGGTCCACCGTTATGCCTAGGTAAACCTCATTGACGATCCTGATCTTCTCCTCGACGTACAGCTTCTCAACGGTCAGCCCCTTGATCTTCATGCCTAGAAGCTGAGAGGCGGCCCTCCCGGCCTCCTCCGGCGTGTCAGCGAACTTGACGCCGCCTGCCTTACCCCTACCGCCCACAGGTAGCTGAACCTTAATGACTACGGGTCTACCCATCTCCCTTACAGCGGCCACAGCATCCTCGGCCGTGGTCACCATGCGGCCCTCGGGCGTGGGTATGTTGAACTTCCTGAAATATTCCTTAGCCTCGTACTCCAGTAGCTTCAAAGCGTATTCGCCTCAACAAAAAGAACAGCCCAAGCTAATATTGGTTCTGGGGGCACGGGTCCAAGGCTGGTAGAGCCGCGCCGAGCTCCTCGCGGAGGCTTCAGTCACAGATGGCTCTAGGCTAACTTTAAGCTTGCCTAATTGTATTACTGGTCTGACACAAGATGAGGTACGGCACTAAGCAGCTCTCCGTGATCGTTATCTTCAGCTCCCTTGGAGCCGTACTCAGCGTGCCCATCGGCTACGCAGGCAACTACATGAAAGTTATCCCGGCTCTTCCTCTGGGCACCGGCCAGGCTCTGGCGGGGCTCCACCTCATAACAGTTGTGCTGGCTTCTCTGCTGGTCCGGAGACGAGGGGCAGCGGTGGCGACGGCCACCGTGAAAGGCTTACTGGAGGCGGTCCTGTTTAGCTTCCATGGGCTACCGGTCATCCTCATAAGCTCGGCTCAGGGGCTGGTCATCGACGCTGCGTTGTACCTAGCGGGGTATGATTCAACTCCGGCCCTGAGTTTAGGCTGCGGGCTCGCCTCGGCCAGTAACGTGGCGTTCCTGCAGTTCGTGCTGCTCATGCCTTATCCACCAGAGGTCTTCGCCTTCATGTACGCGGTCGCCTTCCTTTCTGGTGCGGCCCTCGGTGGCTTACTGAGCGTGAAGCTGTACAGCATGGTGAGAGCCAGAGTCTCTGTCCTTGAGGGCCCATAGGAGGATTAGCGTCAGGAGCTACCACATCTTATATTCACATAGAAGCTAAATTTCACCCGATAACTATGGATAAGGCGGAATTAAAGGCAAAGGCACTGGCCGAGATCGATCGTAGGGCGGACGAGATTATCGAGTACGCCACAGTGATCTGGAAGTACCCTGAGCTGGGCTTCAAGGAGTTCAAGACCGCGGAACTCACCGAGAAGAAGTACAAGAAGATGGGCTGGCGGTACAAGAACAAGATAGCCATCACGGGCAGTAAAGCCTACCTGAAGGGCGACGGCTCCAGGCCCAGTGTAGGCATAGTGGGGGAGCTGGACGCCCTCCACATACCTGTTCACCCTGAGAGCCATCCTGAAACAGGGAACGTACACGCCTGCGGCCACCACAGCCAGATGGCCGCCATGCTGGGCGCGGGCTTCGGCCTCGACGTCATCAAGGAGCACCTGGCCGGCGAGGTGGTCATGGTCACCGTCCCAGCCGAGGAGTACATAGAGATCGACTACAGGAACAGGCTCCGGGAGGAGGGGAAACTGGAGTTCTTCGGGGGCAAACAGGAGTTCATACGCCTTGGCGAGATGGATGACGTGGACATCTGCATAGGGAGCCACAGCGCCTTCGACCAGACGGAGCTCATCGGAGTCGGTGGCACCAACAACGGGTTCATCGGCAAGCTGGTCCACTACATCGGCAAGGAGGCCCACGCCGGGGGGGCACCCCACGAGGGCATCAACGCCTTGAACGCGGCCATGCTGGGCCTCATGGGCATCCACGCCAACAGGGAGACATTCAAGGACGAGGACACAATAAGGGTCCACCCCATCATAACCAAGGGCGGCGAGATCGTGAACAACGTCCCCGCGGACGTCAGGATGGAGAGCTACGTCCGAGGCAGGACCGTGGAGGCCATCATAGACGCAAACAGGAAGGTGAACAAGGCTCTTCGCGCGGGCGCCATGGCCGTAGGAGCAGAGGTAGAGATAGACGACCACCCGGGCTACATGCCCTACACGAGGGACGCCAACCTGGAGAAGGTGATAGTGGCATCCTGCACCGAGCTTGTCGGAGCCAAGGAGATCAAGCACAGGGAGCACAGCACAGGCAGCACCGACATGGGCGACTACAGCTGCATAATGCCCACCAGCAGCGTGGGTATGGCCGGCACCGAGGGGGCTGGCCATAGCAGGCACGTCAAGATAGTGGACCCGGTGAAGCAGTACATATGGCCCGCGAAGGCCTTGGCGGTCTCGGTGATCGATCTCCTGTACGACGACGCCAAGGCGGCGAAGAAGGTCATCAAGGGGTTCAAGCCCACAATAGACAGGAAAGAGTACACTGAGTTCATGAAGAAGCTCGTCGAATGATTGAGGCAAAGAGATCAAGCCACCCCTTTTCTTATTCACTAAATTAACTTGTATGCATCAAAAAAAGGCGCATTCATATAGATCGTAAAAAAGGAATGTTTAAAATCAGGTTCCCTTGAGACCACAGAGAACCATGACCAAGGTTCCGGGGACGCGCAGAGACAACGATGAAGACCACGCAGGAACTAAAGAGCTTCTACAATGGGCTGTCCAAGGACCTGAAGGTGATCTTCACCAGGTCCAGCATAGCTAACTTCGTCGTCAACCTCAACCCCTACAACAGCATATTCATCATCGCACTGGGCGCCACGGGCACCCAGCTGGGTCTCCTCACAAGCCTCAGCCTAGGACTCACAGCCTTCGCCGCCATGTTCACTGGCTGGCTCTCCGACAGGCTCAACAGGAAGCACATGTTCCTGATAGGCGCCTTCATAGGTATACTCGTCCCCCTGACCTACCTGATGGCCGGCGGCCTGTACTGGCTGATCCCCGCCTTCGTGTTCGCGGGCTTCGCGGACGGTATAATATCGCCGGCGTGGACCGCCATGTTCGCCAACAGCATCAGGAACAAGCAGAGAGGCACCGTCTACGGCCTCGCCAACATGTTCATACTCACACCCATGCTCTTCGCCGGGCTCGTGGGCGGCCAGCTTGTCAGCCTTAGCGGCGGCTTGACCGTGGAAGGGATCAGGCCAGTGTACCTGGCCCAGGCCGTCCTCCTCGCCGCAGCCCTGCTCATAGTCTGGAGGCTACTCGGCGACAGGGTGCCGACCCAGCCCCAGAGGAAGCTTAACCTGAGAACCATGATCGACGACTACGGCAACGTCCTGGGAAGAAAGGGCGTACGGTCCTGGGTGGGAATGAAGAGCCTCGGCAGCCTCAGCATAGGCCTCGCGGGGCCCTTCTGGATAGTGTACGCGGCTGCCGTCCACGGGGCCTCTGCCATGGTGATCGCCTACATGGTCACAGCCCGGAGCCTGATCCAGATACTGGCATCGCCAGTCGCCGGGAGACTAACGGACTCCGTGGGCAGGAAGAAGATGATCATAGGGGGAAGGATAATCATGTACACGGCGGCCACGATCTTCCTCACGCTGGGCCAGAGCGAGGCCTTCCTGATAGCAGCCTGGGTCCTCATGGGGCTGAGCGACGCCACAGGCGTAGCCTGGCAGGCAGAGGAGGCCGAGCTGGTTAACCACAACCAGAGGGCCAGGATGACCGCTTTGAGCGTCGCGGCCTTCAACCTGCTGGCCGTCCCTGCGAGCATAATCGGCGGCTGGCTGTGGGACAGCGTGAGCAAGCTGGCCCCGTTCGTGGTCATGGTCATCGTCGACGGCCTAGTCAGGATGCCCATCATCTACCTCTACGTCCCTGAGGGGAAACACGTGCAGCAGGAGCCTGAGCCGGAGGAGGCCTGTATATAACCCAAAACCCTATCCGGTGCCTAGACAAACTATTTGATGAAAGGCTTGATGGAGCACCGTGAACTAGTCCCAGGCGTTGAGATACCCGCGCTCGGCCTCGGAACATGGGGCATGGGCGGTAGACAGATCGAGGACCACCGCTGGGACGAGGAGCAGGTGACGGCCATCAGGATGGCAATAGAGCTCGGCCTAACCCACATAGACACCGCCGAGTACTACGGCGCAGGCCACGCCGAGGAGCTGGTGGGGGAAGCTGCTGAATCCTACGAGCGCGGCGACCTGTTCATAACCACCAAGGTCTGGAGGACCAACCTCCGCCGCGGGGACCTCGTGGAGAGTATGAGAAAGAGCCTGAAGCGGCTCAAGATGGACTACGTTGACCTATACCTGGTCCACTGGCCCAACCCAGAGGCACCCCTCAGCGAGACCATGGCCGCCATGGAACACTGCGCCGAGGAGGGTTACACGCGGTTCATCGGCGTGAGCAACTTCAGCTGGGAGCTCATGAGGGAGGCCCAGGGGTTCCTGAGCGACCGCAGGCTGGTTGCCAACCAGGTGGAGTACAGCCTGGCCGACCAGAAGCCCAAGGTGAGCCTCCTCCCCTACATGCAGAGGGAGAACTCCACACTGATCGCGTACAGCCCCCTCGGCAAAGGCGCCCTCACGAGGCCGGGTAACAGAACAATGGACGAGGTGGCTGAACGCTACGGGAAGACCCGGGCGCAGGTGGCCCTCAACTGGCTCATGGGGCAGAAGAACGTGGTGGCGATACCCAAGTCCAGCAACCCAGTGCACCTCCTGGACATGATGGGTGCACTCGGGTGGAGGCTGAGCGTCGAGGACTCCCTAGCCCTGGGCGACGCCTTTATTTGACTCGCGGGAGCTGCGACGCTTGTAGCCGGAGGCGCCCTCGTCTTCCTCGTGAGGCTCCTTAACGTCCGATGTGGCCTCCTTTCCCTTATCCTTACCTTTACCCTTACCTTTACCGTTACCCAGGGCCCCCCGTATGACGCCGGTCTTCACCTCCACGCCTGCCACCGCCGCGACCGCGAGGCCAGCTGGCACAATGATCAGCGGCGGTTGCGTGAACTCGATGGCCTTGTACATGATGACCTCCGGGATGCTTAGAGGCACAACCTGGAAGCTTACGAGGCCACCCTGGGACGGCGAGTTGTAGGCGGTGGATAGCACCTGTGGAAGCGTCTCCCAGCTGCCTGTGATGTTGGGTGTTATGGTCGTTGAGAAGGTTCCCGCCGCTGAGGTGGTGACGCTCTCAACGAAGCTCTCCTCGGGGGACACGATGACGATGTTCACCGGGACCCCAGCCATGGGGGGGGACACGGAGCCCGTTATTGTGAGGGGCCTCGTCTGCTTGGCCGGGAGGGGGCTCACGCTGCAAGCCACAGCAAGTTCCCTCTTAGCCACCGTGAACTCCTGGGCCGAAGAAGTCGCTCGATGGTACACGGCGTCGCCGACGTAGACGAGGGACGCGGTGTATGACCCGGTCACGGGCGGCTTGTATGTGTACTCGAAGGCTCCGGCGGTGTCGGTGGCCACTGTGATGTCCTTGCTCGCGGCGCCCTGTATCCTGAGGACGTGGTTCTTGTTGGCTACGTTGGAGGACGCGAAGAAGGTTATCGACTCCCCGCCGTACAGACTGATCCTGTCCACGGTCAGCTCGGGGGTCACTCGCTCCTTAACCTCGTAGGAGGCGCCCGCGGAGCCCTTGTTCTCGATCTCGTCCTTAGCGTACACCTTGTACTTTATGACGTCGTTTAGAACCATCTTGGGGATGTAGCCGTAGTACACTTCCCCGTCTTGCACCATGTCCACGATGCTCCACGTGTCCCAGTCGTCGGATGTGTAGTTGATCCAGACCGAGTCCAGCGGGTTATAGGAGTCCACCTTGGCGTCTATCCTCGTGTTCCTGTCGGTGTACCCGAGCAGGCCGGGGTCCACCAGGGTGACCGAGGGGTTCCTGGCGTCGGTCTTCAGGTAGAACTGTATGGTG
>CAZAKG010000098.1:0-8884 GCA_964485755.1 uncultured Candidatus Bathyarchaeia archaeon | reverse complement strand
ATGGCGTCTGTGAAGTGCCTGTTCTCGTTGTAGAACCTGAGGATCACGAGGGCCTTCTCAGTGATCTCGGTGAGGTTCATGAAGTCCTCTATGAGCTTCTTCTGCCGTATAGTGAACTGCTGACTGCTGGGCACCAGCTGCTGAAGGCGCTCGAAGATGGCCGCCTTCCTCTCCTGGAACTCGGGGTGGGTCTTGGAGACGAACCTCATGAGGCCCTCAAGGCTGTCGATGGGCTGGGCGTCATCCCTGTGGAGTACCAGCTTGGTGACGCTGTCCTCTATGGTGCCCTCGGCGCTCACCAACTTTATGGTGCTGATGAACTGGTGGGACTCGTCTATCCACTTGTTTATCTGGTCCTCGATGCCCCTGACGTAGAGACTGTAATCCTCCTCGAACCTGGGGCTCCCATGGATCAGCTGCTCCACCTTCTCGTCGTACTCCTCCGCGCTGTAGGCGTTGGTCTTGATGAGGTAATCCTTGTAGATCTCGCTGACCTCCTCCCGCTTCAGCTCCAGGACGCTCTGGAGCTTGTCCAGGATAACCAGCTTGTCCTTCCTTATCTCGGCCAGCTGCTGCATCTTCTCCAGGTTGCTCTTGAAGGCCTCCACGTAGGCGTCCACGGGGTAGTTGACCTTCACCATGCTGAGGGTGTGGATGGTGTTATCCGTCAGGCCCACCTCCGTGCCTATACCGCTCATGAGGTCCGCCATGTCGAAGTCCATGAGGACGTAGATCATCTCGACGATCATCTTGTCGATCTCGTCGAGCGCGCTGATGATGTTCCCGGTCTTGCTGTAGGCGGGCATCAGGGGCAGGAACATTACACTGTTGAATGGGTTCCTGTAGACCTCGCCGAGGCCTTTCACTATGAGCTCGTTCTTCTCCATGTTTAAGAGAAGAGCCATCTCCTTGATGCCGTTGAAGGCGCTGTACCCCTTGGCGGGTGGGTCGTCACCTGGGCACGGCAGTATGCAGAGGCCGACTATGGGTACGCCGCTGCCAACGGCCTGCCTCAGGTGCCGCGCGAAGTCCATGGCCATGCCGCTGCCGGTGCCGCCCCCTAGGCCGAAAACTATCATGATTATCGGGCTGCTTATGCTGCTCAGGGCGTTGTCCTTGAACGTGTTGGTGAAGCTCTTGATGATGCCCAGCTGGTAGTAGTTCAGGTTGTAGATGGCCTTGGCCAGGCTCCTACGGCGGCCCGCTCCCCCAGCCAGCGGCGGTATGGCCACCGTGCTGGGGAGCCACGGGTAGTACTCCTTGAGCTTGACGCCCTCGTTCTGGAGGTGCTCCTTGAACTTGGTCTGGACGAAGTCGAACATGGCCTCCGCGGACGGGAACTTGACGCTCTTAGCGATGAGGTTGAGTCTGTCCTGGGGTATGCCCCTCCTCCTCATCTGCTCGAGGACCCTGTTGTAGGTGTCGTCCAGGCTCTTGATGTCAGGGTCCGCGATGTCCATGGCCAGCATGCTGAGCCTGGTGGCGCCGCTGCTGAGAAGCTCCATGGTCTTCTCAGTCTTGAGGAAGTTCTCGACGACGTTGGCTCCGGCTCCTCCCAGGCCTACAAGGTGTATGACGCTGCTGTATCCTAGTTCAGACATTACGCTTTCTCCGCCTCTTTAAGTCTGTCATTTATCTCCTGCAGCCTCTGAGCCAGGCTGCGGTCGATCCGGGATGCCTTACTCTGAAGGGCCTCAAGCTCCCGGATCTGATCTTCCACCATCATAGTCACGAAGCCCTGTTTGCTCCGGGCCCTCATGAAGAGGGCGGCGGATGCGATGAACAGGGCCGCTAACCCACCTACAACCGGGACGAAGTACTGATCCTGCCAGCTTGGGCCGGTCTCAACAGGAGGTGCCTCAACCTGCAGGTTGTTCATGAGATTGATGGCGTTGTCCACCAGACCCAGCTCCGCCTCGCTCTTGGCTATGTTCAGGAACTTCTCGTACAGCTGGACGTATGCAGGGTCCACGCTGGTCTCCCTGTACTGGGCCAGCTCCGCCTCCTTCAAGCTGAGTAGACGCCTGTAGTCGTCGATCCTATTGTCGATGACGTTGACATTTATCTCGTCGTACAGGGTCTGCGCAGGGCCTACTAGCCTTATCAGGAACACGTCCACAGGTTTATGGAAAACCACGCCGGACCCTGCGGTGGTCAGGGTTCTATCTATCTCTCCCATAACCGTGAGGCGGTACAGCCCCTGAGTGTGGTTGAACCTGACGATCCTCTCAGTGGGGTTAAAGTCCTCGGTCAGAGGCATCTCAACCGTCTCGATGTTCCAGAACACCGTCTCTGACTTCTTCAAAATTGACTCAGATAGCCTGAGCTCAAGCACGGCGTTGTCCACGGTCTGCCTCACATTTATCAGGAAGCTGAGCCTGTACTCGGCTCCCGCCAGAACGGGGGCGTTCTGCACCAGCAGCTCATCGTCCGAGTTCCAATCGAGAACCAGCTGGTGGGTAGAGTAGTCCTCCAGCCTGTATTCCTCGATCCAGTAGAGGTTGGTGGCTCCCCAGACGGGAGATAACTCGACGAGGAACATTAACCCTAACATGATGCAGTAGATTTTCTTCACTGTACTAGCCCCTGCTGTAACCTTGGTCTGTACTATCCATTTAAATTGTGCTGTATGCTGCTTTAACTACTTACTATCTGATCTATCCGTGGACGCGTTTCAAGGCGGATTAAAACAGTTTTTAAGGGTCGTAGAGGGTTAGGTGGCATCATTTTTTATTTCACCGCCCGTGGATTCGTTTGATGAGTACGCCACTCATTACGAGCACCGTGATAAATGTCAGCCTACTGATGATTCTGTGCATAGGATTCACGTTCACGTACATGATTGAGAAGTTCCCTAACTTCGCCCACACAGGCTATGCCAGCATCGGGACCATGATCGCCTTCTACCTTGTCCGTTTCCAGGGACTCAACCCCTACGCCGCGTGGCCCGTGGCTGCACTGTGCGGAGGCGTCGTGGGCGTGATCCTCTACATGGGTCTCGTGAAGCCCATGAAGGCCCGCGGCTTGAGGGAGATCACCCTGACATTCACATTCTACATCATCAGCCAGATGATAAGCTCAGTCCTCGGCATATTCAGTTACTGGCTCCTGGTGGGCCGAGGCATCATCTCGGCTGGGTTCATGCTCAGGGCCTTCGACTTCAGCATCGAAGGCGTCCCGGGGATAGGATTAACCGCGCCCGTCGTGGTGCTCGCCGTGATCGTACTCCTCAGCTTGTTCCTGTACCGCTCCAAGTTCGGCATCGCCATGAGGGCGACGACGGAGGACGAGGAGCTGGCGGCCAGCCTGGGCGTCAACGTGAAAAACATCCACATCGCCTCATGGTTCATATCCGGCGCGCTGTCCGGCCTAGCCGGAGCCATGCTTCCCATGTGGCGGGCCACCAGCGTCAACTTCAGCGACGAGCTGCTCATAATGGTCATGGCGGGCAGCGTCATGGGGGGGCTCGGCGGCATATATGGGGCCATCATCGGGGGCCTCCTCGTGGCCACCAGCCAGAAACTGTTAACGTATCTTCTGATAAAGGTGTTCGGCATCTGGATAGCGAACTATGAGGCTCTCATGCCAATAATCTTCCTTTTCATGGTCCTAGCCGTCGAGCCCAACGGGTTGATGGCCATAAACATTGAGGATACATCTATTCGCAGCATCCGTGAGTCTCTGGCGAGGCTCAGGAAGGCTCTGTGGAACCTCCTCACAACCGAGTAGGGTCTAAGACCTATTAAGAGAGTTCACGTGAACCTAACGAATGCAGGTGCGTTCATGTGCGTGTAATTTGGGCTGTATACGCCGTGTACAATGCGTTAACACATTGAAGGCAAAATTAGGCAAATATAGGCAAATTATTGATCTATCAGGGGATGTGCTAGTATAGCAGCGCGTTTGGGATAGTATTTAAATCATTAACATAAAAACAATAACTACAATTAAATTAGAATCCACTATTAACATAAATAGTTAAGGTAAATCATTACTTCCCACGGAAACAAATTACATTCTAGGTGAAAAAATGCAAAAGAAACCAGTTCCCGCTCCAAAGCCGGCTGAGAAGAAGCCCGCTGAGAAGCCCGTAGAGAAACCAAAGAAGAAATAAGTCTCTCCGGTGTACCCTCACCCATATTGTTTCTTTTTCTTATCACTGTCCTTATAATATTTCTACATTCCGTCCAGTTGATTGTGTAGCGGTCCTTAACTACTTAATTTCCTATAAAGTATTCCGAATGATAATATACCAATAATTAATCCTATTATGTTTATTATAAGATTGTATGAGTATCTATTATTTACCATAAAGATAGTAATATCTTTACTTGCTTCGTTTCCTGCGATATCTATTGCTTTTACTGTAATAGTGTGGATACCTTGCATGTATTCTGACAAATATAACGTTTGATTTGTGTTCTTGACTGTGGTCTTATCGCAAGTATTAATCATTAGCTCGGTATTATCAATGTATATTTCTATTAATGTAATTCCTGTTAGATCAGTAAATTCACACTCGAGATTAAAAATGCCGTCAATTACTAGTTGTATTACACCGATACCCCTTATTTCTATTTGAGGCGGAACCTTGTCTGAACCTAAAATAATGGTTTCTACAACGATGTTTTCTCTCGCATCTACTCCATAGACTGAAACCTCATACACATTCAGCTCATTTGGGAGTGTAAACTCTGTTTCAAATGAGGCTTCTAAGCCTTCTATTTCGTCAGATTTGTATACCAAGCTCCCACAGGAGCCGTTTACATATTTATTTCCCACTCCTTTTACAGTTATGTAGCTTCTACTTAATTCACGATCATCTTCTATTCTCCATTTGATTGTTATTGGTTTACGGTCGATGAATTGTTTTGTCAGGTTGACATCTTCGTCTATATGTACTGTAGGCGGGCTACTGTCCTTCATTACCTCGAGCCTGTCATCTGCTTCCTGGGGCAGAGGCTCCTGAAGTGGGTACCCTTGAAGCATAAAGCCGTCAAGGGGTATTCCTACGGAATACATGATGGTGGCTGCGATGTCAGGTAAGAGTAGCCTCGCGTCGCCTTGGTTCACCTTCAGTCTCTGGTCGTTGGTAATTAACCAAGTTTTAGGTTCATGCCGGTGATTGAATCCGCCTTCGGCGAACCCGTGATCCGTGCAGACGTATATCAGGGTCCTGTCAGAGATGTTGTGTTTCTCTAATTCATCCATGATGAGTCCGAGGTACTTGTCGCACATTGCTCCGCCCTCAGAGTACTCTTGGCTGTTCTCACCGTAGATGTGGCCAAGCTTGTCCGGCTCAGTGGTGTGGAAAAAAGCCACAAACCGCTTATCGTGGTATTCTTCGATGAATCCCAGAAATTTTTCGCCGGTTCCCCCTGTAACGTTTTCTAAATACTCGTGGTGTATGGAGACGTAGTCAAGGCCATCCATCATGGAGAAGACGGGGGCGATGTTGGTGCGTTTACCCGATATGAACCCCGTGGCTACGCTGTCATTTCCTAGATATTCCTCGGCTCTCTCTAAAAACGTGTAGCCCGTTGGTAGCGCGTGGAAGAGGTGGTTATTCGAATAGACGCCTGTGGTCGCTGACTGGTAGCCCGAAAGCATCTGGGCGTGGGCGACCTTTGTTTGTGTCATGTAATCCATCTGGCTTAGCTCAAGGTACACGCCTCCCTCCATCAGCTTCTTGAGGTTGGGGAGGCCACCAGCCTCAAGTTGCTCCCGCATGTGCTCTAGTTGGTAGCCGTCGAAGGAGATTAGAATGACATTATACGTATTGGTTGAGGCGTCGACGTACCCGGTAAAGGCCACCTGTAGGATTATCAAGAACACAAGTGCGAGTGTCCGGGTCTTCATCCACAAATTCATTGATAGTTACCTATATCATTGTTAGTAAGTTAACTACGAATACAGATAAGTTGAAAAGGAATATGGGGAGCGTTCCCAAAGACGAGGCGTGAAACAACAGTCCATTTCACTCCCAATGTTATAGGTTACGCCACATCATCCTCCAGAATAGTAAACGTGGGTGAAAACTCAGGTTTTTTTCTCATAGTCGTACCCATGCATCTGGATCTCTTTCTCGAAGACTTTACCGATCACATCTATGTATCTGCTGTTTTCGCCTGAAAAAAACTCTGAGTAATGTCTCCTATCTTCGCGCCGATTGGCTTTTTCGCGGACGTTGAGGGACCCTTCGAAGGGTATACCAAGCCCATCAAACACCTGCGCCAAATCAGAGTACAATCTTTCATACCTTACGACAAAGTCAACCAACGACTCCCCGTCGTAATCCGTGTACATCGGATAGTTTAGACAGAATTTTTTCTCCCTCATGTACCGATTGAAGTCGTAGCTGTCACTTTTTCTCCTTCTAATCCAGTAGTAGTGAGAGATGGTTTTGTCCCAGGGATTTCTCTCTACACAAAACTTGTAATAACTGTCCCAGATCTCCTTTGATATCCTTGACTTCACTATCAAGGCTGGGATGTGCCCATAATATCTATTGTTGGTTAATAAGCGGTGATTGACGTCGTGTAAAGAAACGGTTCTGGCCTTGTCGTTATAGTGTTTTAAGAAGAACATCAGCTCTGGTATGGGGCTGAATGCACCTTGATAGTTCATTGGTTCATGTCCGTCTACCTTCGGGTTTAATGGGGTAATGATATCATCTTCTCCGCAGAACTTGGACAAGTACACCTCTATGCTTGTTCCCGCGGTTTTCCGGGTCTTAATAAAGATAAATTTGTGTTTATGGGAAATTATCATTCATTTTACAAGTACACGATACGGATAAAAATTTTGTATAATGTTTTCTTCAACACTGTTATTGAGTAAACAATATTTATGCCAATAATCAGAGTCGCTGAACACGGTCTTTAAATTTCAGCTTAAGTGATTGCTTACGAGCCATGCCCTCCACCATAGAGTGCCCCCGGTGCAGCAGAGTCTACACTGTGGAGGAGTATGAGAGAGACGGGTTCTGCAGGGAATGTGGCTCACGTCTAAGGGTCTCCGGTGGCGCCGCTCAACATGACGCGTGGAGGGGGCTATTCCCCTACGAGCCGTACCCCCAGCAGGTGGAGTTCATAGATGATGTGGTCTCCGTGGTCGGGGGAGGCAGGGTCCTCTTGGCCGAGGCCTGTAACGGCTTCGGTAAGACCATAAGCAGCCTAAGCTGCCTGCTGCCCCTCGGAAGAAGGATAGTGTACGCTACCCGGACGCACGAGCAGGTGCGGCAGGTTCTGCTGGAGATGGAGAAGATCAACGAGAAGTCTGGGAAGGGCTACTCGGCCGTGAACCTGGCCAGCAGGGACCACCTGTGCGTGAACCCCGAGTGCAGGGACCTGCCCGTCAACGAGAGCCAGGAGCTCTGCGGCGTCCTGCGTAGGAGCGGCGACTGCCCCTACCTGAGTGAGCTGGACAAGCCTCCGCCCGGGCTGCCCAAGATACTCTCGGGGGAGGTTCTCCTCGAGGAGGGCCGGAAGCGGAAGATCTGCCCATACTTCCTGTCGAGGCGCATGATGAAGGAGTGCGACCTCGTAGTGGCACCCTACCCCTACGTGTTCAACCCCGTGATCAGGCTCACCACAGGCCTGGACCTGAAGGGAAAAGTGCTGGTGCTAGACGAGGGTCACAACATTGACCAGGTGGGCCAGGAGATACTCAGCGACTCCCTGACGGAGAGGGGTTTGAGCGCCGCGGCGGAGGAGATGAGGCTCATAGGTAAGCCGCTCCGGCTCATCGAGAGGCTGGGGGAGCACCTGCTGAAGAGTGACACGGGTAAGCCGTGGCTGGTCTCCGCCGAGGCCCTCGAGAGGGACCTGGAGCTGGCAATGGGGGTAGACATCGCCGCGTTCATGGACAGCCACGCGCCCCTCGTGGAGTCCATAAGGTCAAGGAAGGTCAAGGACGGTTACCCGCCGGTCTGCTATCTGAACGGGCTCCTGGGCTTCTTCGAGCTCCTCCAGGGCAGCGTCAAGGAGAAGTACGTGGGCGTCTACACTAGGAACTACTACGGGGCCCCGGTTATAGAGTACAGGTGCCTGGACCCCAGCCTGGCTGTGAAACCTGTCGTGGAGGCTGCGAGGGGCGTCCTGGTGATGAGCGGCACCCTGAGCCCCCTGGACACCTTCGCGGAGATCATCGGGCTCGGGGACGCCGAGAAGCGGGCCTACCCCAGCATACAGCGCTCCAGCGAGATCAGGATGGTGGTGGACGCCTCCGTCACAACCGAATACAGGGAGCGCAGCGACGAGATGATCGCCAGGATTGGGGAGATCATAGCGGATGATCTGGACGAAGTGAAGCAGGGGGCCCTTGTTTTCTTCACGCAGAGGGGCTTCATGAACAAGTGCCTGGACGTGTGGGCGGGCAGGGGCACCCTGAAGGCCCACGGCGGCCGCATGCTGCTGGCCGGCAAGCAGCTGTTCAGGGAGGGCAGGGACGCCCACCAGAACAGGGACGTTGTGGCCAGGTACAAGAGGATGGCCGTCGCAGTGGGGGGAGCCGTACTCTGCTGCGTCTTCAGGGGCAGGAACAGCGAGGGCAGCAACTTCCCGGGAGACCAGGCCCAGGCCATCATCCTCGTCGGCGTCCCCTACGCCAACTACGGCGACCCCCTCGTCAAGGCCCAGATAAGGTACTACAACCGGATCAGCGGCGGCCTGGGCAACAGGTGGTACACCATGGACGCGTACAGGGCCGCCAACCAGGGCATGGGCCGCGGCGTCAGGGGCAGGGACGACTGGTGCCACTACACGCTCCTGGACAGGAGGTACGCCGAGAACCTGGGACTCAGATCCAGGTGGGCCCAGGGAGAGGGCGCAAAGGTCCGCAGAAGCCGCACACAACAGACGTTTTAAGCCCAGGGCAACCACAG
>CAZAKG010000097.1:1720-8917 GCA_964485755.1 uncultured Candidatus Bathyarchaeia archaeon | reverse complement strand
GAAGAAAATATTCATGTTAATTCTCAAATTCTCTTGTGAAAATTGCCCCCAAACCCAATCAGCTGTTCCCCAATTATCTTTAATAGCGTAAGGTCTACTAATTTCAGTATGATTATTAAATTTTAAGAAAAGAATAAAATCCCAAAATAAACCGACTGGAAATCGATCATTACCAACTGGCACCACAGGAACTTGGGTTTTTTGGTCTATTTTTATTTTGACTCTGTCTAAAATTAGCTGTTTCTCTGCATCCATTATTTGAAAATTAAGAAATTGTGGATCAAAATATGGTCTTCCTCTTAAACAGTCACTTATTTCACGTACTCTATTTCGTTTTACTTCTACCATAAATTGTACTGCTTCCATAATCCAAAATGGTAGATGTATATTGAGGCCATATTCTATTTCATCAATTGAGTAAATATTTTTTTCATCGAGGCCCATTTGGGTTTTAAATATATCAATAAAAGCAAAAATATATTCAGTAGCAAGGAACTCATTTTCATTACTTAAAAGTTTATGTTCAAAAATAACAGATAATTTTTCTTGTAAAATTTCATAAACATGAACTTGAGGCCTATTTTTAACAGGATTCTCAGTGAGATATGCCGAAAAATGTGAGTATTGATTCCTAAATATTGTTGCATCTTCAATGTATTTTATTGGTAGTACATTTTCATCATAATTTATTGGATATAATCCATAGATTAATCGATCATCTTCATAAATTTTAAAAAGGAACCCTAAACTGCGAGAATTTGGATAATATACTTTTTTAATAATGTTATAATCTTTGTAGAGCTTCGAGTTATATAATTCTAAAAAATAGTTAATTTCTTTTATTCTTTTACTTTTTTCTTCTAGAATAGAATTACCACTCCGTTTTACTATATCAGATATTTTTTTAATTTTATCATAATCCAGGATTTTTCGCTTATTTTGACGGGCAATTTCACTCCATTTATCAAAATAATTATTATTGGTGCCATCAATGCAGTTTTCAATTGGATATTCTATAAGCTTGGTTTTTTGGTCAAGGTTCAAAGATAATGTCCTGATAAAATCTTCTGAGATATGGAACCAATATGCTCTTTTATTTATTGTATCTACAGAAATAATAATCGCTGGATAGCAAGATACATTCATTACATATCCAAAGAAAGAAGTTTCTAAATCATGTCGAGGACGATCAATTCGATCTTCATTTAACTTTTTTACTTGTACCTCTAATTTACCTATCGGGCGAAGATCAGTCGATACTAATTCGAGATATCCATCAATATTTGGGAATTTATCTCTTTCTTTTATATCACACTTAATACGATTTAGATCAATTAACCCTTTTAAAGTGGCAACTGATTCTACTTCTGCTGTATCAGTTGGACTATATGGGGCAGGTTCAGAAGGAACCACATAAAATAGAAATGTTTCGTTAGTTAAAAAATTTTAATAGCAATTGCCATTGGCGGAAGGTTATTGGTGCTCCGGGGAAGACTCGAACTTCCGACCCCTTGATTAACAGTCAGGTGCTCTACCTACTGAGCTACCGAGGCAACTGACCTACAAGTACGTGGACGTGGATCTGTGCTCCAGGGAGGAGAAGAGGGAGGTGACCTTGTTCCTGAAGGAGCATGAACTGCCCCTATCGTTCCCTCTGACCGTGGTGGACGGGTCCACGTATATTAGTGGGTACAGGCCCGAGGAGCTATCCAGGGCCCTGGGGATGGATTCTTAAGTGTAAAAAAATGTCTGTAATGTCGTCTCTTATGATTAAAATAGATTATTCTTAGTCATATAATAAATGTGAAAGTCGTTATAATAAGCATAAATAATTTAATCAATAACCATGACTAAAGGTAAAATGAGTTACGAGGATTTCTTTAAATAGATTCCATTTTTGTAGCTGGTAATAAAATGTGCGTGTAAACACTTAACATCACTTTAGTAAACCCAATAAATTAACATAATATTAAAACGTGGCGTGTATATAGCGAGGATTTATCAAATAGATACGCACATAGAACCGAACGAGCACGACTAGGATTTGCACAGTAAAACAGGTGAAATCGTCTCTCGTGCACAAGTCACCAGAGTGAGTAGCTGGCTGGTGGATTGATCAGTTGTCTGGGTCATTGAACGGTGGCTCCGTCGAGGCGAGGCGCATCGGCGGCTCAGGCGATGCTAGACTCATCGGCATTCTAGTGGCAGCGACGCTCGCGTTGGGCATCGTGGGGATATACTCTGTCCCGTTCATCTCTGCACAGGATAGAAGCGGAGACCTCGTCGAGCAATACACTGCGACTCTGCACCGGGACGGAACCCTGGACGAGACATACGTCTACACCCTGAAGTCATCCGACACGAGGATGCTGTTCAGGTATTGGGAGGAGAACCTCGACTACGACGTCAGTGGGCGAGGGCAGGACAACATAGTGTTGATGAGCATGGGGGCCCCACAGGGGTCAATCGCCTACGTCAACGACTACGCGGGCTGGGTGACGATACTGCCTCCCACACAGGCGAACCCTTATGAGATGAGCACCATCAGCCAGCTTGCCTTACTCAACGAGGCGGGCTGCTACAATCCAGGCTACTTCCCTCCAGGCAGCTACACTATAAGCTATACGTTCAAGATTAATTTCCTGATAGACTCGGACACGGTCAACGACCACCTGAACCTGATGCTGGCCCGGGATCACCTGCCATACACGAACGTCAGGGTGGTGCTCGAAGACGCCGACTACATATCTGAGGTCTTCCAGCACCCCCCCAGCCTCAAGGTAACCCGGGAAGGCGATGATATAGTGATCTCCGGTTCCTCCGCTGAGAACGAGATGCTGGAAATCGAGATGCTAATGATCACTGGGGCACATGGATTCAAGACAGGCTTACCCGAGGACTCGGATTTGAAGGGGCTGACGGAACAGGCGAACAGCCTCTACAGCATCCAATACTGGTCAGCCTATAATCTAGGACTTTTAGCGAAAGCTACAGTGCTTCTGGCACCCCTAGTTTTTCTGGTGCTGTGGATGAGGTACGGGCGAGACGAGGACGTCACCGTCCCGCCGTACCTGAGCACGGTGCCGAACTCGGACAGAAAGCCCTGGGTGGTCAACCTCGTCTTCAATGAGGGCGCCAACGACATGGACGAGAACGGCTTCTACGCGACCCTCCTCGACCTAGACAGGAGGAACAAGATCAGGATCGAGCCCGGGGAGGGAGGAATGAAGATCTTCATCCTGGACAGGGGCGTGGACGATGCCTACGAGCAGAGGACCATGGAGTTCCTGGGGAAGTTCGCCACGTTGGATGCCACCTCTCCGGATAACCCGCAGGCGATCTTCCACACGGATACCCTGAAGGAGCTCGCGGCCAAGATCAGCATCGGCTCGGTGGACAGCCGGGCAGCCGAAGCCCAGAAGGACCTCCTCACCCTCACAAATTATAGGGCCCCACCCTGGAACCACATTGAGCTGGGAATAATAGTCTCCTGTATCTTCCTCGCATGGTGTGTTTTCGTTGCTTTTACCAGCGATGCGCCAGCTTTCGCCTTCTTTATGCCTCTGGTCATGATGGCTTTCATTTTATTCTCAAATCGCTCCGAGCTGCTCAAACGAAAGAGTGCCATTGAGGGGGACAGCTCTAGGGAGTGGATCAAGGTGTCTGAAGCATTCTTTGTGGAGGGTAGACGCCGGGTCCTGCCTCTCGCCGTCCTGGGTGCCTTGCTACTGGTCGCTTCGGCTGTCGTCTTCTTCTGGGCCACCGTAGTGTCCTACCTACTGTGGACGCCTGTGATACTTGGCCTCGTAGCCCTTATCCAGGTGGCCGCTGCCTACTTCTCACCTCCGACGATATTCGGGAGGTGGAAGGAGGGGCTGTACAAGGAGAAGCTGGAGTGGGACGCCTTCAGGGCTCACCTGAGCGACTATTCTCAGCTGAGCAGATACTCTACCGAGGACCTCTCCATGTGGGGCATCTGGCTCGTCTACGGCACGGCGCTGGGCGTCGGGGACAAGGTGGCGAAGGCCATGCAGGACTTCAACATCAAGCTTGAGTCCGCTGTTGTAGCCATAACCGCTCGTAAACACTTCCACCCAATGATCACTGCTAGATCAATGGCGAGTGGCGGAGGCGGTGGAGGGGGGGGTGGTGGCGGAGGAAGGCGTGGCGGAGGAGGACGTGGCGGCGGCGGAGGCCGCGGTAGAGGAGGCGCAGGCCGCCGCTGAGCCTCTTGAAGGTAAGAGAGAAATGATAAGGAATAGGAGTTGGCTAAAAATAGGGTGGGGGCTCGTCTGATTGCCGAATCTCACTGAATTGATAAGCGAGTATCTCTTTGGGCTGTTCCTCGTCAGCGCAGGTCTACTCATCTTAGCCTCACGGTACATATTCCCGGGCTCGCTTAACCCCGAAGTCTACAACGTCGGGTACGTGCTGCTGGTGATGGGGGCGATAGCCCTCTTTCCGCGGCAATACATGAGGCTGGTTAATCCTCGTCTCGGCAGCTTAACCAGCAATCTGGTCAGCCACCTCAACCAGATCGGGGTGAAGGCGACGGAGGTTAAACGAGACAGCCCGGAGGCCATCAAGCGCAGGGCCATGGTCGTCAGCAATGACCCGCTGGATGCCCCGCCCTGGGGGGTGATAAGGGTGGAGGGCAGGAACGTCGAGTTCGTTGAGCCCCTCGTCATGAACCTGCCCGGCGGCGGAGGTGGAACAGGTAAACGTAGAGCGGACGCGATAAACGTCATCATCAGCTACTTGCTCCGAGCTAGGATCGATGGCGAGGAAGACTTTGCAGCCACCAGCAATTCTGACTGGGAGGGCGGCAAGCTGGCGGACCTGCTCAATGCGGACGAGGAGCTGAAGCGGATGCTGGAGGACCTCGGGCAGCCGCGCATCCGAGTCAAGGGGCATAAGGCGGACTCTTACGTTTCGATATCTCTGCTGGAAAGGGGGAGTCTGTCCGGAGGCTCGGTGGTTAAGACGTTTGGCCTGCGTGATTTCGCCAGCGCCGAGGAGTTCGCCGTGTATGATAGAATAGCAGCTCATGTGAAGAGCATGCAAGCTTTTTAAAATATTACTCCCCTCAACGCACAGAGAATAACAGACTGAAGATGGTTGGCGCCCCGGGGAAGACTCGAACTTCCGACCCCCTGATTAACAGTCGGATATTTAGAACTGTTTTTCATTTGATTCGCATCCGAGCCATTAATTCCCTGTCTTCATAATTCCTGACGACCCCGATCATGTAAAAACACGTCTTAACTGGTCTTCCAGTTCTCTTATCATGTCGATTAAAGGAGGAAGAGGCTCGGCGGTCATTCTTGTCAAATCCTCCAAATGGGGTTCAAGCGTTGATTTCAGGTGGCTAGGGAATAACTGGCCAACCTCGTTGAACGCGATCCCTTTACCTTTACACTTCTCAAGAAATAATCCTTTAACCAAATTATGATCCACTACATTCATGCTCAGCAGTCTCCAGGAATCGTAATAGTCCCGGATTTTCGTCCTCTCAATCAGCGACCTCAGCTTCTCAGCCAGAATATTGTCTAGTGTGTATACCAGCAGAGAGAATTCTGGGCAATCGTATGAAGCCGGGACCATCAATCTGTCATAGTCTCCTATAAATTTCTCCCTAGTGACCTCAATCCAGGTTCTATGCTGAGTAATAGGGCAATTGAAGCTTACTGTCACTCTCAGAAAATCGGGTTTTACGTAGGGGTTCTTGAAACTCAACCTGACTCCTCCGCTCTGTTCCTCGACGATGCTGGGAAGTTCTTCACTGAGTCTCTTTGAGACGCCCTCCATGGAGCCGCCGATCAGGGTGAAGTCAAGGTCCTCCGATATCCTCCAGTTCATCGGATGGTAGACCTTTGAGAGAGCTGTCCCGCCTTTGAAAATCAGCTTGTCGGAGACTGAGCTGGTGGAAACGCCTTTCAGTATCCAGCCGAGGGCGTAGTCTTTTTCGATTATATCGAGGCCAAGCTTCCGATTAGCCGCCATCCTTCTGAGAACCCTGTCCTCGATCACCCAACCCACCTCTTCGGGCTGATCTCCGCGTTCACAAATAATTTCCATCTCTCGTTGATCTTGCCCCTCTTCAGGAGCCTTGGATCGAGCTTTGAATACCCCTCAGATAGCCTAATACCTTCAAAGAATGGCCCGTATTCATCGTAGCCGAAAAGCTCCAGCAGGTACCCGAGCCTCTTTATTATCGTCCGGTTCCCCATTTTCTCGGCGTTTCCTATCACTTTCTTCATGTCCACTGTCTTGTGCTCGAAATATATCGATTTAGCAATCTCGTCTAACCCACCGCAGTACTCCGGATGGTCCAGGCAGTCGGCCAAAGTCTTCTCAACGTCCGACACCTTCACTTTCCTTCCTGAGATAACTGCTTCTTCTGCCCCAAACATCTTCGACTCTGTTACAGTTATGAACCTGAATCTTGTGCTCAGTATCGTCCTGCTTTTACTCCTCTTGCTGGTTACCACAAATACGGCTGGTGGAACATACTCGGTCAACCCGTGATAGTTCAACGCACTTCCGTACCCGATGTAATACGGATCAACGAGATGGGAGGCTATCACGAACCCGTGCTCTGACCAGAGGCTTCTCACCCCCGCCTCCAGCGGCACTATGAGGTACTTCCCCCGCGCCAACCTTATGAGCCACGCCTTCTTCACCAGTCTGTTCACGATCACCTTGGCGTTCTCGTATGTGGTGTCCAGCGTCGATACCACATCATTGAGAGTGAATATGTTGTGACCGCTTTCAGCTAAAGAGGAGAGAAGGGTGCTTTCAATCGTGGACAAAGGATGACGAATGTAGAAGCTACTGTTGAAATCTTCACTGACCTCTTTTTCCACACCTCATCACCTATATTTTCTGTATCATTGGTAACAGATTCTGTTACTTTCTATACATAAAATATAGGTTCATCTTTAAATAGTTAATGGAAACTGACCTGCACCAGTCTGTTCTAGGTAAGCGTCGCGGTGAAATTTTTTCATTCATCTAGGCGAATGTTGTTGGCGCCCCGGGGAAGACTCGAACTTCCGACCCCCTGATTAACAGTCAGGTGCTCTACCTACTGAGCTACCGAGGCATTTTTCGACTCTTATCCAGCTCCTCCAGTAAGAGGCTTCTCACCTGCTCCGTCCGGGCACGGGCCCGCACCCGCCGCAGCACCTGGCCCAG
>CAZAKG010000097.1:0-1710 GCA_964485755.1 uncultured Candidatus Bathyarchaeia archaeon | reverse complement strand
CTCCACAGCCTTCACCCGGCCCGCCGCGTAGTCCTCCGCGGCCCGAGGGTTCTCCCGCACCACGGCCTCCACCACGGGCTTCAGCTCCTCAACCCCCATGAGGCCCAGGCCCCCCTCCTCCACCAGCATCCGCGGCGACGCCCCCGTCTCAGCGTACTCCTTGACCAGCTCCTTGGCGAGGCGCTCCGATATGACGCCCTCGTCTATGAGCTCCAGGAGCTCCACGAAGGTCCGGGGCTCCACCCTGCTCTCCCTGAGGCTTAGCCCCATATAGTTGAGGCTCTTCATCAGGTACGTCACAAGCCACGAGGCCACCTTCACAGGGTCACGGTACAGGGCGCAGCACTCCTCGTAGAACCGGCTCATGGCGAGCCCCGCGTTCACGATGACGCCGGACTGGAACCCGCTGACCCCATACTGCTCCACGAGCCGCTCTGTCCTCCTGTCGGGGAGCTCAGGCATCCCTGACGCGATCTCCTCCACCCACTCGGGCTTCAGGTTGATACGCACCAGGTCGGGCTCCACGATGTACCCGTAGTCGTCCTCCATCTCCTTCTTCCTGAGGCTGACCGTGGCACCAGTCGCGGCGTCGAAGTGACGGGTCTCCCGGCTCACGTCAAGGCCCATGGAGGCGGCGCTCCTCTGCCGCACCACCTCGTAGCTGAGCGCCCTCTCCACGTTCCTGAACCCGGTGATGTTCTTCACCTCAACCCGGCTGCCCCCCTCCACGCTCACGTTGGCGTCCACCCGCAGCGAGCCCTCCGACGAGGGGTCGTAGACGCCCAGGTGGTCCAGGACCAGGCCCAGCTTCTCCAGGAACGCCCGGGCCTCAGCCGTGTCCCTGATATCAGGCTCCGTCACGATCTCCACCAGGGGCACCCCCGCCCTGTTGTAGTCGATCAACGTGTACCGGGCGTCCGTGATGCCGCCGCCCACGTGCACCAGCTTCGCAGGGTCCTCCTCCAGGTGGACGCGCCTGACCCTGATCCTCCTGCCCCCGAGCTGAACGTACCCGCACGTCCCCAGGGGCTCATCGTACTGGGTGATCTGATAGTTCTTGGGCATGTCCGGGTAGAAGTAGCTCTTCCTGCTGAACCTGACGTGCGGGGCCAGCCTGCAGTCCAGCGCTAAAGCCACCAGGACGCCCTGCTCCACGGCCCTCACGTTCACCATGGGCTTGCTCCCAGGGTACCCGAGACATATGGGACACGTGTTCACGTTGGGCTCCGCCTCCCCGGTGGGGCACCCGCAGAACAGCTTGGACGCGGTGGTCAGGTGGACGTGCACCTCCAGCCCGATGGTAGCCTCCAACTAGCCCGCCTCCAGGGCGCCCGCCGCCCGGATCACCAGGTCCTCACGCATGTGGTCCGCCACCAGGTGCAGACCCACAGGAAGCCCGTTGAGCTCACCGCATGGGACGCTGACCATGGGGACACCCGCCAGGTTGGGCGCCACCGTCAACACGTCCATCATGTAGTGCTGCAGAGGCTCCAGCCCGGCGATCTCGTCGAACCGGGGCGCCACCACGGGCATCGTCGGCGCCGCCAGCACATCCACATCCCCGAAGACCCGCTTAAAGTCCGCTATCACGAGGGTGCGGACCCTCAGCGCCTTAAGGTAGTAGGCGTCCCTGTACCCAGCCATCCTCGCGTAGGTTCCCAGGATTATCCTGCGCTTAGCCTCCTCCCCGAACCCTGCCGAGCGGACCCG
>CAZAKG010000096.1:0-8932 GCA_964485755.1 uncultured Candidatus Bathyarchaeia archaeon | reverse complement strand
GGAATGGACCCGGTCCTGGTGCCTGGCGAGGAGCTCTGGTAGGACAGCGTCGACGTCGACGACGACGTCGGCTACGCCATAGTCTCCACCTTCAAGGACCTCAACGAGACCGTGGGCTTCATAGTCTACGGGTACACAGCCGAGGACACCTACTACGCCAGCTACGCGCTACGCGGAGGAGGCCTCGCATGGCTGCAGCAGGTCCAGGAGGGCGTCACAACGGTGCTCGTGCAGATCGACTACAGCGAGCTGCACCCAGTGACCTTCCACGTGGAAGAGTTCCTGGGGCCCTTCACAGAGTGCACCGGCGCCTACACCAACTTCAAGACACCGGAGTACTACGACAACATTGAATGCGGCACCGCCGAGGTAGAGGAAGAGTCGAGCGAGCTGGGCCTATGCTACAAGCTCGTGGACATCGAATTCTGCGGACAGGTCCACCCAGACCCGTAAACACCATAACCCCAATTTTTTTATGGCAAGGTTTTTCAAGGCAGCGAAGCCCATCCAAGTTGGTGACGCTTTGTCTGAGAGGCAGCTGCTCGTAAGCAAGATAGAGAACGGCATAGTGATCGACCACATCCCGGCCGGCAGAGCCTTCCAGGTGCTGAAGCTGCTGAAGCTGCCCGCCGACGCCCGGGCCCTCATAGCCCAGAACGTTGACAGCAGAAGCCTGGGCAGCAAGGACCTCATAAAGATCGAGGGAACTTACCTCACCTCCAACGAGATCGACATCATAGCCTTCGTGGCCCCAGACGCCACCCTCAACATCATAAGCGACTGGCGCGTCAAGGAGAAGCGCAGGATAACAGTCCCTGAGACCATTGAGAGTGCCTTCAACTGCCCCAACGTGCTGTGCCCCACCAACGCCAAGTACGGGGCCCCCAACACGAGGTTCACGGTCGAGACGGGAGACAGGCTGGAGGAGACCAAGCTCCACTGCACCTACTGCGGAAGCATAACGTACTACGGCACCATCCAGGAGAACATACAGAACGAGAGGTTCAGGATAGAGCGCAGCGGCCTCGTGAGCAAGAGCAAGATAGAGCAGGTGTTCCTGGACGCCCTGCTGAAGGGCGGCGCCCTCAGGCTGCAGACGAGCCCCGATAAGCCGTTCACCCTCAAGAGCGGCCGCCCAAGCCCCTACTTCATCAACCTGGGCGCCCTAACAGACGGCGAGAGCCTCGCCAAGGTCAAGTGGGCTTTCGCCAGCTACATAGCCCTGCTGATGGAGACCGGCGACATACCCGACTTCGACTACGTTTTCGGGCCCAGCTACAAGGGCATAAGCCTGGCCGCCCTGACGTGCGAGGGCCTCAACGAGCTCTACGGGATGGGCAAGCGCTACATGTACGACAGGAAGGAGGCGAAGGAGTACGGGGACCTGAGCAGCGACCAGGTGCTGGTGGGCTCCGGCTACTTCAAGCCCGGGCAGAGGCTCCTCGTGGTGGACGACACGATAACCACGGGCATCACCAAGGTGGAGACCATGGACAAGCTCAGGCTCCTGGGGGACCACAAGGTGGTGGGCATGGTGATAGCCGTGGACAGGCAGGAGGCCATGGGCGACAGGGACAAGGTGGAGCAGAGGAGCGCCGTCCAGTACATGGAGCAGGAGCTGGGTGTAAGGATACACAGCATCCAGAACATCAGGAGCATCTACGGGCTCATTAAGGACAGCCTCACCCCCGAGCTGAAGACTATGTGGCTGGACTACTATAGAAGGTACGGCGTAGTCAAGCTGGAGTAGGCTCCTCCTTTATTTTACGCCCTTCCTAAGGCATCCACATGGAGAAGTACGACGTACTTGTGGTGGGCAGCGGGAGCGGCATGATGATCGCCGAGGCAGCCGTCAACAGCGGCCTCAGGACCGCCCTCGTGGAGATGGGCAGGCTGGGGGGCACATGCCTAAACACGGGATGCATACCGTCCAAGATGGTCATATACCCGGCCGACCTGGTAAACGTCATCAAGCACGCCGAGAGGCTCGGCGTCCACGCCAGGATCGAGAGGATAGACTTCGAGTACATCATGGACCGCATGAGGCGGCTCGTGGAGCACGACAGGAAGACCATGGAGGACAGCGTGGGCAGCGTTGAGGGCCTCACGTACTACCCGGCCCGCGGCGAGTTCACGGGCGACTACACCTTGAAGGTGGGCGATGAACAGGTCGCCGCCGACAACATCTTCCTGGTCACGGGCAGCAGGCCCCTCATCCCCCCCATAAAGGGGATCGAGGGCGTGGATTACCTCACAAGCGACAACGTCTGGGAGATGCGCAGGCAGCCCGGGAGCATCCTGATCGTCGGAGGAGGCCTCGTAGCCTGCGAGCTCGCTCACTTCTTCTCAGCCATGGGGACCGAGACCACCATCCTCAGCAGGAGCCCCAGGCTGCTGAAGGGCGCCGAGCCGGAGGTCAGCGAGGTGCTTACAGCCAACCTGAGGCAGAGGATGCACGTGGAGACGGGAATAGAGGTCAAGGAGGCCCGCAGCGGCGGCGAGGGCGTCTCCGTGGAGGCGGCCACGGGGGACGGACAGGTTAAGGAGTTCACCGCCGAGAAGGTCCTCGTCGCAGCCGGCAGGAGGAGCAACGCCGACCTCCTCAGGCCCGAGAAGACGGGCGTCCAGCTCGACGAGAGAGGCTACATCAGGGTCAACCAGAGCTACGAGACCACCAAGAAACGGATCTGGGCCTTCGGGGACGCCATAGGGAAGGCGATGTACAAGCACGTCGCCAACAAGGAGGCGGAGATCGTTTGGCACGGGTTCAGAGAAGGCCACTTCCACCCCCTGGACTACGACAGGGTGCCCTACGCCGTATTCACGTGGCCCCAGGTCGCCGGCGTCGGGTTGACCGAGGCCGAGGCGCTGAGGCGGGGGCTACGCGTCCAGGTGGGGGAGTACAACTACAGGGACACGGCCAAGGGTGCCGCCATGGACGAGGAGGACGGGTTCGTCAAGGTGGTGCTGGAGGACGAGTCCTACAGGATTCTGGGGGCGCACATCGTTGGCCCCTGCGCCTCTGTACTCATCCAGGAGGTGGTCAACGTCATGTACGCGGGCGACGGCTCGGTGTACCCCATAGCCGACGCTATGCACATACACCCGGCTCTCCCGGAGGTGGTGCAGAGAGCCGTCTTCAACCTGAGGAAGCCGGGCGGAGAGCACGAGCACCACTAGACGTTTATAAGCCCCGGAGCCTCTTCAACACCTAGTTTCTGGTGAGAAAAACCTTGAACGTCACGGACGCAATCCACGCCAGGCGCGCCTACAGGAGCCTTGAGCCTGCCAAGATCACGAGGGAGCTGGTGGAAGACCTGGCGACCCACGCCGGCCTATCGGCTTCGTGTAACAACAACCAGCCCTGGAGGTTCGTCTTCGTCTACGAGCGCGGCGCCCTAGAGAAGATGTGGGCGACCCTGAGCAGGGGCAACAAGTGGGTGGAGCTGGCCTCCATGATAATTGCTGTCGTGAGCAGGGCCGAGGACGACTGCGTGATCAGGGACAGGGAGTACTACCAGTTCGACACGGGCATGGCGGCTGCGTACCTCATCCTGAGGGCCACCGAGCTTGGGCTTGTGGCTCACCCGATAGCCGGCTTCAGCCCGGATAAGGTCAGGGAGGCCCTGGGGGTGCCTGACGGGTACCGCGTGATCACGTTGATCAACGTGGGTAAGAAGGCTGAGGGCGTGCACCCTTACCTGTCGGAGCAGCAGGCCGCCGTGGAGATGAAGCGCCCTGAGAGGAAGCCTCTGGCAGAGTTCGCCTACCATAACAGGTTCCAGGCTGCGGCCTGAAACTTTTCTTCATTGGAAAAAATGTGGTGACGGTGGCTACTTGGTGGTTATCGTGTACTTGACGCCCGTCTGCTCCAGGGCCTCGTCGATCCTCTCGATGAGGCCCTCGACCTGCTTCATTGTGGGCTTGGTGAACCACTCGTAGTAGAAGTCGTACTCCCCGAGGCTCTCCCCGCTCTTGCTGACGATTGTGCCGCACCTCTCCTCACCGATCTCATTTTCGCCTCCGAAGAAGGTCATGACTCCGTCGATGGAGTCGAGGGTAGGCTCACTCATCCCCATCACGCTCATGCCCATCTTTGGGGCGCGCAGGCCAGCCGCTATGGAAGTGTCCATTATGCAGACCTCGGGCATGCCGATGGCCGTCTTCTCCAGCGCCTTGAGCGCCTTCAGAAGTGGGGGCCCGTATACCTTGACGTAGCTTTTCATTAGAATCCCATAGTGTGGTCGGGAAGCAGGGTTATTAAATATTTACTTAGATATTTCTGGCTGTTAACGGTGCACAAAAAGGGGAGGTTAGAGTTGTTTGAGCTGGAGTTTAGGAGCTGGTTCCCAGTGGCTGGGTATAAGCGTTTTTTGGGTGGGCGGATTACGGCTGCTGTACAGAACGTGCATTTTTTTGGGTTGGGTTTGCACTGTTTTTAGCTAACTGGCTTCAGCTGCCTTGTTCCATGTGAATTGGATGCTAAATTTCTCATAATAACTAAATATTCCCATAGGCTAAATACGTTCATCTTATTTTACTCAACAAATGACTTTTGTATGAGGGAATGAAGTTAAGTCAACGAACAGAGGTACATTAAATTAAATTCATGTAGTAAATGAAGGCGAATTAACCTCTCAACAGAGACGAGACTTCGACAGTTTAAGGGATATGTGTTTCAGTCACGTCGACCCCGTCGAAGCTGAGGAATGTTTCTACGCAGAGTCTTTCAGTAGGTTACTGGCTTACGATGGCGTAAAACTGGTGGGTATATTGAGGCTCTTCAAGAGAGAGGTGGTTTTCGACGGAGAGGGTGTGGTGCTCGGAGGCGTGGGTGGAGTATGTGTGCTGCCAGGTTCTAGAAGGAGAGGCATAGGGTCAAGGATGGTGATGGAGGCACTGAAGGTGCTGAGAAACGAATTCGTCGATGTCACGTGTTTAAATGCCGATGTATCTAGAAACGCGGACAAGTTCTATGAGGCTCTGGGGTTCACCGTGATGAATCGACCTGTGTCCTTTGAGGATGTTCATGGGAACCTGAGGCATGACACTGGAACCATGTTTATCCCGGTCTGCTCCAAAACCATTTATAATCACATCATGAACAGTGGTTCCACCTTCCACTATGGAAGAGGGTACTGGTGAGAAGTTCTTTAACTCACGTGCATTTAAAGTGCAGACGTTGGGGTATGCGGTGAACGGCGGCGTGTCCCAGCTTTGGTGAGTAACGTTTATGTTTTCATTTTTTATACCCGATACATGATTGGGTATGCCACCTCACTGCGATACGTTGGATGGTCCAGTCGTGGCAGCCGCCAAGAAGGCGCTGGAAACCAAGAACGTTAAAGCGATCCTCCCATGGGTCCCGAAAAAAGCGGAGAAGGAGCTGACGGAGGCCTTCAAGAAGGCTCTCAAGGTCAGAGCGCAGGGGCCGGAGGCCCGAGACCTCGCTGATTACTGGCTCTATGAGACTGCCGTCCGCCTGCACAGGGAAGGTGAAGGCGCGCCCTACACCGGCCTCAAGCCCGCCGGCCTCGACTGGGGGCCCGTCGTCCCCAAGGCTGAGAAGGCGATAGAGACCGGCGATCCCGAGGAGGTGATATCCCTCCTGACGGAGGCCGTGGAGGAGGAGCTCCACCACAGGTTCCACCAGGCCATGGAACACAAGAACTACCCAGCTGAAAACGTAGCCGCGGCCCGAGAGTTCGTGCAAGCCATGCTAGGCTTCGTCCTCTTCTCCCACTACCTCTACACATACATCAAGGGCGGAGGAGCCCACGGTGAGGGAGCTGAGGGCTGCCACGAGCACTAGACCATCAGAGATGCCCGAGCACCACACAGAGGAGCGCAGCCTGAGGAAGGCTCTGGCGGTGTACGCGTCCCTCTTTATTTTACAGTTAGGCGGCTACGCGGCTACAGGCGTGCTTGTGCTGCTGGCTGAAGCTTACCACACGCTGAGCGATGTATTGGTCTCAAGCTTCCTACTGTACGCCCTAGCCTGGTCCCGTAAACCGAGCGATCAGAGCTTTTATATCGACTCAACCCGTATCTCGAATCGCCGGGACGCATCATGGTTTACGACTTCCTGACCCTCGAAGACGTAGATGTCGCCGGGAAGACGGTGTTCCTCCGCGTAGACATCAACGCACCTCTGGACCCAACCAGCAAGAGGATCCTTGACGCCAGCAGAATCCAAGCCGTCATACCCACCATAAAGGATCTGAAGAAGGCGAAGGTGGTGATAGGGGCCCACCAGAGCAGGCCGGGCCGCTATGACTTCACCAGCCTGGAGCTCCACGCCAAGGTGCTGCAGATGTACCTGGAGCAGGAGGTGAAGTACACCGACGACATCATCGGCAAGGAGGCTCAGAGGATGATCAAGGCTGTACAGCCGGGTGAGGTACTGGTCCTGAACAACGTCAGGATGCTTGACGAGGAGAACAAGGAGGCCCCCATGGAGAAGCTGGCCGAGTCGGAGTTCGTCAAGACCCTCACCCCCCTCATGGACCTCTTCGTCAACGACGCCTTCGCCGCAGCCCACAGGAGCCAGCCAAGCCTCGTCGGCCTCTGCGCCACCCTGCCCACGGTTGCCGGCCGCCTCATGGAGGCCGAGCTCAGGGCCCTCAACATGGTGCTGGATAACCCCGCCAGGCCCAGTGTTTACCTGCTGGGCGGCGCCAAGGTGGAGGATAGGATACCAGTCATCAGCCGCGTACTCAAGGACAATATTGCGGACACCATCCTCATAGGCGGCCTCGTCAGAGACAGCTTCCACATGGCCCTGGGCGGCATGAAGAAGAGGTACGAGACCCTGGACGAGGACGGGCTGAAGCAGGTGGAGCAGGCCCACGCCATCATGGACAAGTTCCCCGGAAAGATCACCCTGCCCATAGACGTGGCCCTGGACGTGAACAGGGAGCGCGTCGAGGTCATGGCCGAGAGGCTCACGGACGAGACCAACATCTACGACATAGGCCTCAACGCCATAGCCCAGTTCAGCCACAGGATAATGAACGCGGGCACCGTGGTGGCCGAGGGTCCCATGGGGATGTTCGAGCGCCGAGGCTTCGACATAGGCACCAAGGAGCTGCTCCGCTGCATGGCCAGGTGCGGCGGCTACACGGTGGTGGGCGGAGGCCACATGGGCGGACTAGCCAGCATGCTGGGCATCACAGAGGAGATGAGCCACGTGTCCACAGGTGGCGGCGCCATGCTGAGCATGCTCGCCGGGGAGACGCTGCCCGTCATCGAGGGCCTGGAGAAGTCCAAGCAGAGGTTCGGATAGGTTTAATAGATCACTCCCCACTTTTCCTTTGTCCGCGTGGGACCGTGGTCAAGCTTGGTAAGATACGCGGTTTGGGACCGCGTGATCCCCGGTTCAAGTCCGGGCGGTCCCACCACCTGCGTAAAGGTTAAAGCCGCCGCTTTGTCTTGTCTTGTTGCGTGCCGGGTTGGCTGAGCGGTTTAGGCGGCCGCCTGCAGAGCGGCTCTACGGGGGTTCGAATCCCTCGCCCGGCTCCATCTCGTAATAAAGCCTCAGTGTTTCTGGATCGATTACACAGAGCGAGGGACCCGAAAACGTGTCGAACCTGATGTCCTACTATATGTTTATAAATCTGTTTACAAACTGTAAACATTGTTTGAGCAGCACAGTCAGCGTCAGGGTCCCCAACGAGGTGAAGAAGAAGCTCGAGGAACTCGACATCAACATATCGGAAGCGGTCAGAAGGCATCTCCTGGAGATAATAGCCCGCGAAGAGAGGATGAGGAAACTTGAAGAAGTGGACAGGGTTCTCCGGTCGAGAAACCTCAGAGTCCCCGAGGGCACAGCCTTAAGCCTGATCCGGGAGGAGAGGGACCTCGAGCGTTAGCGGCGACTTGGTACTTGACGCATCCGCCATTACCACATACCTCATCGAGCAGGTGAGCCGAGATAAAGTGTACAACGTCATGAGGGACACCCTTGAGGGGGGATTCAGATTGTTCACCGCCGACCTCGCCTACGTTGAGGTGGCTAACGCGCTATGGAGGGTCTGCACTCTTAGGGGTCTCATCGACGAGGAGGCCGTCTTCGAGAGCCTCAACAGTCTTTACGGGTTACCGCTTGAGTCTATAAGGCAGGAGGGCGGCCTAATTAAAAGGGCGGTGGAGATATCGTTGGAGTCAGGGCTCTCCGTATACGACTCTGTCTACGTGTCGGTGGCGGAGCGTGAGAGAGCAACCATCTTCACATTGGATGAGAAGCAGTGCAGGGTAGCTGAGAAATACGTTCACGCGCACATGATATGAGACGCCTTCAAACATGCGCATCAATGTAACATGGGTTAGAATCCCTCGCCAGGCTCCAAATTTACCTCTGAGCCTTTTTTAATATATTGGATGAAAGAACCTTTTAATGACCTCTTGTCTTCTGGATGCAAGAGTCTAGGGTAATGGTGGGCGGGGATGCAATTAGATTACGACGTGCATGCATTATCAAGCGTCAACGAGGTCTATGAGCTCCTTCAGACCCATCCAGACGGATTGACTGCCCAGGAGGCGGCTCGAAGACTCCAGACGCACGGCACAAATCTGCTTCCCTCACCCAAGAAGAGGAGCCTCACAAGCAGAACTATAATGCAGCTACGGAACGCCTTCAACCTGCTCCTCGTCTTCGCCGCCGCACTCTCATTCTTCAGCGGCTACACCTACAATGACCCGGGCTCCATCCAGATGGGATCAGCTATAACCGTCGTCGTCATCATCAACGTTGCCTTCAGCATCTTTCAGGAGTACCGCGCCGAACATGCCGTCAAGACTATTATTCGTTTGATACCGAGGAAGGCGAGAACACTACGAGGCGGCGTCGTAACGGAGGTCGAGGTCTCCGACATCGTCCCAGGAGACGTCGTCATACTCGATGAAGGCGACAGGGTCCCCGCCGACCTACGAC
>CAZAKG010000095.1:0-9099 GCA_964485755.1 uncultured Candidatus Bathyarchaeia archaeon | reverse complement strand
TCGTGTAACAACTTGTCTGCAATTATTCGTAGATAGTATATGAGCCCAGGTGAATTAATAATAGTGAACTCAGTTTTAAGAACCTCATTATAGACTGACCCAATGCCTGCGCCTCGTGATGTTAACCTCTTATCAGCATCGAGAGAAACTGACTTACAAACTCTATACAAGCCTTCAGTGAGTGTCGGGTGATCCAGTTTATACGTACGCGAGACCCCAGGCGTTAAATTATAAGCCGGTAATAACCAGGTCCTATCCCACTCAACGCGACTCCATTCTCCGTCATCATATTTTTCAAACCAATATCGGTCTCCATATAATATGGGGAGTGTACCCACATTTCTCAACGTAATTTTCAGTTTCTCATCGTACATATATTCGGTCTTATCGAGTGACAACTCTGCATGGATATCATCAACAACGATATTCCGTACAAAGAACATCGTCATGTTATGTACCCTGTTTATGCCCACTCCAAAGCGGTACTCGGCTGGGATGGTATCAGGTAACGTGGTTGTCCAATTCGTGGACTGAGTGTTTCCTACGTATTCCTGGATTACCTGGGGGCCTTCATCGATTCTTATTAGCTTGAAGTACGGGATCGCGTTTTCGAGATATTCTGGATTGACTTCAACGACTATTTTATCTCCTGGACGATGTGGCCCTGCAGAGACCCATGCTTGACTTGGATCCCACTCCCAATATTCCGCTTCAAGCCACTGGGTCAAGTCATTTGGGTTAACATCGTAATATAGATAAGTGGACCTTACTTGGGTAATGTTAATCTGTGAGTATAAGAGGAACAGTAAAAATATTTTTGATATATTTTTCATTATGTAAAAATAAGATTATGCATGGATAAAGATTATCCAACGAGCTCGAACAGGCTCAAAAATTCTCTATGGAGACATTAAAATTCAGTTATTCCATGTAACAAGGCAATAAGAAACCTTTAGGAACCCGAACAGTATAGTGGAGGTGCGCTTTACCTCACTTAACACATTACTGGCGCATCTACGTTTTAAGAGGCACGTTTATCCTACCCATGGGTTTGTAATCGCCGATCAGCGCGTCCGCCGCCGCCCGCAGGGACGGCTCCGAGTCCCCCAGAGTCAAGATAACGGTATCGGCACTGATGATGCCGGCGTCGTAGGGGTTTCGAAGGCAGACCAGGATGCTCAACCGGTCAAGATGCCTCTTCACCGCTCCGAGCTGCAATGGGTTCAGGTGAGCGTTCCTAGTCGCAATAATGATGGCTCCGGCAGCCCCGGCGAGTTCATCCAGCCCCCTCAACTGCTCCCCGGTGGGGTCGGCGGGGTCCAGCCAGGCCGACCGTAGACGCGGCAGCCTTCCCCTAAGTATGGCCGCGAAGGCCGTCTCAGCGCCCTGCGTCAACTTCTCCTTCTCCAAGTGCGAAGCGAACTCGATGAGCCCCACGTTCTCCCCCCTCAATGGGATGGCGCCGGGCTTCTCCCGGAGCAACACGGTGCCGGCCCTCGCGGCGCGCCCCACGGTCTCCAGGTGCGAGGGGCTCCTGATCACCGACAGGGGCGGCCTGGGGTACGCGGTGTACCTCTTTTTCACCTCGCCTATGCGCCGAACCGAGCCATCGACCTGTTCCAGGGGCAGCCGCCCAGACCCGGCGGCCTCCAGGAGAGCCTCGTATGCGGCCTCCTGGTACTCGCGGGTGTGGCTGAAGAGGATGGTGTCGGCGCCTGCAACCGCCGCCTGTACAGCCGACTCGCCTGGACCGTAACGGTTAGTGACTGCCTTCATCTCCATGCAGTCTGTGGTGACGAGGCCCCTGAACCCGATCTTCTCGCGGAGGAGTTCCTGTATGATCCTGCGGCTCATGGTGCTGGGATAAGTCGGTTCAATGTCTTTGAACTGGACGTGGGTGACCATCACGGCGGCTACGCCGGCGCTGCATGCCGCTCTGAAGGGTACAAGGTCCGTGTTCCACATCTGGTCGAGTTTTCCTTCGATAACAGGCAGTTCCACGTGGGGGTCCACGGGCGTGTTGGCTTTGCCGGGGAAATGTTTGGCTGTGGCCGCGACGCCGTTCTCCTGGAAGCCCTTGATCTGTGCCACGGCGTGTCGGGCCACATGATCGGGGTCGGCGCCCAGGCTCCGTGTCCCGACGCTGGGGTTGTGGATGTTGTGGGTGATATCTATGGCCGGCGCCAGGTTCCAGTTGACGCCGACGGCGCGCAGCTCTGTTGCCAGGACCCCTGAGACTTGGTTGGTTAATTGGGTGTCGTCGGCTGCTCCGAGGGCCATGGCTCCAGGGCTCTCGGTGAACCCCTCTCTGAGCCTTGCGACAGTTCCTCCTTCTTGGTCGATTGCGACGAGTATCGGGTATTTCGCAGCTTGCTGTAGGCTTCGTGTCAGGGCTTCGAGCTGTCTCGGCGTGTCGATGTTTCTGGCGAATAGAATAATCCCCCCGATTTTTCCCTCCCTCAGCCAGTCTATTATGTAGGGTGGGGCTTGGTGTCCCTGGAAGCCTACTATGAGCATCTGCCCTAGTTTCTCTTCGAGGGTGAGGGTGTTCATGTTTTGTATGTCTGGGTTGTCTGGATAAGGTTTTCAGATAGAATGAGCGCGCGCGAAACGATTTCAGTAAGATTCGGCACTATTAGTAGTCGTCCAATAGGATTAATTCAAAGTAATAAAGATTTTATAGCCATCCCAATATTTTTTGAAATGGAAATTAACCTTTTTTGCAGTGGTAATTTAATACCTTTTCTTGTAAAAGACTATCGTCGCATCTAAATTTCTAAGCCTTAAAGAAATCCCAATCATACCTTCATTTTATCTAGAAGGACTTAATCCATAACATAGTAGGAAAGGAAACCGCATGAGTGAGTTTGTACCCTGGATAGAGCAGAGAAACGCCGAAAATTGGGTACTAATGAACTCAGATCTAATAGAGGCTCTTAAAGAAGCCTCAAAAACGGTAACAGAGACCTTCAAACTCCTAAAGGATCAGGGATACACATCTGAATCGAGCATACGTAAAGCCCTGAAGACTGGAGAGCAACAAGGGATCATATACAGAACAGCAAACCATCCAGGTCATTACGCAACGTTTAATGTGACCGATTTCGGCATAGAACTATACAAAACAGTGGTCCAAGGAAGACTAACTACGGGATTCTAGAAAATGAGTACGGCCACCTATTAGGCAGTCCGCACGTGGCCGCAACCCCACCATCACCCCAACACCGCCGAACAACTGGCGGACACAAGCCGACGACCACCGCCGCCCACAGACCCCTAAAAAGCCACCGAACCATAAAACAAGCCTAAAAACGGGAAAACGCGGCGGCGGCGACTACACCCCCCTCCCCCCCACGCGCACGCGCGGAGACACAACGAGTCAAGTCCCACGACCCGAAAGGCCGTATATACGACCACCAAAGAAGCCGCCACATGCGCTACATATATAGCCCTCCGATACCTTAGCCCTTAGACCACATTGAGGAGAGGCGCACTCGTCCCCTGGACCGAGGTCAACACCTGGTCATGCAAAGCCTGCGGCAACTGCTGCATAGGGTACCGCGTCCCCCTCAAGATGGAGGAGATGGTCACCGTAGGCTCCACATACGGCCCAGCCGTCATGGAGTACGGCCTAGGCAAAGCCTACCTCAGAAACCAGCCCGACGGCCGCTGCGTCTTCCAGCGCCCCCTAATGGGCAGATGGATATGCACCCTCCAAGGCACCAAGCCCACAGCCTGCAGACTCTTCCCCTTCAGAATCCACAACAAACCCGTCTACAAACGCGGCGACAACGGCGCCGTCACCTACCGCGGCCAGACCTACTACCTGTACCTGGACCCAGAGTGCCAGGGCATAGAGCTGGGCCAGCCCAGCCAACGGTTCAGAGACCTGGTCGTCCCCGAGATAGTCAGCATGGGCATGGGCCTACAGGTGAAACAGAGGTACACCACCAGCAAGAGCATCCACTGGACACCCATCTGAGAAACCTCTAATACCACCCAGCCTCAATCAACAACGATTCGCGTTGAGTTCACCCATAACCGTGGCCGGGCTGACAGTCAAGCCCGGCGAGACCAAGAGAAGCATACTCACGTTCACAGACTTCTGGCCCGACGGCCAGACCCTGGAGGTCCCCTTCACCGTCCTCCACGGAGCCAAACCCGGCAAGACCCTGTACGTGCAGGTGGCGCAGCACGGCTCAGAGATAATGGGGCTGGAGGGGCTGAGGCGGCTCATGAAGGAGCTGAAGCCCAGGGAGATGAGGGGCACCCTCATCTACTGTCTGCCCAACCCCCTGGCGTTCAGGGAGAAGGCCCGCGCCACCATGTTCGACCCCCAGCCCGGAGGCATGAACAGGGTGTGGCCAGGCAGGCCCGACGGCACCCTCACCGAGAGGATGGCCTACAGGATATGGACCGAGCTGGTACCCCACGCAGACGAGGTGGTGGACCTCCACACGGCCAGCCCACACTGCCCCGCCTGGGTCTTCTACGAAGCCGACGGCGTCTCAGAGAAGGCCCCCAAGGAGACGGCCGCCCGCTCCGAGGAGATGGCCAGGCTGTTCAGCGCACCCATCCTCTACGTGGAGACCGAGCCCTACGGAGGCCGCAAGACCCTCAGGGCCTGCTGCGTAGACAAGGGCATACCCGCCATCGTCCCCGAGCTTGGCGGCCACGGCTGCTTCGAGGAGGAGATCGTCAGGATCGCCCACCAGGGCCTCAGGAACATCATGGTCGACCTGGACATCATAGACGGCGAGGTGAAGCTGCCCAAACTGCAGGTGAAGCTCAAGTGGAGGGCCGACCCCAAGACCTACGTGGCCCACAGCCAGAAGGGCGGAGTATTCATACCCACAGTGAAGCTGGGAGACACCGTCAAGAAGGGCCAGGAAGTCGGCTACATATACAGCCCCAGGACCTTCGAGACCCTAGAGACCCTAACGGCGCCCCAGGACGGCTACGTGTTCACAGTCAGGGAGAACCCCGTGGCCCAGCCCGGCGACGGCCTCGTGGGCGTCCCCGAGATCATCGAGTGGCTGGACAACTAGCCGCCCAACACCAGCCCCATGACTAGGTCGTCGCAGAACCTACTCCTTACATAGTTCCAGTGGCTCATCGCCAGCCTCCCCTCGACCTTGAAGCCGCACCTCTCGTAGACGTTGACGGCCCTCAGGTTGTCGGCCACCACCTCCAAGGCCACCCTCTTCAGCCCCTTAGCCCTAGCCACCTCGACCATGTACCTCGTCAGGGCCGTGCCCAGCCCCCTATTCTGGTAGTCGTCGTGGACCGTCACCCCGAAGGTAGCCACATGCCTGTTGTGCTCCATGCCTCCGAAGCTCAGGGTGGCCGAAGCCACCACCCTCACGCCTTCACCCGCACCGGCGAAGGCTAGGATGGGGAGAACCCGGTCATAGTTTATCTCCTTGAACCAGCCCTCCACCCTCTCCCGGGTGAACCTGACGGGCAGGTACTGGAGGCTCTCAACTGACAGCGACGAGAACATGTCCCACACCGGCTCAAGGTCAGAGGCGACCTCGGGGCGCAGAGTCACCTCCTCCCCGTCCCCCAGCATCACCCTCTTAGGCTTAAGCCAGAAGTGTTCAGCGGCCATGAAGTATGCTAAGCCGTATAGAAAAATAAGGTTGGGGGCTAGAGACGCTTACCCTCATACTCCTTCCTGATCTCGGCCAGGAGCTCAGGTCGCGTCAGCAGCTCCACCGTCGCCATGGCCATGGACTTGGCGCCGACCTCCAACCCCTTGTCCCCCTCGGGTGTCAGGCTCGCCGCGGCGAAGTCCCTGCTGTGCATGGCGATGCCCAGGCCGTGGATGCCGATCATGGGGTGAATACCCGGAACCACGTGGGACACGTCCGCGAAGTCTGTGCTGCCACCGGGCGGCCTTATCGCCGTCTTCACCGGGTCCTCGTACTCCCAGCCCAGCTCCTGGAACATTCTGCCGAACAGATTCTCCAGGCCGTCGTTCCTCAGGTTAGACTTGAGCCCATCCGAGACCGTGAACGTTACCTCGCAGCCCGTCGCCACCGCGGCGCCCCGGGCGCTGTTCTGAACCATCTCAAGCAGGGTCGGCAGGTACCTGTCGTCGCTGCTCCTCACCCCGAACTGGAGCACGGCCTTGTCTGGGATGATGTTGCTGGCCAGGCCCCCCTCCTTGATTACGCCATGCACAACGGCGTTGGCGTCCCTCCGCAGCTGCTGCCTGTTGGCATGGACAGCCATATAGGTGAGGACGGCCGCGTTCAGGGCGTTCACCCCCTCGTGGGGGTCAGCCGCGGCGTGGCTGGTCTTGCCCTTAAACTCGATGTCCACGCCCCTGATGGCCAGGAAGTTGCCCGATACCTGCGACGGCCCCGTGCAGGGGTGGATCATAAAGGAGACAGCCACCTTGTCGAAGACACCCCCTCGCGACATCCGGACCTTAGCGCCGCCGCTGGGGCCGTGGCCCTCCTCGGCTGGGGTGCCTATCACCCAAAGCTCGCCGGGCAGGCCCTTCATGACCTTGCTGACGGCTATGCCGGCTCCTAGCCCGGCGGTGCCTATGATGTTGTGGCCGCACCCGTGGCCCACCCCCGGCAGGGCGTCGTACTCGCACAGGATGGCCACCACCGGCCCCTTACCCTTACCCTTGGCGACGGCCTTGAAGGCTGTGTCCATCCCGAAGAACGGGTACTCCACCTTGAACCCGTGGGCCTTCAGCTCCTCCACCAGGAGCTTACTGGACCTGTACTCCTCGCTCCCAAGCTCAGGGTTCGCTCCTATGTCGTCCTTGAGCTCCTTGAGCCTCGGGAACACGGCGTCCACCTCAGCCTGGACGCTCCTCTTAAGCTCGCATGTGTCAGCCATGAAGATCGTGTATCGTTGATCCAGCCGGATAAGAAACCTACCCCAGCGGGCAGGTCACTCAGCCCTGTAGGCGCTGACCAGTATCCCCAGCAGGGTGACGATACCACCCGCCACAACCCAGCCGCCCGGCTGCTCGCCCAGGAACAGGTATGCGAGGATCGAGGCCCCCACGGGTTCGCCCAAGAGGCTGATGGAGACGATGGGCGCCCTCACGTACCTGAGAGCCCAGTTGTAGACGGTGTGCCCGAAGATCATGGGGACAATGGCCAAAGCTAGGAAGATGAGGTACTCGCCGAGGGGGAATCCAACCAGCGGAGCCCCCAGCGCCAGGGACGAAGCCAGCAGGACCACCGCGGCCGTGGCGTACACGGGCGTAACGTAGGAGACCAGGTCCAAGCTCTGTCTCAGGTGCCTGCCCCCCAGGATGTAGACCCCCAGCATCACCCCGCCCAGGAGCGCGAGGGCGTCCCCGTACAGGCTCCCTCCCCCGGAGCCCATGTCGCCCCACGCTATCATGGTGGCCCCCACGAAGGCTACGGCGATCCCCAGCACAGTCCTCGGCCTCACCTTCTCGCCCAAGAAGAAGTGGCTCACCACGGCGACGAATACAGGGTCGATGTGAACAAAGATGACTGAACTGGCCACACTCGTCAGGCTCAGGCTCGTGATCCAAGACGCGAAGTGCACAGCCAGGACCACTCCCACACCCACAAGACTCAGCCGCCGCCCACCATCCATCTCCCTGAACCGCCTCAACCCCCCGCTCCTCACGTAGAAGGGGACCAGCATGAGGGTCGAGAGCACCATCCTGTAGGTCGCCAACGTGAGGGGCGCCGCCTCGCTCAGCCGGATCAGGATGGACGCAGTCGAGACGGCGGCTATGCTCACCAGCATCGCAAGGTTTGGCGGGAACCCGGGCCTTTCCATACACCCATGAATCCGCCCGACACAGTATAAAACATAAAGCCCGGATGCGAGTCAGTATCCTTGTGGCTCCCAGCGTCAGGGTAGTGATCGTGGACTATGACCCGGAGTGGCCGCGGCTCTTCGAGGAGGAGAAGCTCAGGTTGAGAGCGGCCCTGCCCGCTGCCGGCTCCATAGAGCACATGGGAAGCACATCCGTACCAGGGCTGGGCGCCAAACCCATCATAGACATCATGGTGGGCGTGAGGGACAGGGCCGAGGCGGACCTGTTCCAGAGGCAGCTGGAGCCCGCCGGTTACCTTGACATCACCCCTGAGCCGGGTGAGACCGAGTGGTTCTACTGCCTTGGCAGAGGCACCCGGGAGCTGTACTACCACGTCCACCTTGTTGTGGAGAGGAGCCGCCACTGGCGGAGGCAGCTCGCATTCAGGGACCACCTACGTGAGAACCCAGGCGTGGCCGCGGAGTACGACGAACTGAAGAGGCGGCTGGCCGACGACTACGGCGAAGACAGGGAGGGGTACACGGAGGCGAAGACAGAGTTCATAACGCGGGTGCTGAGGAAGATGGACTCAGCCCTGGACGAGCCTGAACAGTAGGTCAAGGTCCATCTCCAAGGCGGCGACGGGTATCTCAAGGCCCCAGCCCTCGAGGACCTCGGGCCTGATCTCCCCCGCCCAGCAGAGGGGCTCACCGTCCACCGTGGCGGTGTATCTCCTTCCCTCTATGAAGCAGGGCCACCCGCCCTCGGAAACGTCGGCTTTTAGCTCCAGGTTCTCCAGGACGCTGTTCATGAGCCCTTTGATCTCGCTGAAGTTGGCGCGGGCGTGGCACATGACCACGGAGAGCCTCCTCCTGGTCCTGGCCCCTGTCTCGGTGGAGGGGTCGATGACGACCACGTCGTCCACCTCGTACAGGTTCTGTGGGTACCCGTGGTGCTTGTTGAAGCTCAGTATCTCCATTAGGCTGGGCAGCAGCCTGTTCCTGAGGCTGTCGTAGGTCTCCATCTTGGGGTTCTCCGTCTCGCATATGGGCTCCTCAGGCAGCATCATCCTGGTGAACAGCTTTTCCCTGTTGCTCATCATGAAGGTGACCACCTCTAGGAGGCCGCAGCCCACCATGAAGTTGCGGAGCCCCCTGCTGAAGACCTCCTTGGGGTCCTCACCAGCCGCGGTGTGGATGGGCGGTATCACGGGATCGAAGTTGTCGTAGTCGTGGGCTATTGCCACGTCCTCAACCAGATCTATGGGGTGCATCACGTCGGCCCTGTAGCAGGGTATCCTGACCTCTACGGTGTCGCCTCTTACTTTGGTG
>CAZAKG010000094.1:0-9268 GCA_964485755.1 uncultured Candidatus Bathyarchaeia archaeon | reverse complement strand
CCTTAGAACTAGGCATGGTTCAAAGTGCATCCATGAATCTAAAACGTTTACCGCCACCACGGATAGTGTTATCTAACACTATACTATGAGATCATGGGGGTTCAGTTGCAGCTAGACGCGTTCAAGATAACCCAGAGGGGCGGCCTCGACAACGTGGAGATATACGTTGCAGTGTTCAGGGCCATCGACATCATCGACAGGACCGTCATAGACAGGTGGACCGTCAAGAACCCGGGCGGCTACCAGAGGCAACCATCTGAGCACCGCCTCAGCTTCAACAGAGGCTCCATTGTTCGGTACCTCGTTAAGGAGCTTGGCTGCTTCCCAACGTCGGTGCTGATCAACATCCGCGGCGACGTGGAGTACGAGAAGGTCTCAGACATGGGGTGGCTCAGCTACGGCACCCTGGACACCGGGGACAACAGGCTCTGGGTAATCGACGGCCAGCACAGGCTGGAGGCCCTGAAAAGGGCGATAGAGCGCAACAGGGACTTCGAGGACTACCCAGTCATTGCCAGCGTCTTACGGCTCCCCGAGAGGTTCGACGAGATGATGCTCTTCTACATAGTCAACAGGCGGCAGAGGAGCGTCCCCACGGACCTGGTGTACAGGCACCTGCAGCGCATGATGTGGCAGAAGGGGGTCCAGTGGGTCCAAGAGATGGAGGGATCAAGGGGCGTACGCATAGGCTTCGCCACGGAGGTCGTGGACCTGCTGCAGAATGAGCCGGCGAGCCCGTGGCACGGCAGGATACAGGTGGTGGGTGAGCCGAACAAGGAGGAGTACATCGCCGGCGACAGCCTCTTCATTAAGACGCTGGCCGACGTGCTGCGTGAGAAGGTGTACGACGGCGTCAGCACCAGCGAGTTCTCGGAACTCATGATAAACTACTGGAACGCCGTCTACCAGCTATACCCGGAGTGCTTCACCTCCCCGGGCGACTACACGCTGCTCGGCACACCCGGCATACAAGTGATGCACATGCTGTTCCCGGTGGTCCACGCCAGGTGCCTCATCCAGAAGGACGTATCAGAGGCAGCCATGGAGAAGCAGCTGGAGAAGCTGCTCCAAGAGACGCCGAGCCACAGCAACCCAGACCTCAGGAACCCTGTGGACTCAGAGTTCTGGTCAAAGGTGCACGGGCCACTGATCGCCATGTCTAAGAGCGGCGAGAACATCAAACGCCTCTACTTCGACATGCTGGAGAAGACGCGGCTCGCGGAGGAGTCTAACATCCCTCCAGCCTGACCCTGTCCCCGGACCTCACCTTCTTGAAGACCCTTGGGTCGCCCACGACTCTCCCGAAGACGTTGACAGGGCTGGCTGGCCATATCTCGTCTCCTCGGCTGGCGGGTGTTCTCCCGAAGAATATGCAGAAGGCGTGGCCTGGAGGCCAGTACCCGAGGTCGCCAAGCTCCACGACCTCGCGTGGCCTCTCAGGGCCTAGGACCACTGGTAAGCTGAAGTATATCTCGTCGCCCCAGGTGTTAGTCTTAGCCTCGAGGGGTAGCGCCCCGTGTATCGCTTTGGCCGTCTCTGACTCGCTGAGAGCGGCTTCCACGCTCCCGGAGGCTTCTGTGATTATCCTGATCTTCAACATCCTCACGTTCACCACTGAGGCGCATTCTTAAGGTTTTTACCATAGATTGTATTCTAGTGGTAGATTAACGAGATGAAGAGGACGACGCGCCATCTTAGAGCCATGTTTCTTGTGGTAATAGCCGTCTTCGCGGTAGAGGCCGTCAACGGAGCATGGGCTCTCAGTGGCGTGGTTCAAGACGAGCACGGCCTCCCTGTGTCCGGGGCCACGATCCGGGTTTATAGCGATGGGCAGGAGATCGCGGCTACCTCGTCGGGCCCCAACGGGGCGTTCACGGTGGATGCGCAGGGGGAGGCGCTGGAGTTGGTTGTGCTCAGCGATCTGGTTGAGACAGAGGGCGCCGACTACGTGCCCTTCGTGATGAACGTGTCCTCGACGGACTCCGTGGTGGCCAGCCTCCTCCCGGCGTCCACAATATCCCTTGAGGGCAGCATCCAGTTCGTGGACACGGAGAACCTGCCGCTGAAGGTACTGGTCACCGTCCTCGACGAGTCTAACCAGACCCTCGGCCTCTCAGGCGTGCCTCTTGAACTGGGGCCGAGCTCCGATCCCGCCACAAGCCGGCTGGGGGTCACCATGGGCAAGATCATTGTCCCCGCGGAGACGTATGTGAGGCTCAGAGTGAACACCTCCATTCTTGTCGGCTCCAACGTGAAGGAGCGGAGCTTCAACACTGAACCAATGCTCACGGCCCCCCAGGGCGGCGTCACCTACCTCAACCTCATGAGGTACAGCTTAACACTGAACCAGAGACTAACGGAGGCGTCCAGGTCTGCCCTGTCTGAGGCGTTGAAGGAGATGACTGGCTACGGCTTCTACGTCACGAGGCAGGAGGCCGCCTACAGCACAGGGTCCGTCCTCGTCGAGGAGTCCCTAAGCCTCTACACGGACAGCCTCTACCCTGAGAGCTTCGACGCGCTGAAGAGAGGCTACCTGGCCTTCAGCCACGCCACCGAGGAGCTGAAAACCATGTTCAGCGACGCCCGGCTCTCCGTCTACGTCCTCATAGAGTTCCTGGCCGTGGCGTCCCTAACAGGGGGATTTCTCGTCGCCGACGATAAGCTCAGGCAACTGGCTGTGGACATAGCCCTGTTCTGCTTGACCTTGGTCGTCCTGTACGGCACGTACCCGGGCAGCAAGATCATCGATCCTGTGAGTTTCGCAGGGGCCGCCGTGGCCAGCTTCACGGGGTTCCTGGTGCTGGGGCAGGTTGTGCCCAGTTTTCTGAGCGTGGGCTCAGGCGACGGCAGGGTCAGCACCCGTAACCTGCTGATCCCCATATTCAACATCGCCAAGAGGAGCCTCAGGAGGCGCAAGATGAGGTTCATGCTCACCCTCACATCCATAACCCTACTCGTGATGAGCTTCGTCACCCTCACCAGCTTCTCCGAGGGCTACGGGCTTGTGGAGAGCAGGTACCAGACGGGGAGAGAGTGGACAGGCGTGTTCATCCGGGAGGGCTCCTGGACCGACAGCGAGCCGACCTTCATACTGCTTTCGGCAGTCGAACGAGCCTGGCTCACGGAGCTTGCAGGCGTAACGGGCATCTCGGCTAAGGCTGAGAGCAGCCCCCCTAAGAGAGCCTTCCTACGGCTGAGTGGGAGCCCCATCATGGGGGTCATAGGGGCTGGACCATCCGAGTTCGACATAGTGGCTCTGAGAGCCACGCTGTCCCGCGGCGGGCTGCCCGGCAGCGGCGGCGTCCTCATCAGCGAATCACTGGCCGAGCGCCTCGGGATCGAGTTAGGCGACACGATCACGCTGGGGCTCATCGACCTCGACGTTGAGGGCCTATTCAACGACGGAGCCCTGGCCAACCTAGATGACCTAGACGGTACGCCATATATCCCAAACAAGTGGGTGAACACGAGCCCCCAGGGCGAGCCACCCGTGTGGGTCCTTGAGCCATGCGAACCAGAGGAGACCGTCATAGTGGCGCCTGAGACCGCCCTGATGGTGCCCACCGTGGGTGTGCAGCGTGTAGCCCTCGAGCTTGAGCCCGGGGTGGACCCTGATACACTGGCTGAGCGGCTCGCCCTTGAGAGAGGCTACCTGTCCCACTCCTCAACAGACGCCACCTACACCGTGTACAAGCTGGGGAACTACTTTGAGGGTAGAGGCCTGACACTCGCGATACCGTGGGCCATCGTGGTCCTGAACGTCGTGGTCACCATGCTCAACGCCCTCTACGAGAGGAGGAAGGAGATCGAAATACTTTCATCCGTGGGGCTTAACCCGGCACAGGTCTCGGCCATCTTCGTCGCCGAGGCGGCCATCACGGGGTTCATAGCGGGAGGGGTGGGATACCTAATAGGGCTCGGCCTCTACAAGGGTATGGCTGCACTCAACATCGGCCTCCAGGTCCACCAGAAGGTGTCAGCCATCTGGAGCATAGCCAGCATCGGGTTAGCCATATCTGCTGTGTTGACTGGGGCCCTGGCCGCCCTCAGGAACTCCGTCGTGATAACCCCCAGCCTCATGAGGAGGTGGCGCGTAGACAGGTCTAAGGGGGGCTTCCAGGAGCCCTGGAAGATCGATGTACCCATCAAGCTGAAACCCGAGGAAGTTGAACCATACCTGGACTTCATGTACAATGAGCTCACAGTTCTCAAGGACCACCCGACGCAGATCACCTCATCCATAAAGAGGATGCGGGAGGAGGGCCCGAAGAAGATGTCATTCGTCTACAAGTCGGCTCACGCCACCACCGGCAACTTCTACACAATAAACGAGCTGTTCATCAAGCCTCAGCCCAACGGAGAGTTCACGGTGGAGCTCTACAGCATAGGCGACCACGACTGGGTTCACGTGGCGGGGAGCCTGGTGAGGCGCCTCACCATGGACTTCAGCACAGTGAACGTTGGCTAGCCTTTCTCGATCCTCTCTATCTGCCCGTCCCTCATCCACACGATCCTGTCGCTGGCCTTGATCATCTTAAGGTCGTGCGTCGCAGCCACGAGGGTGAGGCCCTTGGTCTTGTTGAGGCCGTGGAGCAGATCGATGATCTCCATCCCCGTGTTCAGGTCCAGGTTGCCCGTGGGCTCATCGGCCAGTATGATGGACGGGTCATTGGCTAATGCCCTGGCAAGGGCCACGCGCTGCTGCTGGCCCGCGGACAGCTCAGAGGGCCTGTGATTGATCCTTTTGCCGAGGCCGACGGACCCGAGGATGTGCTCAGCCTTCCTGAGGCCCTCATCCCTCGGAACCCCGGCGAACACGGTGGGCAGCGCGACGTTCTCCAATGCGGTGAGCACCTGTATGAGGTTGAAGCTCTGGAATATGTAGCCGATCTTCCTGCACCTCAGCCAGGCGAGCTCGTAGGCGTCCAGCTGGGCTATGTCGACGCCGTCGATGAAGACGCTCCCCCGGGTAGGTTTATCCAAGCCTCCGATGAGGTTGAAGAGGGTGGTCTTGCCGCTGCCGCTGGGCCCCACGATGCTGACGTACTCTCCCCTCTTGATCTCCAGGTCTACCCCGTCGAGGGCTTTAACGGTCTCGTCCCCCATCTTGTAGTGTCTGATAAGGTTCCTTAACTCGATGACGTAATCATAGCTCATACCTTAAAGCCTCCACCGGCTTCAGCTGCGACGCCCTCCAGGCCGGGTACACGGTGGCCATTATGCTCAGCGCCAGCGCCAGCAGCACAGAGCCCGCGAAGAGTGTCAGCATCTGTAACGCCGGCACCTTCAAGGCTATATTGAAGCCTGTGCTGAACCCCGTGGAAACCACGGCAGCTGCTAAGCCTAGGATGAACCCCAGTACGCCGCCGGCCAACCCCTGGAAGCTGCTCTCCACCATGAACAACAGTATAATGTGCCTGTCCAGGGCCCCAAGGCACTTCATCGTACCAATCTCCTTGTACCTCTCGTAGACGGCTATCAGCATGGCGTTGGTTATACCCACGACGCTGACCACGAGCGCGACGCCGACAAGCCAGTACTGGTAGGACTCCACGCTGAGCTGAGTGCCGCCCAGCCCCTCGTAGGTGTTATAGAAGGTGTCTGACAGTATGAGGCTCGCGTAGAAGCTTAAACCCAGAGCTATGGACGCGATGTTGATCGCTGCCCGCCCCCACCTGCGCTTTATTTGGTCGTACCCCAGCCTCGTGGCGTCTCCGAGGCTGAAGTGAACCCGCCCGATGCTGTTCCTCGTCATGGCTTCATACAGTGAGGGCTCTATTCAGATAAAAACTGTTAGCTGAGGTGTTCCTCGTCCCACTCGGCCTCGTCGAGGGCATCGTCCTCCCACCCCATGCAGTCGTAGCACAGCTTGGCCTTAACGTCGCCGCACTCGTCGCAGAACTTGGCTTCACACTCGACGCAGTCGTGGACGACGGGCACCTCCATTCCACATATCTCGCAGATGGGCATCTTGAACCTGTATCACGGGGGACATCGTGTGGTTTATAAATATATTGAGGGGGCCTCACGCCACCTTTCTCAGGGTCTCTTCGCTCAGGTTTCCGCCGCTGATGACGACGCCCACCTTCCTCCCCTTGAATAGCTCCGGCCTGGTCATCAACGCGGCTGGGCCGACGGCGGCTGCGCCCTCCACGACCATGTGCTGTCTGTGAAGCATGAACCTTATGGCCTCTAGGATGGCCTCCTCCTCCACTATTATCCACCGGTCGATGAGGTCCCTGCACATCTCGAAGGTGACGCTGCCCTCCTCGATGCCGCCGTGGAGCCCCTCGGCGTATGTGTCCCCGAGGGGAATGTCGTGTATGAAGCCCCTCTTCACGCACTCGTACATGACCGGGCTGGCCACGGTCTGGACCCCTATGATCTCGGCGCCCGTGGCCTGCTTGAAGACGGAGGCCACGCCGGATGCCAGCCCGCCTCCACCCACGGGCACGAGAACCACATCGAGCTCCGGGTTGTCCTCCACCATCTCCAGCCCCAGCGTGGCCTGCCCCTTCACGAGGTCGATGTCGTTGTAGGGGGAGACGAAGGTCATGCCGCGCTCCCGCTCCATGCGCCTGGCGATGCGCTCAGAGTCCATGTACTCGCCTCCCTCCACTATGAGGTCTACTCCGTAGCTCCTGATAGCGTCGATCTTCACAGAAGGCGTGTTCTCAGGCACGACGACAGTGGCCTTCACGCCAAGCTCCCTGGCAGCGTAGCCGACGCCCTGAGCGTGGTTTCCGGATGAGGATGTGACTACGCCCCTCCTCCGCTCCTCTTCGCTCAGAGACAGCAGCTTGTTTGTGGCGCCCCTGATCTTGAAGCTGCCCGTCACCTGCTGGTTCTCCAGCTTCAGCCACACGTCGCCGCCGCATAGGCCGCTCAGCTGCCCTGAACGCTCCAGGGGGGTGCGGCGGGCCCACCTCTGGACGCGTCTCCTGGCCTCGTAGACATCGCTCAGCCTGAACATGGTAGACGTATGGGTTCACCGGGTATTAGAGGCTGAGGGCCTGTCTCTGAGCTCTACAGGAGCACTCTCCAGCGCTTGCAGGGCTAGGAAAATCTTAACCAGCGTGGGGGCAAGTCTCGGGAGAATGAGAGCCCCCATGAAGCACATAATCCTCGACACAGACCCCGGTGTGGACGACGCCCTGGCATTTATGCTGGCCTTCAACAGCCCGGAGCTCAACGTGGAGGCGGTCACGACCGTGGTGGGCAACGTCAGCCACGAGAAGTGCCACAGGAACGCTAGGCAGCTTCTTGAGTTCCTGGGTAGGACCGATGTCCCGGTGTGTAGGGGGGCCGAGAAACCTCTACTCAGGGAGACGAGGGACGCCGAGGGGTTCCACGGTAAGACGGGGCTGGGGGACGCGGTTCTCCCAGCGCCCAGGATGATGTCGGACGCCATGAACGCTACGCAGATGATACACCAGAAGGCGGGGGAGCTGGGAAAGGATCTGACGCTGGTGGCCATCGGGCCCCTCACCAACGTGGCTGCGGCGCTGATCTCCGACCCGACCCTGGCCGAGACCGTGAACGGGCTTGTCATCATGGGGGGAGCCTTCAACCTGACACCGTATGGGCTGGGGAACGCCAACGCCGTGGCCGAGTTCAACGTCTGGCACGACCCTGAGGCCGCCAAGATAGTTTTCAGCAGCGGAATCCCCATGGTATGCGCGGGCCTGGACACGACGACCCACCCGGACTACAGGATGAGCCCCGCAATGTTCGAGGAGATCAAGGCGAGGGACACAAGGAAGAGCAGGCTTGTGGCTGACCTCTGCGGCGGCCTGGTCAGACGCTTCAACGGGTTCAGCTTACACGACCCCATGGCGGTAACCTACGTCATCGATCCCACCATGTTCAGGACCGAGAAGTGCAGGGTTGAAGTGGCGACGCAGGGGGAGCTCACGAGAGGCATGACCGTGGTGGACAGGAGACGCTACCACAGGGCCAACGATAACCCCAACGCCGAGATAATCGTCGAGGTGGACGCGGAGAGGTTCCACAGGCTCATAATGGAGCGGGTGGTAGAGGGCTAGTGGTTGACCTCATCTGCTGCGGGGCCATAAACTGGGACATCAACCTCTTCACGGAGCGGCTTCCGAGGACCGGTGAGGAGGTGCCCGTCAAGGAGATACAGAGGGTCTCAGGAGGCACAGCCGCCAACGTCTCCGTGGCCGCGGCCCGTATCCTCGGCCCAAACAGGGTGGCCTTCGTGGGCGCCCTCGGACTGGACGACATCGGGGACCGGCAGCTGAGGATTCTGGGCGACGAGAAGGTGGATCACAGCGGCGTCCTTAGGGTGCCCGGAGAGGAGTCCGGGCAAGCCTACATAACCATCGGGGGCGACGGCTCAAACGAGATCCACACCTACTTTGGCGCAAACCTCCGGCTCCACAGCATCCACCTCAAGGAACCCGAGAGGATGAGGCTCATAGAGCATAGCAGAGTATGTGTCATCACGGACCCGCCCATAGAGACGGCTCAGGCCCTAGCGGCCCTCTGCAGGAAGCACGGAGTAGCCGTCATCTGGGACCCGGGCGTCTACGCCGAGGAAGGCTTGAAGGCACTCCTACCCACTTTGAGGAACACGGACTACTTCATACTGAACCACCTGGAGTACGAGAGCCTCCTAGGGACAAGCGACCCTAAGGGAGTCATGGAGAGCCTCACAGGGCACGTGAAGGGCGTCAAAGCTATCATAAAGCACGGCGCGAAGGGCTCCACGCTGTGTCTGGACGCCTCCGGCGCCACCATAACAATGGACGCTGTGCCCCTCGCGAGGCTTGGAATGCAGGTGGTGAACACGGTGGGCTGCGGGGACGCCTTCATAGGCGGCTTCGCCTCTGCCAAGGTGGAGGGCCTGGACGACGCGGAGGCCCTGAGGATGGCGAGCGCTGCGGGCAGCTTCAAGGCCACCCGGAAGGAGACCCGCGGCGGGCCAAGCCGGGCTCAGCTCATGGAGTTCATGGGGCGCTGGAAAGCACTATAACTGTCCTCCCGGATACTACTCTGGTTTCACATGGCTAAGGGCTACGAGAGGGTGCACGGGTTCCTGAAGGAGCGGGGCATGGAGGCCAGGTTAGTGACCCTGAACCAGTCCACGAGGACCAGCCAGATGGCTGCAGACGCCCTCGGCTGCACCGTCCCGGAGATCGCTAAGAGCATCGTGTTCACCGACGGCGAGAGGGCCTACGTGGTGGTCATAAGCGGAGACAAGAGGGTGGACTCTGGGAAGCTTGGCGCCCTCGTGGGGGCCAAG
>CAZAKG010000093.1:0-9297 GCA_964485755.1 uncultured Candidatus Bathyarchaeia archaeon | reverse complement strand
GGAGACATACACCTACGGGGGGAGACTAAGGGAGCCCATCGACCAGGTGGAGCTGGCCATCCAGAGGCTCGCGGAAGAGCCGAGGGACAGGCAGGTGACCATGCTCATCAGGAGACCCGAGGACCTGCAGAAGGAGCTCGCGGGAATGAAGCATGAGCCCCCGTGCCTCACCATACTCGACCTGGAGATCCATGAAGGAAAGCTGCACACGACGGGGTACTTCAGGTCCTGGGACTGCTACGCCGGGCTGCCAGCGAACCTCGCGGGAATCCAGATATTCCTCGAGGCCCTCGTGAACGAGGTCAACAGGAGGAGCGGGAAGCGCTACACGACCGGTGAGATGATCTTCCACTGCAAGAACTGCCACATCTACAGCAGGCTGGACAAGATCATTGAGGAGCTCATCAGCCCGGAGGAAGACGCGAGGAGACAACTCGCGAAGAAGAAAGGGTAACGCACTATCTGCACGCATTGGCTGGAGAGTTCCATAATGTTATGCACGTAGATTCAACCCGGTTAGTCGTGGATAAAAATATTGACTAGATGAATAGCGCCATCAATAGCACATCATCGCACTTTCCGTCGAGTTTACGAGCCCTCTTCTTTTCTCCCTCGTGGACAAAACCTCGCTTCTCGTAAAGGCTAACCGCGGGAACATTCGATGCATAGACCTCTAACTCGACCCGCTCTAGTCCAAACTCCTTCGCGGCCAGAATTGTTTCCTCCATCAACCTCGTCCCTATTCCTTTCCCACGATAACCCTGTAGAACCCCCATACCCAGCTTGCCACAGTGGGTGAACCCCTCACCCCTGTTCGGCACGATGTCGCACCACCCAATGACGGTTCCTCCTTCAACGGCAACGACTTGAGGTACCTTGTCGCGTATGTTGGATAACACAAATTCACGGGTTGACTCAATTGGCGGGGCCTTGACTAGTCCGAGGTATCGTCTTTCGCGGGCAACAGAGTCGAGACACCTGTGGAAGCCCTCAACGTGTTCATTGGAAATAGGTATGATCCGAATGTCTCGGGTGTTCCTCTGACTCATATACATGAACCCCTATCCGACTTGCGGTGAATTAATGATAAAGCATTCGATTGAGGGGGGTGTAGGGTGATGTCTCCACTGGCGTAGGGATCGACCCCCGCCCCCACGCCAGGACCTGCGCCGAGCCCTCCTCCATTTACGTTTTCGGAGGATGTGCGCGCAGCCTTATTCAGGTCTCAGGGTTTTCTGTTCTGTGATGTCGCGGGCTGAAATGGCTGGGTGGTGGCACCTTCCATTCTGCTCGGTGTACGACTTCAGGTACCACTTGGATTTTATCTGGATGGACCGCTCGGGGCAGTAGTTGAGGCACGCGAAGCAGCCGAAGCACTTAGCCCCCTTGGGCCAGACCGGTCTACCATCAACTACCTCTATCTTCTGGGCTAAGCAAATCGACTCGCATAAGCCACAGCCATTGCACCCGGAGTCCGTGTAGAAGTCGAACCTGCTCTCGGCGAGCTTACCCAGGGGGAGGAGCACCGGGCCGAGGAGGCTGATGAGGGGCATGAAGGGCACCATGAAGCCGGGCGGAGGCGCCACGCCGCCCAGGTCCTCGTCCCTGTAGGCCTCCCTGCCAACGATAATTCTATGAATGGAGTCGAGCCTCCGCTGCGCCTCGGCCTCCAGGCGCACTATCTTCTCGGGGGTTATCTGCGCCTCAGGGTCCCTGATGATCACCGCGCTGCCGCTGGGCATGGTGATGACCCAGAAGGCGTCCAGCCTCCTCCCCCGCTTCCCGAGAATCTTGTCTATCTCGCCGAAGGCCATGCACCCGGTGCCACCCCTCGTCGCCACAGCGAAAAGGTACTCGGCCGAGCCCAGGTCGAGCCTCTCTATGAACCCTTCAACGATCCTGGGGGCCATGGACGCGTACTGGGGGAACACGAAGCCCACGGCCTCCGCCCCGGCCTTGACGGGATCCACGTCCAGCAGGCTCACTATGGGCGTGAGTTTCGTCCCCGGCATCCGCCTCTGAAGCTCCCTCGCCATGTGCAGCGAGTTGCCGGTGCCCGAGAAATAGAAAATCTCCGTGCTCATGGAGGCATCATTGATCCATAGGCTTCCACGTTAAGAATCACTCGCATGTTATTGGTACAGAAAAGCGGATAAGGGGTGAGCCGGGATGGTGAATAGGTCTACAGTGGGCTCAACGAGGCGCTCCAGGTTCATCAAGCGGCTGCTGGAGGCCAGGCTGATGCTGCCGCCCCTGGCGGGTTACACGGACCACCCGTACCGCTGCGTGCTGGCTGGGTTCAGCCCGCCCTTCATCTGCACTGAGATGGTCAGCCCCCACGCTATAATACACAGAAACCCGAAGGTCATGCGGACCCTTGAACTGATCGAGGGGCCCCACATGAGCGGAGTCCAGCTGGTGGGGGATGACCCAGCGGCCATGGCCGAGGCCGCGGCGATCATAGAGTCCCTCGGCTACGACTACGTAGACATCAACATGGGGTGCACCGTGGCTGCTGTCACCCGCAGCGGAGCAGGGCTATCCCTCATGAGGTCCCCGGAGAAGGCCATCGGGGTCGCCCGCGCCGCCGCGGAGGCAGTGGACATACCCGTGACCTGCAAGATGCGCCTCGGCGCGTCCAGCGGAAGCAGGAGCGCGGTCCAGCTGTCCAAGAATCTTGCGGAGGCGGGAGTCTCGGCCATAACGGTGCACGGGAGGAGCGGCGAGAAGAAGTTCGGCCTCCCCGTGGACTACGAGGGTTTGAAGGAAGTCGTTAAAGGCGTTGGTGTCCCCGTCGTCGCCAACGGAGGAATCTACACGGGTGGGGACGCGCTTGCGATGGTTGAGCGGACGGGGGCGGCCGCGGTGATGCCGGGCCGCGGCCTCATCGGCAACCCATGGCTGATAAAGGAGATACAGTCGGCGTTCAACGGGGAGCCCTACGCTCCTCCGTCGCCGGCGGAGAGGAAGGACGTGTGCCTCGGGCACCTGCACCTGCTGCGCGGCTTCTACGGTGAGCAGAAGGGCGTAATAGCGATGAGGCGGGTGCTCCACGAGTACTTCTCCGGGTGCCACCGCGTTAACCTGCTGAAGTTTGAGGCGCAGCGGGTCACATCCCTCGTCGAGGTTCAGGCCATACTGGACCGGGTTCACGGAGACGGGTCTCACATGTTCTTCACCGGAAAATTAGGCACAGAAGATCAAAAGGGGACTTGAGCTGTTAAAGGGGTCCAGATAACCTAATATCCGCCCGGGAGCGGGTAGAACCATGCCCGGCGTCCACATGAGGAGGAATGACAAGGAGGTCACGGACTCCTCCGAGCTCGTCAAGCCCCTGAAGGAGGCGGACTACGTCACGCTGGCCCTGTGCAGAGATAACGTCCCGTACATCGCCACCCTGAGCCACGGCTACGACGAGGCCAACAACCGAATCTACTTCCACTGCGCCAAGCAGGGAAAGAAGGTGGACTACCTCCGGGCCAACCCCGTCGTCTGGGGGCAGGCGCTCATCGACGGCGGTTACCAGCACGGCAGCTGCGACCACCTGTACCACACCACCCAGTTCAAGGGCGTCGTATCCTTCGTGGAGGACTACGAGGAGAAGAGGCGTGCACTGGAGACCATGGTGAGGCAGCTCGACGACAACCCCGGGGACATCATTGAGAGGCAGGTGAAGCCGGGCAGCGTCTCGAAGGTGCTCGTCGGCAGGATCGACATCCTCGAGATGAATGGTAAGAAGGCGGATAAAATCATCGTGTCGCTTTAGAGCCGTCTCAACCGGCGTTAGGGATCGCCGCCACGATCCTCTGTATGAGGGTCTTCATGAAGAGGGACCGCTCCTCGCCTGAACCGTTCTCGTTTCCTTGCCGGGCCACGACGAGGTCCAGGCTTGGGACCACGTAGCAGTGGTTCACGTTGTGGCCTCGCGACATGTACGTGTCCCGGGGTACGCCCTCCCAGTCGTCCGCGACCCAGAAAGTGTACCCGTAGTTCATGGACTCGCCGCCGTCCTGCACGAACCGTGTTGTGGCCGCCTTCATCCAGTCCTCGGGTACGAGCTGCCGGCCACCCCACCGCCCCCTCCTCAGCCACAGGTACCCCAGCCTGGCGAAGTCACGGGCCGTGCACCTGAAGGTGCTCCCCACCACAGAGTTGTACCCGATGGGGCTCGGGCTCCCGTCGGCGCCGTACGCGTTGCACCCCGCGCCGCCGCCTCTACCCCAGCCCGGCTCCTCGGAGTAGTTCAGCTCCCTGTCGTCGCTGTACGGCATCGTCCTGTACTGGTTGTCCCTGACCCCGGCCGGCAATCCGATGGGGCCGAGGACGTGGTCGTAGACGTAGGGGCCTACCTCCTCGCCCGACAGGTTCCTCATGGCGAGGGCCATCATCTCCAAACCGTAGTTACTGTAGTTGAACCCGCGCCCCGGCTCGAACCGAAGCGTGTACTGCGCGGGTACCCCGTCGAAGCCCCACCAACCGAAGCAGTACTCGTACATCTGGTAGGGGCCCGAGTAGCCGGGGCGGTGGCGGCGTCGGCTCGGCGCCAGCCATGGCTCCCGGGTCTCGTGGCCCGAGGTCATGGAGAGCACGTGCTTGACCCTGATCCTCTTCTTCCTCTCGTCCGTTATCGGCTGATCCCATATCTGGGGGATGAGCGAGTCCTCGCGGCACGTCCCCACCAGGAGGGTGTCCAGGTTCACCCGGTCCCTGTACTCGTCGAGGAACACCCCCACGGCTGTGCCGAACACGGATTTGGTGGACGACTTCACGTCGTTGCACGTGCGCGGCGTCCAAGGCCGCGGCCCACCCATCGCACCAGTCACGTAGCTCTCGCCTACGATGTGCCCCCTGTAGACGATGACGAGGGCTCCGCCGTGGGTCCCGCTGAAGGCTGAGCCGTCGTGGTACTTGACCGCGTCGCTGAGCCTGTCAGCGTCTACCCCCAGAGCGCGGGGGTCTCCGACGCGCCAGCCCCCGTCCCGATCAGACGGCGGAAAATAGTCTAGGTCAGCCAATGTCACGCACCCGTACCTGTAGCCTCACGCATTTTAAAGATGCACCGACCACACTACTTGAACAGGCTACCGGAGGATGTGACCTCTGGCCCGCGCTGGCGGCTCTGCTAATTCCAGGATTGTGGGGCTCTGGCTTCACCACTTCTCCGGGTGAACCCTATCCTCGTTGTACCTGTCGGCGGGCTGCTTCTTCTCGTCAGGCACCCCTATCGCCACGACGCATAGGGGGTACACCTGCTTGGGCAGCCCGAGGAGCTCCCTCATCTTCCAGACCACTTCGTCGCTGGGGTACACCCCGCACCACGTGGCCCCGTGCCCCATGGCGTGGACAGCCAGGAGCAGGTTCTCAGTCGCCGCGGAGCAGTCCTGGACCCAGAAGCCCGGGCAGGTCTGCAGCTCGGGGTCGGCGCACACGACCACGGCCAACGACGCCTTCTCCAGCATCTTGGTGTAGGGCTGGACCTGCATGATCCCGTTGAAAGTGTCGCGGCTCCTGATCACCACGAAGTGCCAGGGCTGCTGGTTGCACGCCGAGGGGGCGGCCATGGCCGCCTCCAGGAGCTTCTTTACGTCCTCGTCGGGGACCGTCTCCCCGGTGAACTTGCGTATGCTTCTCCTACCTAGTATAGCCTTCAAAGCGTCCAAAGGTTATCGAGGAGAATCATGTGCCGCACGTATTAAACCGAGCGGGTGGCTTCAAGCGTGGAAGCCCCCGTCCGGCGGCCTCAGTCCAGGTTGACCTCCATCACTATGAAGTCTGAGGCCGCGACGCTGAACCCATACCCGGTCAACGCTTCCTGCACGTCTCCAGCCGAGGGCGGGTACTGGCAGTTGATGCGGGCGGCGCCGCGCTCGATCCCCGTCCTCATGGCGAAGTCGAGGCACGCGTGGAGGTCGCCTTTGAGCACGCCCAGGTGTAGGGCGTCCTCGGGCATGAACCTGGCGCCCAGCGTGACGAGGCTCCCGGTCCTGGGCTCCGCGTACACCATGCCGTTGGCTGCGAGGTACCTGCACAGCTCAGGCGTGAACCTGTAGAATGTCCGGTTCATAACAAGGAAGCCGCCCCACTTATCGCTGAGGGGCATTATGAGGCACTCAGCCTTCTTCGGGTCCATGACCTGCCTGAACCCCGGTGCCGACCCGGGTGCACACTTGGCGCACGGCATCCTGGCCTCCTTGTATGTGCCCGCAACCGTGAGGCCGTACCTCTCAGCAAGGCCCTTGCTCACCACGTTGCCCGTCCCCGTGTACATGCGCATGGTCTTCACGCCATGGCCTCGGGCCAGCCTGAACCAGTGCTCGTAGAGGCGCTTCCCTATGCCCAGGCCCTGGCGCTCCGGTATAACCCTCAGCGTCTCCAGCCAGGCCGAGCCGTCTGGCAGCAGGCTGTACTTGCCGCAGCCCACCACCTCGCCATCCAGCTCGGCGACGCTCCAGTCGCCCTCCGCGTCGTTCATGAACGTGTCCCAGACGTGGGGCACGTAGCTCAGGTTGGGCGTGGACTTGGACTCTACCCAGATCGCCTTGTCCCGGTCTCCTGGCTCAGCTCTCCTCAGCACTATCTCCATGAAGTCACCGCTCCATCAAGTCCTCTCCCTTTTTTATTCTTTTTCCCTAGCCCGTGTTCTCTGGTGGCCGGCTTAGGCGTCCTTCATGGCTGTTGCAGCGGAGAAGCATTAGAAACGGATGCGTCTATGATTTGTCACCATTTCGTGGGGCTCATCCTCCAGTCTAGTCCTCTGGCTCCGTCTTCATGAACTCCCTGAGCAGGGTGGTGGCGAACCCGCCCTTATGCAGCATGAACGAGAGCTGGACCCCCCGGGGCGCCTCAGCCACCTCGACCCTGGGCGTCAGCCTTCCAAGCCGCCGGGTGCCCGTGACCCTCATACGCCTAAACGTCTCCATGGACATCTCGGACTCCTCAAGTATCTCGGCCTCGAGAGCGGCCGCCTCGCCCAGTGGCTGGGACATCTGGTACCCGTACATTGGGGCCGTGAAGCTGATCTCCTGAGCGTCGTACCGGGGCTGCTCGGCGCTAGGGTCGTTCACCCAGAATATGCCGCCCGTCTCGTGCTTCTTCGCTATGTCGCCCAGCAGCAGTCTGCCGAAGAGGCCGCGCCTCACCCTCTCGGCCAGGTACCTGTTGCACAGGTAGCTCTGGTACCCGGAGACCAGGAGCTTCCTGAGCCACCTGTCGGCGAACGTCTTCCGCCCCTGAAGTATCTCCCAGCCCTCCTGGACGTTCTTGCCGCCTCTCCCGGTCCTCTGCTCGCCGTAGTAGTTGGGCATCCCCTTCAGGTGGATGACTTCAGCTATCCTCCTCGACTCCTCGGCGGCCAGGCTAATGGGCATGCGTATGTCGGTGATCATTACTTTGAACCTGTTGCCTATGAGGTGGCCCGCCCTGAACTTGTTGCCGTGGAACTTGGCCCAGTTCACCTTGACGTCCAGGCCGCCCTCGATGAGCTCCACAGCATCGCCGGGCCGCACGTCGTTCCTCTCGAATAGTATGCTGAATGTCTGCGTGGTCACCGCGTACTTGTCCTTGAGCCCCGCGGTGCCTATGTTCTCGGGTTTGAGGCTGAAGAGTTCCGCCAGCTGGAGCTGCACGTCCCGGGTGGTCTGGTTCACCTTGGTTATGTTGACGTAGAGGTGGCTACCGACGCCCAAGGGCTCGTAGAGGGCTACCTCCTCCACCACGAAGTCCTCTGGGCGCGCCCTGATCCTGCCCCCCACGCCCTCCAGCCCCTCGGTGATGTACGGGAGCGACAGGTTGAGGGGTGGCGGCTTCACCATTCTGTGATGTATCCCGCCTAGGTTATTGAAGGATTCGAAAAAGGTGGATGATGTGTCTGCTACATCTTCCGGGGTCTCTTGGGGACGGCCAGGTCGGGGGCACCCACCTTTGACAGCCGGGCCTCGGGCCAGTTCTCCTCCACGATCCCTATGAGCCGTTCAGCGTACACAACCTTGTCGCGGGCCAGCTTCTCCAGGCCCGCCCCCCATGGCTTATATAGGGCGCCGACTCCGGGCCCAGGCTCTATCTTGAAGTAGCAGGGGGAGCAGGTCCGAGCCATCTCCGGGGTCTCGTATATCCTGTTGAAGCCGCCCCACGCGTCGAAGAGCCACACGTGGAGGTCCATGGGTATCCTGACGGCCTGCCGTATGGCTGCGAGCTGGGGGAGCGTGAGGTCCCCCACGGGGTTGAACGTATCGGCCCCCAGCATCTCCAGGACCTTGGCGCCCGCCGGGTTGGCGTGGCCAGCGAAGATGCTGAGCTTGAACACCACGTCCCTGGGGATCATGCCCCTCTTCCTGAGCTCGCTCAGCGCGTAGAGGCCGCACTCGCCCACGACGAGGAAGCCCTTGAAGCCCAGCTCGATGTTGTGCCGTATGTCGTCCACGACCTCGATGAGGCCCTTCATGCCCCTGTACCTGATGCCGCATAGGCCGCCCTCCGGGGTCGCCACCTGGCGCCCAGTGTCCCAGAGGGCCCTGGGGCCGGGGGTGAGTATGACCTCCAGGTCGGCGTCGTGGGCCACCTGGGCGAACTCCTCCAGCTCCGCGTCGGCGAGGAGGGTGGAGCCCATCACTGTGCTTATGAGCCTGTGGACCGGCACGCCACGCCTGTCCATCTCGTCTATCAGGGCCCTGAGCACCGACAGGTTCTCTACGCCCGATATCTCGATGCGGTAGTTGGCCCCGTCGGGGAAGGTCACCTTGGAGGAGGGGAGCCCGTAGGCGTCACCCTCAGGTAGTCCTATCTCGGCCAGCATCCTGGCCGTTTCCTTGAGCATAGTACTCCGAGAAGGGATTTAGTCTCTGACTATATTAAATATTCCAAGCAGAATCAAGGCGCGGTGACATCGCAACCGGAACCAGACCTAACGTCTGCATGAGCTCTTGCAAAGATTGAGAACAGAAGTAATTTAGTAAAAAAGGAGGATTATAGGCTCTCCCTGAGGGGGTGCCTGGAGCTCCTAGCGTTCTTCACCGCCTCGCCGGCCGTGGGCCTGCCCTCCATGGCCTTCCGTATGGCGTGCCTCATGGCCTTCAGGTTGTTGATGTACACGCGTCTGCGTCTTGAGGCAGAGGGGTGGACGAAGACGTGTGCGATCATCACAAGCTCGTCGGTGGCGGGCAGTATCCCGTCCTCCACGCTCTGGGCCACGGCCTTGGCCACGGCCTCCTGCGCAGGCCCGTAGACGAAGCTGGCGTCCCTCATGCCCCTGACGGGCACGGTGGGCACGATTATGGTGGGCGGCTTCACCGCCATGTTGGG
>CAZAKG010000092.1:0-9373 GCA_964485755.1 uncultured Candidatus Bathyarchaeia archaeon | reverse complement strand
AAGCCCGGGGAGTTCGCCATGGTGGACGACGAGCACGTCCTCTGCTACCTGGACGCCAAGCAGGGCCAGCACACCAAGATAGGGTACGACACCAGGAACCTGCTAGTCTACGTTCAGGGTAACGCCGAGACCAGCGGCACGTACTTGGAGAACGCCCTCCGGGAGATATGCGACCTGATCGTCAGGTTCAACGGCGGAAGATACAGGGTGCTCAACCCCACCGACCTCTCGGCGCTAAACCTCAAGGTGGCGAAGGTCACCGAGGTTCTGGACCACCCGGGCGCCGACAAGCTCTACATCCTCAAGGTCGACCTGGGCTCCGAGAAGAGGCAGCTATGCGCGGGCCTAAAGCCCTACTACCCCGACAGGAACGACCTTCTAGGCAAGCACTTGGTGGTCCTCACCAACCTCCAGCCCGCTGTACTTAGAGGAGAGCCCAGCGAGGGCATGCTGCTGGCTGGGGACGACGGCAAGGACGTCGGGATACTGAACCCCCAGAAGAGTAAGCCTGGGGACCAGGTCTACGTCGGTGATATCAGAGAGTACAAGACAGACATAGTAAACTTCGACCAGTTCATGAAGTACAGGCTGGAGGCCGTGGACGGCAGAGCCTACATGGAGGGTCTGCCCCTGCACACGGAGTACGAGGAGATAAGGCTGGAGAAGGTTAGGAACAGCAGGATAAGGTAGACTACAGGGTCTCCTTCTCCACCTCGCCTATGGACCTGTCCAGCAGCGCCACGATCTCGTCTATCTGGGACCTGTCCACAACCAGAGGCGGAGCCACCTGGATGTGGTCGCCCCTTACGCCGTCGACGGTGCCCGAGCCCGGGTAGACTAGGAGACCGTTCTCGAAGCACCTGTCCACAACTCTGCCGTTGTACCTGAGCTTGGGGTCGAAGGGCTCCTTTGTCTCCTTGTCCTTAACGAACTCGACGCCTGCGAATACGCCCATGCCGCGGACGTTGCCCACGGAGGGGTGGTCGTAGAGGTCGGCCAGCTTCCTGTGGAGGTACTTGCCGTTCTCCGCTGAGCGCTCCACCAGCCTGTGCTTCACCGTGTACTCAAGGACCGCTGCGCCGGCGGCGCAGGCCACGGGGTGGCTCCCGTAGGTGTGGCCGTGGGCGAAGGGTTCACCGAAGGCTTCGTACACCTTGTCGCTTGCCAAGGTGGCGCCTAGGGGCAGGTAGCCGCCCGCCAGGCCCTTGGCTGTAGCTATTATGTCAGGCTTGACACCCCAGTGGTCCAGGCCCCACTTCTTCCCTGTACGCCCTAGGCCGGTCATCACCTCGTCTGAAATGAGCAGGACGCCGTGGGTGTCACATGTCTCGCGGATGAGCTGGAAGTAGCCCTCTGGCGCCGGCACTGTGCCCAGGGTGGCGCCCACCACGGGCTCGGCTATGAAGGCTGAGACGTGCTCCGGCCCCTGAGCCTTGATCTCTGTGTCCAGGGCCCTGGCGCAGTCCAGGTCGCACATGTCCCTAGTCTTGCCGAAAGGGCACCTGTAGCAGTAGGCTGGAGGTATGTGGGGGAAGTCGATGAGCATGGGTACGTATCTGCGGCGGCGGGCTATGTTGCCGCTCATGCTGAGACTGCCCAAGGTGTTGCCGTGGTAACTCTGCCACCTGGCCACCACCTTGTAACGTTTAGGCTCGTTGGTCAGTAGGAAGTACTGGCGAGCCATCTTAGCCGCCGCCTCCGTGGCCTCAGAGCCTCCGCTGCAGAAGAAGACGTGGCCAATGCCCTCCGGGGCGAAGGCCGCGAGCCTGTCCGCGCACTCCTTCACGGACCTTGTGATGAAGTGGCTGCTGTGGACGTAGCTCACCTCGTTCATCTGCCGTATCACGGCTTCCGTCACTTCCTTGACGCCGTGGCCTATGTTGACGCATATGGGGCCGCTGCTGCCGTCTATATACCTGCGACCCTCCCTGTCCCAGAGGTAGACGCCCTCGCCCTTGATCATCTCGTAGAGCTGGTCGGCTCCCCTGGAGAACACGTGTGAACCAGACATGGATTATTCTTGGGCCATGGTAACTTAACGGTAGCGACTGCGGAAAAATGAAATGCGTGGTCGCGTCTACTTCATGGGATACTCATGATTGAAGGAGTCAGGCGCGTGGCCCTCGTGGGCTCGGGCCTCATAGGCCAGGGCTGGGCGGCCCTGTTCGCCCTCCACGGGTACAGCGTCGTGATGCAGGACCTGTCGGAGGAGAAGGTGGAGGAGGCCAAGGGCAGGGCCGTCCACCACATCGGTACCCTTGTGGACGCGGGGCTCGGCGAGAACGCTAGGGCCGCGGCCAAGCGGCTGGAGACCACCACGAGCCTCGGGGAGGCGCTGGAGGGAGCCGACTACGTCCAGGAGTCGGTGTTCGAGAGCCTGAAGGTGAAGTGTCCACTGTACGCTGAGATGGATGAGCTGGCTCCGAAGGGCGTCGTTTTCGCCAGCAGCACCAGCGGCCTGCTGATGACGGACATCGCCAAGGACATGAGGAGGCACCCGGAGAGGGCCATAGTGGCTCATCCTTGGAACCCTGTGCACCTGGTGCCCTTGGTGGAGCTGAGCCCTGGGGCCAAGACCAGCAGGGAGACCACGGACCTGACCTACAGAGTGATGGAGGACATTGGCCGCGTCCCCGTGGTGCTCAAGAAGGAGGCCCCCGGCTTCATAGCCAACAGGCTGAGCGCCGTCCTGTGGAGGGAGGCCCTGAACCTGGTAGACCAGGGCGTGGCCAGCGTCGAGGACGTGGATAAGGCGCTCAGGGCGGGCCCCGGCATCAGGTGGGCGATCATGGGCCCCTACATGACGTACCACCTGGGGGGCGGCAAGGGGGGCATCGAGTACCTGATGAGGCACATAGGGGCCAGTAAGGCGAAGTGGCTTGAGACGGCGGCGACGTGGACGGAGGCCCCTGAGAGCGTTGTGCAGAAGGCCATTGACGGGGTTGACGAGATGGTGGGCGGCAAGTCGCTGGAGGAGCTTGAGGCTTGGAGGGACAAGTACCTGCTGGAGCTGAACAGGCTCCTCTGGGGCCCCAAGAAGTAGCCCCGTTTCATTTTTTCTGTACACACTCTTATCTCCTAAAAACAACGAACACATTGAGTGACATGGCCAAAGCTAAGAAGGGCTCAGGAGGCCCCCCGTTCTTCGACGTCGTGGAGCAGAGGGTCAGCGTCAGGAAGTACAAGCCGGACCCCGTGCCCGAGGAGCACCTGGAGCTTATACTGAACGCGGCGAGGCTGGCCCCCAACGCGGGCAACCAGCAGCCGTGCAGGTACCTCATCGTCAGGGACCGGGAGAAGCTTGAGGCCCTAAAGGAGGACAGCGTAAGGCACAGGCTGAAGTGGCTCAAGGAGGATGGCTACGAGGTCCCCGAGGAGGGCGAGCTCAGGGAGCACTACAACGACGTGTTCTCTGCGCCGGTCTACGTGCTCGTGCTGGTGGACACGACGGTGAAGTACAAGGGGTATACGGACATGGACGGCGGTATCGCGGCGGCCCACATAATGCTGGCGGCCCGCGCCCTGGGATACGGGACGGTGTTCTACTCGGGCTCCGTCACCGAGGAGCTGTGCAGGAAGCACTTCAGCATCCCCGAGAAGTACAAGAGGGTCTGCATGATACCCATCGGGTTGCCCGTTGATTGGCCTGAGAGGAGGAAGAGGCTGCCACTGAAGAAGCTGGTCTTCCACGAGAAGATCGCGTGACCAGATGACCGGCTCCTCCGCACATCTCCTAGATCACCGGGGAATCAGTGGAAAACATTTTGAGGGTTCAGATCCAGTAGGAACCATGAAGTTTATCGAGGAAGGCCGCGGGGAGCTCCTGGGCTGGATGCACCCCGACGACGCCCGGGCATGGATGGCCGAGCACAAGAGCCGGGGCCTGGACGACAAGCGGATGACCATTGCGGAGGCCGTCCACAGGTTCACCAGGGACGGCGACTACTTCGCCATGGGGGGCTTCGGCCACATCAGGTTCAGCATGGCCGCAATCCACGAGATGATACGCAGGGGCCGGAAGGGTATGGCTATAGCCGGCAAGACCGCGGTCCACGACGTGGACGTACTGATAGCCGGCGGCGTCGTGGACAGGGTGGACTGCGCCTACGCCTTCGGCCACGAGCTGAGGGGCCTGTCGCCGGCCGGCCGCAGAGCCGCCGAGTCGGGGAAGGTCAGGGTTGTAGGGGAGCTGAGTAACGCGTCTTTCCAGTGGAGGTTCAAGGCCGCGGCCATGGGGCTGCCCTGGCTGCCGGCCCGCGTCATGCTGGGCACGGACACCCTCAGGTACAGCTCTTCCAGGGTTGTGGAGGACCCGTGGACTGGGCTGCCGCTGACGCTGCTGCCGGCCTGCTACCCCGACGTAGCGTTCATACACGTCCACAGGTGCGACATGTACGGGAACTGCCAGATCGACGGAACCACCATCGAGGACGTGGACCTCGCGCGTGCGGCTAAGAAGCTAGTAATCACCGCGGAGAAGATCGTGGGCGAGGACGAGATCAGGGCTCACCCCGACAGGACCGCCATCCCCTACTTCCTCGTGGACGCTGTCGTGGAGGTCCCCTATGGGAGCCACCCTGGCAACATGCCGGGCCTCTACTACAGTGACGAGGACCACATGGCCGAGTGGCTGCACATGACTCGCAGCGACGAGGGCGTCCAGGAGTACTTGGACAAGTACGTGTACGGCGTCACCGAGTTCAGCGAGTACATCGAGCTGGTGGGTGGCGAGGAGAAGATGAGGCACCTAGAGCGGCTGGAGCGGCTTGAGGTGCCGTTTGAGGCGCCGTGGGCGAGGAGGGGATGAGCTTGGAGTACAACGCCACTGAGCTCATGGCCTGCGTCGCCAGCAGGGCTCTGGAGGACAGGAAGTCGGTGTTCGTGGGCACCGGCCTGCCCCTGGTGGCCAGTATGCTGGCCCAGAGGCTGCACGCCCCGGAGCTTCTGCTGGTCTTCGAGGCTGGCGGCATCGGCCCCAAGCTGCCCATGATCCCCGTCAGCGTCGGGGACAGCCGCACCTTCCACAGGGCTGTGATGGCGGCCAGCATGGACTACGTCATGGGTTTGGCCCAGGCAGGGTTCGTGGACTACGGGTTCTTAGGAGCCGCCCAGATCGATAAATATGGAAACCTCAACACCACGGTCATCGGGAGCCACGACAAGCCCAAGGTCCGCCTGCCGGGAAGCGGGGGCTCCAACGACGTTGGGAGCCTCTGCGGCCGCACCATCATACTGATGAGGCACGACAAGATCAGGTTCGTCAACAAGCTGGACTTCCTCACAACGCCGGGGTACCTCACGGGACCAGGGGCCAGAGAGAAGGTGGGCCTGCCCAGGGGCACGGGCCCCTACAGGGTGATAACGCAGCTGGGTGTCCTCGGCTTCGACGAGGAGACCAAGGTGATGAAGCTGCTCTCCGTTCACCCCGGAGTGTCTGTGGAGGACATTGTGAACAATACCAGCTTCCAACTCGTGGTGCCCAGGGACGTGGGGGTGACGCAGGCGCCGTCAGCCGAGGAGCTGCGCCTCCTCAGAGAGGAAATCGACCCCGCGGGCATAGTCATCGGAGGGTAGATGATGAAGAAGCTGAGGCTGGGCGTCGCGGGGTTCAGCCACGAGACCATCACGTTCTGGCCGGGGCTGACGACCCTGGAGGACTTCGAGAGGGACGCCGCGTACGGGCCCAGGGTGATTGAGAAGGCGAGGGGCACCAACACCTGCATCGGCGGCTTCATGGAGGTCTGTGAGGCCGAGGGCGTGGAGCTGGTGCCCGTCCTCAACGCGTCTGGTGGAGCCACAGCAACCGTCGCTGACGAGGTGTACGACCACTACGTTCCCCTGATGAGGAAAGGGTTCAGGGAGATAAGGGACGGGATCGATGGGGTTCTCCTCAGCCTCCACGGCGCCATGGCCACGGAGAGCAGGCAGGACCCGGAGACGGATGCGGTGCGCGAGATCAGGGAGGAGGTGGGCTACGAGCTGCCGGTCATGGTTACACTTGACCTGCACGCCAACAAGGACGAAGCGCTGCTGAAGGAGGCCGTCGCAGTCTTCGGTTTCCAGAGCAGCCCCCACGTGGACATGAGGAACACGGGGGTCAGGGCCGCCCGAGCCATGGTGAGGACGCTGCGCGGCGAGATCAACCCCGCCGCCGCGTTGAAGAAGCCGGGGGTCGTGGTGCCCAGCGTCTTCAGCGCCACCACCGTCAGCCCCGCCCGGGACATCATAGACAGGGTGCGCGCTTGGGAGAGGGAGCCCGGCGTCGTGGACGTCACGGCCCTCTTCGGGTTCGCCTGGGCCGACGTGGGGCCCCTCGGCATGGGCATGGTGGCGGTCACCGACGACGACCCCTCTTTGGCCCAGAGGGTCGTGGACGACCTCACGGAGCTGGCGCTGAGCAAGCGGAGGGAGCTCACCGGAAGGAAGGAGGCGTCCCTCTACGGTGTCGAGGAGGGTGTGAAGCTGGCGTTGAGGAAGGCCGAGAAGGCTAAGAAGCCTATAGTGATCTTGGACCACGCGGACAGGAGCAACGACACCACCTTCGTCCTCAGGGAGCTCCTCAGGCAGGGCGCCAAGAAGACGGCATTCCCCATGATCTATGACCCGGATTCAGCCCAGAGGTGCGTCGAGGCAGGCGTGGGAGCGACCGTCGAGCTGGACGTGGGCGCCACCACCGGCTGGAGGGACGGAGGCAAGCTCAGGGTCAGGGGCAAGGTGCTCTGGGCGGGGGAGGGCCGGTACAAGGGCACAGGCCCCATGAGGGTGAACCAGGACATCAACCTGGGGCCCACAGGCATCCTGCAGGTGGGCGGCGTGTGGCTACAGATCATTTCCCACCAGAGCAGCCTGATAGACGACGACCCTATCAAGCAGTTCGGGTACAGGCCCCAGGACTTCCGGGTCATCGTGTCGAAGAGCAAGACCCACTTCAGGGCTGTCTACGAGAGGATAGGCGAGGAGATCATAATCGTGGACGCGCCGGGCCAGTGCCCCGCGGACCTCAGCGTCTTCACGTACAGGAACGTTCCGCCGGGCGTCTACCCGGTGACGCTCCGCGACTAGCCCACATATTATATTCTGTCGAGCCTCAGTTCACATGTTCCGGTGGATGAGATGGACAAGCTGACGGTTCACAGGCTCAGGAAGATGAAGACCCAGGAAGAGAAGATCACCATGGTCACAGCCTACGACTACCCGTCTGCGCTGCTCGCCGACGGGGCCGGCATCGACATGCTGCTGGTGGGGGACAGCCTCGGCATGGTGGTCCTGGGCTACCCGAACCCGGTGCAGGTGACCGTGGACGATATAGTTCACCACACCAGACCCGTAGCCAGGGCCGCTAAACGCGCCCTGGTGGTGGCGGACATGCCCTTCATGAGCTACCACGTCAGCAGGGAGCAGGCCGTCTCCAACGCGGCCCGCCTCATCCAGGAGGGCGGAGCCGACGCCGTGAAGCTGGAGGGAGGCAAGGGGATGGCCCACACCGTGAAGGAGATCGTGGACGTGGGGATACCCGTCCAGGCCCACATAGGGCTGATGCCGCAGAGGGCCTCCGTGGGCGACACATTCAAGGTGCAGGGGAAGACCGCTGAGACGGCGCAGGCCATACTGGAGGACGCCCTGGCTCTGGAGGAGGCCGGGGCCTTCAGCGTGGTCCTGGAGTTCGTCACCGCGGAGGCGGCTCAGCTGATAACGGAGCTGCTGGAGATGCCCACCATCGGGATAGGCTCGGGGCCGGGCTGCGATGGCCAGGTGCTGATACTGCACGACCTTCTAGGAATCTACGAGCAGGCTCCGCCCTTCGCTAAGCCCTACGCGGACCTGAACAAGGTGGTGACGGACGCCTTCACGAGGTACAGGGACGACGTAAGGTCTATGGTGTACCCTAGCGAGGAGTACACTGTGCACATGGACAGCGGCGAGGCCCGGAAGCTGAGGAAGATGAGGGGCTGACCCCGGGCCAGCATGGGTGGATGCAGACGCTGTTGGTGTGGCTCGCCGCGTCGTGGATGAACCTGGCCACCCCCAGGCTGTCAGTTCCCAGGGGCAGGTGTGTGCTGTGCTACCACTCCCCCGGTAGGAATCATGTTATTCCTGACCGATAAGCCTAATATGGGCTTCCTTGAAGGTTTAGAGAGGAATATTGACTGACTCACTGAAGCAGTTAATGGATGACAAGAGCCTCAGGAAGCTCCGGGCTCTCGGTAATCCCTACGTGGAGGAGCAGCTCCAAAGGTTCGCTGCGCTCTGCAAGCCCGCCAGGGTCATCGTTCTGGACGAGTCCAAGGGGGACGTGGAGTACGTCCGCAAGCTGTCCCTGAGCAACGGCGAGGAGACTCCCCTCAAGCTGAAGGGCCACACAATCCACTTCGACGGCTACTACGACCTTGCCCGCGACACCGGCTCCACGAAGGTGCTGACTCCCCCCGGCATGAGGCTGAGCAAGGGCATAAACACCATCGACAGGGAGGAGGGGCTACGGGAGATGACGGGGCTTCTGGATGGCACCATGGCCGGCAAGGAGATGCTGGTCAAGTTCTACAGCCTCGGCCCGCCTGGGAGGTTCAGCCTCTGCGCGCTGCAGATCACGGACTCCGCATACGTCGCCCACAGCGAGGACCTCCTCTACAGGCAGGGGTACCTGCAGTTCAAGAAGCTCGTCGGCGGCGAGGAGTTCTTCACATTCGTCCACTCCGCCGGGGAACTGGACGAGAGGAGCGTCACCAAGAACGTTCAGAAGCGGCGCATCTACATCGACGTGGTAGACGGTAAGGTCTACAGCGTCAACAACCAGTACGCCGGGAACAGTGTGGGGCTCAAGAAGCTGGCGCTACGCCTCGCCATCTACAAGGCGAACCACGAGGACTGGCTCTCAGAGCACATGCTACTCATGGGGGTCCACCCGCCCGGAAAGAAGAGGGTCACATACTTCAGCGGCGCCTACCCGTCGGCCTGCGGGAAGACCAGCACCGCCATGATACCCGGCCAGAGCATCGTCGGCGACGACATCGCCTACCTCCACGTGGATGAGGACGGCGCCTGCCGCGCGGTCAACATAGAGCAGGGCATCTTCGGCATTATACAGGACGTTAACCCAGTGGACGACCCCCTCATATACGCGGCGCTCACCTCGCCCAGGGAGCTCATATTCAGCAACATCCTCATCACGGACGACACCCCCTACTGGCTCGGCATGGGCAGGGACGACATCCCCGAGAAGGGAGTCAACTTCAGCGGCGAGTGGTTCAAGGGGAAGAAGGACATAGATGGGGACGAGATACCCTTCGCCCACGGCAATGCACGCTATACGATGCGGCTCAGCGAGCTTGAGAACGTCGACCCAAAGTACAATGACCCGGAGGGCGTAGTCGTA
>CAZAKG010000091.1:1356-9427 GCA_964485755.1 uncultured Candidatus Bathyarchaeia archaeon | reverse complement strand
TGGGATAACCGTATTCAAGTCTGTGGGCATAGCCATACAGGACAGTAGCGTGGCCAATCTGGTCCTCAGGAAACTGGGCTACTAGCAGGGGCCGTCTACCTATCTTTGTCAACCCTCACTGTTTTATTCATCCTTCAATAATGATCACAGAAAGTCACTGAGGTGTGTGGGGACGGCTAAGAAGTTCAAGGTGGCCATAGACGAGGACAAGTGCAAGGGCTGCCTCATCTGTGTCCACATGTGCGGCACCCGGGGAGAGAAGATACTGAAGGAGTCGGAGAAGAGGACCGCGCTGGGCGGAACCAAGCCCGTGGCCGAGGGAGAATGCATCGGCTGCAGGTGGTGCGAGCGTTTCTGCCCCGACTTCGCGGTGAATGTGGAGGAAGCTGGAAATGCTTGAACCGGGTAGGCACCTGGCTCTTGGCAACGTGGCCTGCGCGGAGGGAGCGCTGCGCGTCGGCTGCAGGTACTTCGCGGGGTACCCTATAACGCCGGCCAGCGAGATCAGCCACCACATGGCTGCTGAGCTGCCTAAGGTGGAGGGCATATTCCTGCAGATGGAGGACGAGATCGCTAGCATAGGTAGCGTCATAGGGGCCTCATGGGCAGGGGCAAAGGCGATGACGGCCACCAGCGGCCCAGGGTTCAGCCTCATGCAGGAGAACATCGGGTACGCCCACATGACGGAGACGCCCCTGGTTGTGGTGAATGTGCAGCGCAGCGGCCCCTCCACGGGGCAGTCCACCGACCCGAGCCAGCAGGACATATATCAGGCCAAGTACGGGGCCCACGGCGACTACGAGGTTATAGCCATAAGCCCCTGGAGCGTCCAGGAGATGTTCGACCTCACAGTCAGGGCGTTCAACCTGGCCGAGACCTACAGGACGCCGGTGATGATGATGAGCGACGGGCTCATAGGCCACATCCAGGAGAAGCTGGTCGTCCCCGAGGAGGTGGAGGTGGTGAACAGGCGCAAGCCCACCGGCAAAGACTGCACTCCGTGGGGCACCGACGACCCCAGCCTGGTCCCCGAGATGCCCTCCTTCGGCGAGGGCCACAGACTCCTAGTCACAGGCTCCACCCATCGCCCCGACGGCATCAGGGACATGTCCCCCAAGTACCACCAGATGAACGTGTACCGCATCAGGGACAAGATTCTCAACGCGGAGCCGAGGATAAGAGACATCCATAGGGTTCAGATGGACGACGCTAATGTGGCTGTCCTCAGCTTCGGGGCCAGCGCCCGCCCCAGCCTTGAAGCCGTCTCCCAGGCCAGGAAGATGGGCGTCAAGGCCGGCCTCTTCAGGCTCAAGACCATCTGGCCGTTCCCGGATTCAGAGGTCTCTGAGCTGGCCGACCAGGTGGAAGCCATCATAGTCGTGGAGATGAACTTCGGTAAGATCGTCAAGGAGGTCCAGCGTGTGTCGTGTGGCAGAGCCAGGGTGGTCAGCCTTGGCAAGGTGGGCGGCCAGCTGATGCTGGCTCGTGAGGTGCTTGAAGCCATAAGGAGGGAGTCGGCGTGAAGAGCCTGTTCTACTACAGGGACAAGTATGTGAGGGCCCAGCCCACAGCTTTCTGCCCGGGCTGCGGAGGCGGCATCATACTGCAGTGCTTCCTCAGGGCGATAGACGATCTGGGCATCGACAAGGATAGGATACTAGCGGTCTCAGGCATCGGGTGCAGCGCCTGGATACCCAGCCCCTACTTCGACGGCGACACCATGCACACCACCCACGGCAGAGCCATAGCCTTCGCCACGGGCGCCAAGGTGTACAACCCTGACCTCACCACGGTCGTGTTCACGGGGGATGGGGACGGCGCCGGCATCGGCGGCAACCACCTCATACACGCGGCGCGGCGTAACATCGACCTCAAGGTATTCCTGGTGAACAACTTCAGCTACGCCATGACGGGCGGACAGATAGCCCCCACCACGCTCCACGGGGAGATCACGGTGACTAGCCCCTACGGCAACCCGGAGAGCCCCTTCGACATCACCCAGCTTGTGAAGGCGGCGGGCGCCACCTACGTGGCCAAGTGGAGCACATACCACGTCGTGGAGCTCACCAACGCCATGAAGGAGGCCCTACAGCACAAGGGATTCGCCTTCATAGAGATACTGAGCCAGTGCCCCACGCAGCAGCGGCGCGTCTTCAACCTAAGAGGCCCCTTGGAGAGCCTGCCTCCTAGGATACTTGAGATGTTCGGGGAGAGCACCTACGTCAAGGGCCGCCAGGGCAGGGGAGGCTACCTCTACGCCGTGCCCAGGGGCGACGTCAAGGAGACGCTCAAGCAGGCGGAGGCGCTGGAAGGCGTCAAGGCCAGGGTCGTGGACCACATAGGATTCGGCCAGGTTGTGAGGGTGGACGCCAAGCAGACGGAGGCCGTCAAAGGTAAGCTCTCCGGCTTGAGCTCTGTGAGCTACGTGGCTGACCACGTTGAGAAGAAGATCGAGCTGGGCCTCTTCGAGAAGACGGAGCGCCCCGAGCTGACGGAGAGCCTAAGGGAGATTATGAGAAAGGCGAGGGGTGAGTAGGGTGCAGCAGAACATACTGATAAGCGGGACGGGGGGCCAGGGGATAGTCGCGGCGGGCGAGTTCCTCAGCGACGCCCTCTTCAGGAAGGGCTACGAGGTGATGTTCGGCCGCAGCTACGGCGCCGAGGCCCGGGGCGGGAGCTGCAGAAGCGAGATCATGGTCAGCGACGCGGAGATCAACGACCTCCAGTTCGAGCGCAGCGACGTGCTCCTCGCCCTGAGCCTGCCCGCCTTCAAGAAGTTCATGGGCGTAGCCAAGCCCGGCAGCCTGGTACTGGTGGACTCGGGCGTCCTGGAGCAGGCCGACAAGACGCGGGGCGACGTGGAGATCGTCGGCGTCCCGGCTCGCGAGATATCCATGAGGCTGGGGAACCCCATAGTCGCCAACATGGTGTTCCTCGGGGCTTTGGCGAAGCGCAGCGAGATGGTGAACCTGGGGCTCCTCAAGGAGGCCGTCCAGGCCAACATGAGGCTCAGCATGCAGGAGATCAACCTCCGCGCCCTCGACGAGGGATACAACTCCGTCTAGGGGCGACCGCGACGAGCAGGACCTACCCCGCGCACCCCATCCCGGGAGTGGCCGGGATGATAATCCGGCGAGGCCGAATACTGCTGACCGTGAGGGGTAAGCCACCATCTGAGGGGATGTGGGGGCTCCCAGGAGGCGCCGTGGAGGTGGGTGAGACCGTTGAGGAGGCCCTGGTCCGCGAGGTGCGGGAGGAGACGGGCCTCAATGTCAGGCCGCTGAAGCTGGTGGCGGTCCTGGACAGCGTAACCAGGGACGAAGAAGGCCGCGTGAAGTACCACTACGTTCTCTTCGAGTACATCTGCGAGTACCTGTCAGGCGAGGTTCACGCAGGCTCGGATGCCTTGGACGCCCGCTGGGTGCCGCTGGACGAATTGGACTCGGTTCACGTGATGCCCACCACAAAGAGGTTCATCCAAAAGACCATGAAACAGGAGAAGGATAATTTACCAAATGGTTAAATATTACAATCCATTTCTACCATCTGGTAAATAATTATGGCTGGTGTAAGGATCGACGTAGAGCTAGACTGCAAGGGAATGTTTTGCCCAATGCCCATAGTGCAGCTCAAGAAGGCGACGAAGACCATGAAGCCCAGGCAGGTCCTCAGGCTCACGGCCACAGACCCTGGCAGCGCCAGGGACGTGCCCGCGTGGGCCAGCAAGACCGGCAACAAGGTACGGGAGACCTCCGAGGACTCGGGCGTCTTCACGTTCCTCATCGAGGTGAGTTAGATGAGCGAGAAACCGAAGAAGATGGCTATAATCGTACACAGCGGCACCCTGGACAAGCTGTACCCCGTGTTCATGCTGAGCAGCACCGGCGGCGCCATGGACGCCGAGGTGCACCTGTTCTTCACTTTCTGGGGCCTCAGCGCCGTGAAGAAGGGGGGCCTGGAGTCAGCCAAGCTCCCCGGCGTCATGAGCCTGGGCACGGGCATGATGAAGGACAAGATCAAGAAGGTGGGCACTCCGACCCTGACCGAGCTCCTCGCAATGTGCAGGAGCACAGGGAAAGTGAAGATATACGCGTGTAGCACGACGATGGCGATCATGGACGTCAAGAAGGAGGACCTGATCCCCGAGGTGGACGAGATCGTGGGGGCTGCCACCTTCCTTGACATAGCCATGGACGCGGACGTGCAGCTCTTCATATAGGTGAGCCCAGTGGGAAGGATGCTCATACTCCTCTGCGAGTCCCCGTTCCAGCACGAGGCCGTGGACCACGCCTTGGAGATAGCTAAAGCCACCATAGGCAAGGGCCACCAGGTGGACGTCTACCTCATGATGGACGGCGTCTACAACCCCCTGGTGACCCAGAGCGGCGAGCCCTTCCACGTGGACTCGGTCAGTCACAGGATCAGGGAGCTGATGGAGGCGGGCGCCAAGTTCAGGGGCTGCAGGGTGTGCATGGAGCTCAGGGGCGTGACGGAGAAAGACATCTCAGAGGGCGTGGACATCGGAGGCATCTTCGACCTGAGCGAATCACTTGCCGAGGCCGACGTGGTCCTAAGCTTCACGGGGGCTGGCTAGGTGACGGAGAAGAAGACGCTTATCGTAATCAAGTCGCGGCCCTTTACCAGCCTCAACTACTACGAGGCTCTGAGGACCGCGGCCGGCCTGTGGGACCACGAGGTCAAGGTACTCTGGATGGGTGACGGTGTCTACGCCGCCCTGGACGGGGTAGACAAGACGCTGACGGGCAAGCTCCTGGCCGACGTTCCCGACCTGGACATAGAGATGTTCGTGGACTCCGATGCCCTGAAGACCAAGGGGCTGGCCGAGGCAGACCTAGTGGAGGGTGCTGCGCCCGCGGACCGAGCCAAGATAGGGGAGCTCCTCGGCTGGGCCGAGTCTAGCCTCGTGTTCTAGGTGGTGCCATGAGCAAACTAGTGCTTTTAAAAGAGATGGACGAGAACACCCTTGAAGCGGCCCTCGGCCTAGAAGATTCAGCTATCGTCCTGCTGCAGGACGCAGTCTACCTAGCTAAGGAGAGCTCAACCCTGGCCGAAGCGTTCAACGAGAGGATAATATATGTGTTAGGGGTGGACGCAGCGAAGCGCGGTCTCGACATAGAATCAATTATGGGGCTGCATAGCCTAAGCTACGGTGAGCTGGTTGATCTCATGTTCAGCGGGGTACAGGTGATTAACCTTTGAAGGCAGCGGACAAGTTCGACGAGTTAGATAACGAGATACTCAGGCTTCTGCAGGAGGACTCCCGGATGAGCTACAGGGAGATAGCTAAGGCCCTGGACGTGAGCCACGTCAACGTGTCCAGCAGGATCAGGGCCCTGGAGGAGAGCGGCGTCATCAGGGGCTATGCTGTCGTGACGGACCCTGACGCGTTGGGAAGCTACCCGCTCTGCCTGAGGATATCGGCTGCGTCGGGGGGCAACCTCTCCGAGATAGGTTCCAGGGTCGCCGATCAGGAGGAGGTCAGCGTTGTGATGCGTGTCAGCGGCGAGTGCGAGCTGCTGGCCCTGGCCATGTGCAGGGACAGGCAGTCGGCGGTGGAGCTTCTAGACAGGGTTAGCGGCATCCCGGGCATTGATAAGGCTGAGAGCCACGTGGTTCTGGAGGCCATAAAGCTCGGCGGCAGGAAGCTGAAGCCCTAGGTTTTCGGTTGTTTTATCCGTAGCACCCTAATCTCATAGGTGTACGGAGGATCAAGAGTGATCAGGGTCAGCGTTGACGTTGGCGGGACCTTCACCGACCTCGTCGCGTTCCACGAGGACAGCGGCCGCATTCAGAACGTGAAGGTGCCGACCGTGCCTAGGAACCCGGAGCAGGGCGTCGTCAACGCCTTCAAGCAGTTCCTAGGGCGAGGGAAGCCGGAGGAGATAAGCATGGTGGGCCACGCTACCACGATAGCCACCAATACGTTGCTTGGCCAGATGGGCCTCGATGTGCCGCGCACGGCCCTGGTCACGACTGAGGGCTTCAGGGATCTCATAGAGATCGGGAGGCAGAGGAGGGCCGAGGTGTACAACCTGTTCTTCACGAGGCCGCCCATGCTGGTGGAGCGTAGACACAGGTACGAGGTGCGTGAACGCGTGGGGCCCCGAGGGGAGATAGTTCAGCAGCTCGACGAGGAGGGGGTGAAGAGAGTAGGCCGGGAGCTTGAGGCGTCAGGCGTAAAGTCGGTGGCCGTGGGGTTCATCAACAGCTACGCCAACCCACGCCACGAGGACAGGGCGCTGGAGCTGCTCAGGAAGCTGTGCCCCGGCTTGTTGTTCACGGCCTCCCACGTGATAAGCAACGAGTATAGGGAGTACGAGAGGCTGAGCACAGCCGTGGTGAACGCGGCCCTCATGCCCGTCATACACACGTACATCTCCCGCCTAGAGCATGACCTGAAAAGGCTGGGCGTGGACGCCCCCCTCTACGTGATGCAGAGCAACGGCGGCATGGCTAAGAGCAACGTCATCAGCGGCCAGCCAGCCACCATAGTGGAGTCGGGCCCCGCCGCCGGGGTCATCGCGGCCGCGTGGCTGGGGGAGCGGGTCGGGGTTAGGGACATCATCAGCTTCGACATGGGCGGAACCACGGCCAAGGCGGGAACGGTCCGTGGCAGGGTCCCGGAGGTGGTGCCCGAGTACGAGGTCGCGGGCCACATCCACATGGGGCGGCTCGTGAAGGGAAGCGGCTACCCCGTCAGGTTCCCGTTCATAGACCTGGCCGAGTGCAGCGCGGGGGGCGGCACCATAGCGCGGACGGTGAACGGCGGCCTCCAGGTGGGGCCCGTGAGCGCGGGCGCCGTCCCTGGCCCGGCCTGCTACGGCCGCGGCGGGACTGAGGCCACGATCACTGACGCCAACCTGCTGCTGGGAAGGCTGAACCCCTCAGAGCTTCTGGGCGGCGACATGAGCATCCACTCCGAGGCGGCTGAGAAAGCGTTCAAGGAGCTGGGAGGGGCCCTGGGGGTCTCGGCCCACGAGGCAGCCGTCAGCGTCGTCCGCATAGCCAACAGCATGATGGGGAAGATACTCAGGATCGTCTCCGTGGAGCGCGGCTACGATCCCCGGGGCTTCAGCATGGTGGCCTTCGGCGGCGCCGGCCCAATGCACGTCTGCGCCTTGGCCGAGGAGCTGGAGATCGGGCTCGTGCTGGTGCCTCCCAACCCAGGCATGTTCAGCGCCCTGGGGCTGCTCACAGCTGACCTCTTCCACGACTACTCTCATCCCCTGCTCGTGCCTGTCGAGGACGTGGACCCGGATAGCCTCGAGTCGAGCTTCAGGGAGATGGAGACGCGTGGCGACGCGACGCTCTCCGAGGAGGGTGTAGCGTCTGAGCGCCGCAGCTCCACGAGGAGCCTGGACATCAGGTACAGGGGCCAGGGCTTCGAGCTAAACGTGGCGACGGGCTCCCCGGTCACAGGCGAGTCGATACGCGGAAGCGTGAAGGCGTTCCACGCGAAGCACAGGGAGGTGTACGGGTACGCGGCCGAGGATGAGCCCGTTGAGGTGGTGAACGCCAAGCTCAGGGTCGTTGGGCGCCTGGACAAGCCCCAGCTAACTGAGGCCGGGGCCGCTGAAGAGCGCGAGGCTTCCACGAGGCGGGTCTACTACGAGACTCTAGGCGGCTGGGTGAACGCCGACGTGATCCAGCGCGGCTCCCTGACGGGGAAGGCGGAGGGCCCAGCGATCATAGAGCAGTACGACTCTACGACGGTGGTTTACCCGGGGTGGAGCTACGAGCAGGACAGATTCGGCAACCTTGTGCTGAGGAGGCTGACGCAGTGAAAGTCGACTTCACCACGGTCGAGGTCGTCAAGGGTGCCCTCATCTACGCGGCCGAGGAGATGGGCATAGCCCTCAAGAAGTCGGCGTACAGCCCCAACATCAAGGAGCGGATGGACCACAGCTGCGCACTCTTCAACCATCGCCGGGAGCTGGTAGCCCAGGCCGAGCACATCCCGGTGCACCTCGGGAGCATGGCCCTGGCGGTCAAGCTGGGCCTGGAGACATACAGGGGCGGGCTCGGCCCCGGCGACATGCTGCTGCTCAAC
>CAZAKG010000091.1:0-1346 GCA_964485755.1 uncultured Candidatus Bathyarchaeia archaeon | reverse complement strand
TCAGCGGCACCCACCTCCCCGACCTCACCCTCATAGCACCCATCTTCCACGGCGACGCCGTCATCGGGTACGCCGCCAACAAGGCCCACCACACAGACGTCGGAGGCAAGACGCCTGGGAGCCTATCCGCGGACGCCTCGGAGCTGTACCAGGAGGGACTCATCATTCCCCCTGTGAAGCTCATCGAGAGGGGCCGCATGAACCAGGACCTGGCGAACCTCATCAGGAGCAACGTGCGGACCCCAGACGTCCAGATGGGCGACATCAGGGCTCAGGTGGCCGCCAACAACACGGGCGTGAGGCGAGTCAGCGAGCTGGTGGGGCAGTACGGGGTGGAGACGCTGCACGCTTCCATGGACGCCGTCATAGACCAGAGCGAGCGCAGGATGCGGCAGGAGCTCTCGGCGATGCCGGACGGCGTCTACTCGGCCGTGGACTACCTGGAGGACATACTGCCCGGGGGCGGAGACGTCCAGATAGCCGTCACCGTGACCAAGCAGGGTGACTCCGTGACATTCGACTACGCGGGCACAAGCCCCCAAGTGGAGAGGCCGGTGAACGCGCCACTGGGCGTCACCATGGCGGGCATCTACTACACGCTCATCAGCGTCACAGACCCCACCATACCGGTGAACGACGGCTGCTTCAGGCCCGTTACTCTCAGGGTCCCGGAGGGCTGTTTGATGAACCCCAGGAGGCCCGCTCCCGTGGCCGGCGGCAACGTGGAGACCAGCCAGAGGAACGTGGACGCCATCATGAAGGCGTTCAGCCAGATAGTGCCCGGGAAGGTGCCCGCTGCGAGCCAGGGCACCATGAACAACATCACCATAGGCGGCCTCCTCGATGACGGCTCACCTTGGACCTTCTACGAGACCATCGGGGGCGGCAGCGGCGCCAGGCCCAACGGCGACGGCGTGGACGGGGTCCACATCAACATGACCAACACCATGAACACGCCGGTGGAGGCGCTGGAGAGCTACCTGCCCCTCTTCTTCAAGGCGTACAGGCTGAGGCCGGACACCGGCGGAGCCGGGAAGCATCGAGGCGGCTGCGGCATCGAACGCACCTGGACCCTGACCAGCAGGAAGGCCACCCTGAGCGTGATGGCTGAGCGCCACAAGATCAGGCCCTGGGGGCTGATGGGCGGCCAGCCGGGGGCGCTTGGGATCTACACACTCATCAGGGTGAATGTGGATGCAGTGAAGCTGCCCTCCAAGTGCACCGTTGAGATATACAGGGGCGACACCCTGATGATCCTGACTCCCGGCGGCGGAGGCTACGGCGACCCCGTGGAGAGGAATCCTGAGCTGGTGCTGAGGGACGTGGTCAACGGCCTAGTCTCGCCT
>CAZAKG010000090.1:0-9592 GCA_964485755.1 uncultured Candidatus Bathyarchaeia archaeon | reverse complement strand
TGAGCGCCAGGCCTTGCGCGCTGCCGGCAATCGCCTCGGCCATGGCGATGACGTAGTAGCTGCTGAGGCTGACACCCGTATGGGGAAGGCTCACATCAGACACCGTGGCCCCGAGGGACTCCAGCGTCTTGACACCGGCCCAGACGCGGTCGGCCACCCCCGGGTCCACGCCCTCACCGAAGTACTCACGGGGCACACCCACCCGCATGCCCTCCACGCCCCCGTCAACGTACTCCGTGTAGTCGGGGGCGGGGAGCCGCTGAGCCGTGGAGTCGTACTCGTCCGGGCCACTGATCACAGACAATGTCAGGGCCGCCTCATGCACGGTTTTCGCCATACACCCCACCTTGTCCAGGCTGTTCGCGAAGTCGATGAGGCCCCACCTGCTCACCCGCCCGTAGGTGGGAGTCACGCCGACGACCCCGCAGAAGGCCGCGGGGCAGCTGATGCTGCCGCCCGTGGACTCGGCCAGCGCCACGTGGGGGAACCCGGCCGCGGCCGTCACAGCGGCCGCCCCGCCCGAGCTGCCGCCGGCGCTCCTACCGGTGTCGCGGGGGTTCAGGGGCACACCGTAGCCGGAGTTCACGCTGAACGTGCCGAACCCGAACTCGTCCATGGCCGTCTTGCCCAGCACGGCGGCCCCCTCGGCCCTGCACCGGGCCACGGCTGTGGCGTCGAACGGCGGCATGTAGCCCTCAAGCATCCTTGAGCCGGCAGTGGCGGGCATCCCCATGACGCACAGGTTGTCCTTCACGGACAGGTAGTAGCCGGCGAGGCGGCCCGCGGATTCGGGCTCAGAGGGCTCCTCCAGGTGGTTGAACGCGTGGTACTCGCCGTCCAGGCGCAGCGCCGACTCGTAGACCGTCAAGTGATCCTGGGCCCCCTGAAGTGCTCGCCCTCCCTGTGCCCGGAGTTGGCGAACGGGTCCCACTCCCAGCGCCTGGGCTCGTCGTCTCTGAGGACGTCCTCCGCGGCCACCGGGTGGTAGCTGGGCTCTACGCCCGACGTGTCCACGGCGTCCAGCTCCGAGAAGGCGCCGAGGATGACCTTCAGCTGCCTCGCGTACCTGTCCAGCTCCTCGTCTGTGAGCCGCAGCCTCGCGTGCTCAGCGACGCGGCGGACGGCGTCCCTGTCTATGCTGGACAGCTGGACGCGCCTCCCTGGAGCGTATAAATCCGGCTAAGCCGCAGAGGTGAAACACGCGGCCCGATTAAAGTACTCACCCGGCAACGCTTTCACCTCGACGCCACGGATACGGCCGACAAGTTATATAAGACTTGTTGTGCGCGCACACGTTAAATACAGTCGCGGCGCCGATCCAACCATGGACGCGTCCGAGGCCAGGGCCAAGATAAGGGAGAGCATAGGGTTCCTTGAGGGCTACAGGGGCTTCAGCCCCATAGTGGACGACGCCATAGAGTCCCTGAAGGTCATCGATGAATGCGTAGCTAGGCCCACACCCGAGAAGATGGAGGATTCCAGGATGAGGCTCAGGAAGATGGCCCAGGACATAGGCCCCTACAGGGAATACGTCCCATCCCTGTCAGAGAACCTGGACGCCCTGGTCAGGTGGTTCGGGGAAGCCGGCGACTGAACGGGCTCACGCCGCTGACGCAGTAGATGCAGATGTCTTCGCGGGGCAGACCCACGGCGCCTAGGACGCTCTCCTCGCTGTTGTACATCACCTTGTGGATGCTGGGCAGCTTCTTGGCCACCAGGTCCCCCACCTCCTCCAGGCTCCTGCCCTTGTAGGGCTTGGCCGCCAGCGGCTTGTCCGGCGGGTCGCTGAAGCATGGGTACAGTATGGGGGCGTAGCTCACCAGGAAGTCCACCTCCCTGGCCCCCGCCTTCAACAGGTTCTGGGCTATGCTCTCGCTGACGGTGCCGCGGACGATGCTGTCGTCTGTGATGACCACCCGCTTGCCCTTAACCGTCTCCCTGATGACGTTGTGCTTAAGGTCCGATGCGATTTTTCTGTACCACGCGTCGTCTATGATGTAGGTGCGCCCCATGTACGCGTTCTTGATGACGCCCTCGTCGGCGATCACGCCCAGGGCCTCAGCGACTCCAGTGCAGACCGAGCGCCCCGAGTCTGGCACAGGTATCACGACCAGGTCCCAGGGCTTACCGTCCTCTGTGCCGTAGAGCCTCCTCAGCCCGTGGGCCTCGACAAGGGCGTGGCCGAGCCTCTTCCTCACCATGTGGACGGTCTGGCCCTCTATGACGCTGTCCGGCCTCCCGAAGTAGACCCACTCGAAGACGCAGTGGGCCCTGCGGGGCTCCAGGACCTGCGTCTCGTGGACGCCCCCGTCGTCCACGACGATCATGGAGCCGGGGACAATGTCGCGCCTCTCCGCGAAGCTTTCACCCATGTTCTCCATCACGTCCATGGGCGCGGACTCGCTGGCCAAGTAGACGCCGCCGCTATTCACCGCCAAGTAGAGGGGCCTGACGCCCCTCTCGTCCCGGGCCGCCACCAGGGTGCCGCTCTGCAGCTCCCTGTCCCAGACGGCGGCAACCAGGCTGTAGTAGCCGTCCCTGTGCCTCCTCATGGCCTCGGCGACTGCCTCCGGGAACTCCTTTCCCTGGCCCAGTAGGCCGAGGAGTGTGTCCCTAAGCACCTCCTCGCTGAGGCCGCCCTTCCTCGGGATGTACCCGTCCATGGCCAGGCTGAACGCGTACCTCCCGTCGCTCTTGCACTCCAGGGGCGGGTACATGTTGTCGGCGTTCTCGCCGCTGGCGCACCCGACGACGACGTAGTCGTCGGGGTGGATGAAGCTCTTGTACCGCTCCTCGAAGACGTTGCTGGCGAGGCCGCGGCCCTTCCAGGTGCGGAGGCTGTGGCTGCTGGCTGTCGTGACGCCGCTGCTCTCCTGGCCCCTGTGCTGTACGCCGTATAGGATGTACAGGCTCTTGGTTGACGCGTCCTTCCTTGAGTGTACGCCTATTACGCCCTGCATGGCGATGATTGACGGTGTTAACGGATATAAGGGGAGCGGATGTATAATTGCATGTTTATGCAAATTTACGTGAAATGTTCAACCAGTGTGCAGGTTACCCGACGGCTTAAGCGGTCAGCCTTCTAATAGGAATCTCCTGAGCCTGGACTCTATGAAGCCCCTGTAGAACTCCTCGCCCCTGCCCACGTCCACCCCCCGCATGTAGTCGCCGTAGATGGCGAGGGCGTCGGCGTCACCCAGCTCCCTGAGGGCCCTGAGAACCTCCTGCTTGGTGATGTCCCGGGCCCCACCAACGACCGCGAGGAACCTGGCGACCTCACCCGCCTGCAGCCTCATCATCTCCTGGTCGCCTCTGAACCGCTCCAGGTTCCCCAGCATGGCCTCGGCCCTCCACGCGGCCAGCTGGCTGGCGTCTAAGCGCGGCAGCAGGGGAGCCACCTCCTCCCCGTAGACGACGACGTGGTGGCCCAGAAAGTCACTCTGGTAGAAGGTGAGGAACTTGAAAGGGTGACCTTTGTTCATGGGGTCCCTGACCTCGTCCACCAGCGCCCATGGCAAGTCCACAAGCTTGGGGCTCAGACCCCTCGTCTCCTTCTCCAGGATGGCCTTCAGCTCCTTCACCTGCTCATCCGCGGGCCCTCTCAGGACCGCCAGGAAGTCCAAGTCGCTGAGCCCTGGCACGTAGTCGCCGCGGACGTATGAGCCGAAAAGCACCAGCGAGTAAAGAGCCTCCCTCAGGTGCCCGTTACCGTCGATCGCCTCCCTTATCGCCTCTGTGAACCGCAGGTCAGGCATCGCGTCCACCTCTACGCCAGCCTCATGGCCATCCATGGGCTCAGCAGGTACGGGGGCAGGTAGCCAGGGATGTTGCTGAAGGGCAGCACCTCGGGCCTCAGAGAGATGCCCAGGGTGCCCGCCATGTAGTCGCGCCGCGCCTGAATCCTGTCCCACGCCTCGGGGTACCTGGACGCGAACTCGGTTCTGAGCCCCGAGTCGGCCAGGGCCACGCCGTCCTCCATGTTGGCGGTGAAGTAGGGGGAGCCCGTCGCCGGGATGACGTCCACCTGGAGCGCCATGCCCGACCTGAGCCTGAGCTTGCTGCCTCCGTAGATGGGGCTGTGAAGCCACTCCTCCAGGCCGATGAGGTGCCCGGGGTTCAGGTGGACCCCGAAGAACGGGTCACCGATCCTGTCGTGGATCACCTTGTGGAGCACCCCGCCCTCGACGCCTACGCCCAGGTGGCCGTACCACTCGGCCACGGCTTCGAAGTAGGGGGCCACCAGCTTCTTGACGTAGTCCCTGACTCCCCGGGGGAGCTGGGACTCGTCCTCAGCGGCCCAGCCGGCCCTGCATGTGAGGCCGCCCCAGACCCCGTAGGCTGTGGTGAACGGGTCGCCGGCCTCGATGACTCGGCTGCTGGGGCTGGGCAGACCCATGAAGGCGCGTGTGCCGCTGCTGAGCATCAGGTGGCAGCTCAGAGGCATCCCCTTGACCCCCATGAGCTCCACCGCCTCGTACTCGGTCATGCCGGGTCTGAGGCCGAACACCACGTTCCTGACGGCCTGGCTGGTGTGGCTGGACGCGTACTCGAACATGGCCAGCTGGTCCACCTCGTTCACGGCCCTGAGCCCCTCCGTGGGGTGCATGGTGAGGCTGTTGGCATTCACCACGTTGCCGTGCCCCACGATACCCCGGAGGGCGTCCACGAGGAAGCTCGGCGCCTCGATCCAGTGGGCAGGGTCCTCAGCCTCCTGGGAGGTGAAGTACTTCCACCCGATGACGCCTACACTGTCGCCCTCGTCTACACCGACCTCCGCCAGCAGCTCCCTGAGGGGCCTGGTCCCGGCGCGCTCCTGGCCCATGAGGCTGAGGCTCTGCCACAGCACCGGCCTTAGGCTGTCCCTTATGGGCGAGACGGGGAAGTAGCCGAGGCCCTCGTGGCCCATCAAGAGGGACGCCGACTTTCTGGGCACGTCCATGACGAGCACTGACTCCTCGAACCTAGGGTCGTAGCCCGTCAGGTAGGCCAGGTTGGCGCTGTGCTCCCTGTCCCCGTACACGATCAGGGCCTGGAAGCCCCCTTCACTGGCCCTCTCGTACAGTCGACTCATCCGCTGAGAGTAGGTCTCGGCTCCCATCATGGGCTCCACCGTGGGCTCCCTGAACACTGGGAGCTCAAGCTCCGCCAGGACGGCGCTGCGCATGGTGCATCGGTTTGAATAGCCGAGTGAGGTTATTTAGGTTCGACGCCGGCTTGGAAGTGTTTTATGCACCTCGGTTGAATACACATCAGCCATGGACCTCTACGTGGGCGTGGACAGCGGTACCCAGAGCACCAAGGCGCTGGTGATGGACGCTGGGGGCACCGTCTTAGTCAAGGCGTCTAGACCGCACACCCTGATCGGTGGGCTCTCCCCAGGCCACATGGAGCAGCACCCGGAGGACTGGTGGCTGGCCACCGTGGAATCCATAAGGGAGTGCCTCACGGACCCCAAGGTGGACGCATCCAAGGTGAGAGCCATAGGGGTCTCAGGGCAGCAGCACGGATTCGTTCCCCTGGACGCCAAGGGTCGGGTCATCAGGCCAGCCAAGCTGTGGAACGACACCAGCACGGCTGCGGAGGCGCAGGCCCTCATCGACAGGCTGAGCGGACTTGAACGCGTCATCAACCTCATAGGGAACGGCATCCCCCCGGGGTTCACGGCCCCCAAGATTCTCTGGCTGAAGACACATGAGCCCGAGAACTACCGCAGACTCTCAACCGTCCTGCTGCCCCACGACTATTTGAACTTCCGGTTCACTGGGGCCAGGACCATGGAGTACGGCGACGCCTCAGGCACCGCCCTCATGGACGTGAGGAGCCGCAGGTGGAGGAGGGAGGTAGTGGAAGCCATCGACCCGAGTCTCATGGATAAACTGCCAGCGCTGAATCCCTCCGATGAGCCCGTGGGGCACCTATCAGCCGGGGCCTCAGATGAGCTGGGGCTGAGCCGGGATGTGCTGGTCTCGGCTGGGGGAGGCGATAACATGATGGGCGCCATAGGCACAGGCAACACCAGGCCCGGGGTCGTCACCGTCAGCCTCGGCACCTCAGGCACCGTCTACGCCTTCTCGGAGAAGCCCGTCGTGGACCCCCAGGGAGAGGTGGCCGCCTTCTGCGACAGCACCAACCACTGGCTGCCCCTGGTGTGCACCATGAACGTCACTGTGGCAACCGACCTGGCCCGTAACGCGTTCAGCCTAAGCTACGAGGGACTGGAGGAAGCTGTTGAAGGTGTCCCCGCTGGCTCAGATGGGCTCCTGTTCCTGCCGTACCTGACGGGAGAGAGGACCCCCAACATACCAGGCGGACGGGGAGTCCTCTACGGGTTGACGCCCAGCAACTACGAGCCACGGCACATAGCGAGGGCCACAGTTGAGGGGGTCACCCTGGGCCTCAACTACGGCCTAAACAGGCTCAGAGAGCTAGGTATAAGCCCCGCAGAGGTCAGGCTCACGGGCGGCGGCGCAAGAAACAAGGCGTGGAGGAAGGTGGCCGCCGACATCTTCGACGCGGACGCCGTCACACTCCACGAGGAGGAGGGGGCCGCCTACGGTGCAGCCATCCAGGCCATGTGGTGCCACAGAAGGGCGCAGGGCGAGAGTGTAACTGTGAGCGAGATCACTGACGAGCTCATAAAGCTGAACGAGGGCAGCAGGGTCCAACCGAACCCTGTGAACGCTGCGAAGTACAGGAAAGTGCAGAGACGACACGACTCACTGATGGGAGCCCTAAGAGGCTTCTTCGACACTTTATGATTTCAAGGAAGCATAGGGTAGTCGCCTATCTTCTTACGAAGCCAGTCTATGAAGAGGCCGAGTAAAAACATCGCGACTATGAGGATGGAAAATAGTAGTTAGGTCCTCGATGGGGGTGTTCAGGTACGAGTCCGACATGATTCAATATTAACTTAAACCTACCATTAATAAACCACTCTCACATCCACGCTTGAACTGAATAAAGGGGACGCCGTAAAGGAATATCAACCGCGGCTCCCCACCGGTGATCGATGACGGACAGAAAGGTTCTGGGCGTCCACCCAAGCAGGCCCACCATCGAGGGGGCCGGTGTCCGCCTATTCCGCGCCTTCGGCCACGACGAGGCCCGTAGGATGGACCCGTTCCTCATGCTGGACGACTTCCACAGCGGCGACCCCGACGACTACATGGCCGGGTTCCCCTGGCACCCCCACAGGGGCTTCGAGACCGTCACCTACATGGTTACAGGCGCCATGGAGCACAGGGACAACCTGGGCAACAGGGGCACCATAAGGGACGGCGACGTCCAGTGGATGACCGCCGGCAGCGGCATCATCCACCAGGAGAAGCCCCTCAGGGCCGAGGGCTTCATGCAGGGCTTCCAGCTCTGGGTCAACCTGCCCAGAGCGCACAAGGTGACGGCCCCCCGGTACAGGGGCATCACGGCGGATCAGATACCCGAGGCTAAATTGGGAGACGCGTCGGTCAGGGTCATCGCAGGCACCCTAAACGGCGTGCTGGGCCCCGTCAGGGACCTCTTCGTGGACATCGAGTTCATAGACGTGTCACTGACCCCAGGCGCCGAGTTCACACACGAGACAGATGAGAGCTGGACCGCCTTCGCCTACACATTCAAGGGAGCCGCCGGCTTCAACGGAACACGCCCAATCGAAGCCTACAACTTTGTGGAGTTCGGGGTAGGTGACAGGGTGACCGCCGAGGCGGGGCCCCAAGGCGCCAGGTTCCTCCTCGTATCCGGGGAACCCCTGGGCGAGCCCATCGCGTGGCGGGGCTCCATCGTGATGAACACCCAGACCGAGCTTGACCAGGCCTACAGGGAGATTAGGGAAGGAACCTTCATTAAAGCCGGTACTGCTTGAAGTTACGATCTTTCCTACAAAGGTTAATTACATTGTCGTTAAATATCAAAGTCAGGTGGATCGGTTGGCAGAGGTAGTTACGATTCCTCTTCCCTTATTGAAGGAGCTTTACGAGCACTTTTACAGAATAGAAGAGATCATCGCCACATTGGAGGAGCTCTCAAACGAGGAAGGATTGAAGCGAATCGAAAAAAGCTTGGATGATTACACTAAAAAAAAGTATGTCACAGTAAAAACCCCTGAAATGATAAGAGAAGCCCTGTTGAAGGACTGAGATTTGCCATATAAATCAGTCTTTACACGTAGCTTCAATAAGGAATTCGATAAACTGCCAAAAAAAGTTAAAGAACATATTATTGATGCTATGGAAAAGATCGTGGACGCTCCTTATTCTGGTACGAAGTTGCGGGGTAAGCTTGAAGGACTGTGGAGGTGGCGAGTGGGCAAATATCGTGTTGTCTACTTGATAAAAGAAAAAGAGGTTACAGTAGTCTTTTTAGACGTAGGCTTAAGAAAATCAATCTACAAATAGACGTTAAATCCCATAATAAGAACTTGGTAATTAGGTCAATAGATGTTAAATTCTGCATTTTAGACTAATAATGACCCGCCTAGCAGGTATATTCGCATATCATGTACGACAAAACGTTTATTAAATGTGTTACAATATATACGACAGACTGTGATCACCATGTCCTCCACATACACGATACGGCTACCCGAGAAGCTCAGGGAGAAGATGAGCAAGGCCGACACCAACTGGGGCGAAGAGATCAGGGCCTTCATCGAGGAACGAGTGAGATGTCTGGAGCTAGTCGAGGTCATCGAGGAGATAGGAGAAAGAACAGAGAGGCGGAGGCTGACAGTTGACTCAACGAGTCTCATAAGGGAGGACAGGGAGCGTTGAGCCTGGTCCTGGACTCCAACATACTTGTCAAACTTGTAACCGGCGAAGCAGGCTCAGAGGAGGCCAGAATAACTGTGAAGGCGTCCCTCAGGGACGGATGCACCCTACACACCGTGGACGCGGCGCTGGCCGAGGCATTAAACGCCCTCTGGAAACACGTGAAGATACACGGCGACCTGAACGCGAATGAGGCGCTGCTCGCGGCCCAGGACCTCCTGAAGATATGGGACAGACTCAACATTATCCCCACTAGTGAACTCTCCGAGGAGGCACTAGGCATAGCCATCACATTGAACGTGGCCATATACGACTCCCTCTACGTGGCCGCAGCCCGACAAGTGAGAGCAAGGCTCTACACGGCCGATAAGAGACTGTTTGAGGTGTCCAAGAACAGGGTGGAGTCCAAGCTCCTTGCCTAAGCACTCCACACATGGTTACGAAGCAGCAACCGCCCATCAGGTAAAATAGTTAGCTAAATGCAACCCAAAAAAAATGTACGTTCTGTACAGCCACTGTAATCGCAGCCAGGGTTAACCATTTAACCCCAGACGCAGACAACCAACCATGAACGACCTACGCCCCCAGAAGCAGCAAAGATCACCCGAGGAGACCCTCAGACACCTCAAGGGCACCACCCTCAAGCCCCGGTACAGCGCCGGCGTCTGGTACTTCTACCCAGGTGGAGGCAGGTTCCACGAGGCCTACATAGACAAGGGCACCGTAGAGGACACCCTCAACAAGGTGGCGTGGCTCCGCGACGAGGGCCACGTGGACTCGTCCTTCGCCGTGGAGGCCCACTACCCCAACGAGGTCAACCGGGACAACCT
>CAZAKG010000089.1:0-9765 GCA_964485755.1 uncultured Candidatus Bathyarchaeia archaeon | reverse complement strand
GGTGCATGCCTCCGGCGTGCTTCGCGATGCGTTCCGCCAGGTCCGTGGTCATGGGTTGGACTCCGAACTGCTCGATGAGCTTGCCGTAGTCTATGTCGCCGCTGACCTCCCATGGCGTCACCACCATCTCCTGTTTGTCTTGGTTCGTCATGCCTCGTACTCTCCCATGCTAATCGCTGGGTGTTTGTTCTTCTTGGAACTATGGTGGCTAATAGAAACCTGTTCCTCCGTTAGGAGGACCTTATCCAGTCCGAGTGATACACACTCATTCCCTTGTCTCCGAGTACTGAATGGTGGTTGAGCCTTTTAAAAAGGTATTTGTCACCCGCCCATCCGCTTGTACATGGAGACGGTGTCCACGTACCCGCCGCGGTACTTGATGCCCCCGGGTAGCCTGCCGTACTCGGTGTATCCCAGCCGCTTGTAGAGCTCAACGGCGGGACTTGTCGAGTACACCTCCAGGTAGAGCACCTTGACGCCAATCCCCCTCGCCTGGGTCTCCAGCTCCCGCATCATCTCGGAGCCGATCCCTCTATCCCTGTATGCTTTTCTGACGAAGATGCCGAGTCCGGCTGTGTGGTGTAGACGGCCTCCTCGATTCTTGGCGTTGGTCATCCCCACCACTTTACCGTTGGCCTCGGCGATGACTACAACGGATCGGCCTCTTTCAGCATCCTTCATCATGTCCGCGTGGCGGTCCACCTGCTGGTCTCTGGTCAAGGTTTTGTCGCCGCCGATCATGGCCTCCTCCTCGATGAGCTCGTTGTGGAGCTCAAGCAGGTCGTCCAGGTCGCTCCACTTCAACCTTCTTAGAACAACATCTGTGCCGTCCCTCGATGTGAACGTCCTGAACAAGTCTTCACCCGAGTCCCTGTACCGGGCTCCGCGCTGATAACGTTTATGTGCAATTTTTGTTAAGCATTCGGACGATGTCCACTCACCCTCTCCCCTGCTTCGAGCAGTAAGATGCTGAACGGCTACACGATCAGGTGCTTCGTCATGATTACCGAATCCACGTATCCGCCCTTGTACTTGATGCACGCCGGTATCCTGCCTGTCTCCACGTACCCCATTTTCCTGTACACGTGGATCGCCCTATCGTTGGTGCTGTACACCTCAAGGTATATGGACTCCAGGCCCAGCCTGGGGGCCTGCCTCTCCAGCTCCCTCATCATCTCCTGGCCGATCCCCTTCTCCCTGTAGCCGTCCTTGACGGAGATGCCCAGGGAGCCCACGTGGGACATGCGGCCGAACCTGGGGGTGAGCTCGCAGCTGCCCACGACCCTCTCGTCCGCCTCGGCCACCACGGCCACGTGCTTGTCCTTCTCCAGGTTTGTGAGGTTGCGGGCCAGCCAGTCGGTCTCAGACTCTCGGGTGTGCTTCTGGTTGGCGGCTATCATGGCCTCCTCTTCCACCAGGCCGTTGATGAAATCCAATAGATCGTCGAGGTCCTCCCACCTAGGGGTCCTCAGCTTGACCTCGGTGCCGTCCCTGGCCTTGAACTGCTTGAGTAATTTTCCAGGCCGCATACCAATGATGTTGGCCGGGAATGATTTTATCCTGCCGGTCTCTCAAGGATGCCCAGAAGCTCCTCCTCGAGGGTGAGCCCCGGCCGAGGGTTCTCCACGACCTCCCCCATCTTCACGCCCCTCTTATCGAGGACAACGATGTAGGGTATCTTGGCGACCTTGAACTCATCCACCTCAGCGGGGCTGGGGGGCACCGCCCACTTCCTGGTGTTGCTTTTGGGGTCCTTCATTATGTGGCCGAAGACCCTCACCTCTAGACCCGTGGCCTCGTGGATGAGTGCCAGTACGGGCACGTTCCTGTAGCAGTCTGGGCACCACTCAGCCGAGAACACGAACACAACGGCCTCTCCGGCGTGCTTCCTGATCTTATCTGTGACCCCGTGGTCAAGTTTGTAGGCGTAGAACCTCTCCATGAACCTGTCCGTCTTGGCCTTGGAGCCCTTAAGGTACTCTAGGATCGGCTCAGAGTTTCCGCGGAGCTTTGGAACATCGTGCATGGTTCACTGAGTTGAACCGCGGCTTATACCAGTTACTCGCCAATTACCTTATGCTTATCCTCTTGCCTGTGGCCGCGTAGCTGATGCTCTCCGCGATGTAGCTGCCGTGGTCGGCCAGGCGCTCCAGGTACCTGATGGTGAGCAGGTAGGCCACCACGGTCTTGGGGTCTCCCTTGAGCTCGCTGAGGCGCCTCATGTTCTCGAGGTACAGGTCATCCGTCTCGGCCTCCACCTTGCTGAGGTCGAAGATCATCTTCTCATCCATGGTCTCGATCATAGTGAGGCTCATGTCCATGACCCGGAGGGTCTTATCCACAAGCTCCTTCACCTTGAGGCCGTCCTCCTCCAGGGGCTTCCACTCTCCGAGGCGGTACTGTATCTCGCTCACGTCCATGGCGTACCTCCCGTACCTCTCCAGGTCGTACGCGATCTTGATGTACGCCTTCAGCGTCCGCAGGTCGCCGGCCATGGGCTGGTGGAGGGCTATGAGCTCCGTGGCCCGGTCCTCCACCTCCTCGGCCATCAGCTGCACTGTGTTGCTCCAAGCCCTGACCTGTGTGTAGACCTCCTCGCCCTTGAAGAAGTGGTCCAGTGCGTACTTCGTCGCGTTCCTCGACAGCTTTCCCATCTTAATGAGGAGGCTCTTGATCTGGCTGATCCCTACGTCCAGTGGTCTACTCATACTCGTCACCCGAACTTCCCCGTGATGTAGTTCTCCGTTAGCTCGCTCTGGGGGTTCTCGAAGACATCCTTGGTGCTTCCGAACTCCTTCACCTCCCCCAGGTACATGAAGGCCGTCATCTCGCTCACCCTGGCGGCCTGCTGCAGGTTGTGGGTGACCAGCACCACCGTGTACTGCTCGCTCAGCTCCCGCATTAGGCTCTCGATCTTGGCGGTGGCTATGGGGTCCAGGGCGCTGCACGGCTCATCCATGAGGATGATGTCGGGCTCCACTGCCAGTGCCCTGGCTATGCAGAGCCTCTGCTGCTGGCCGCCGCTGAGGCTGAAGGCGTCCTCCCCGAGCCTGTCGCTGACCTCCCCCCAGAGGGCTGCGCCTCTGAGGCTATCCTCCACGACCCTGTCCAGTTCCTCCTCGGGCACCCCGTGGACCCTGGGCCCGTAGGCCACGTTGTCGTAGATGCTCTTGGGGAAGGGGTTGGGCTTCTGGAAGACCATGCCCACCCGTTTCCGTAGCTCGTACACGTCCACGTCGGGGTCGTAGATGTTCTCGCCCTTGACGTTGACTACGCCGCTGGTCCTGCAGCTGGGTATCAGGTCGTTGATCCTGTTGATGCTCCTGAGGAGGCTGCTCTTGCCGCAGCCGCTTGGCCCCATGATGGCTGTGACTATGTTGGACCTGATCTTCAGGGAGATGTCCTTGAGCACATGTTTGTCCCCGTACCAGAGGTTGAAGCCGCTGAACTCTATTATGTCCGTGGAGCCGCTCAAAGTTCCGCCTGCGCCACCGTGGGGGACCTCATCGTCCTCTATGTACAACGTTTCGGGTCTTAATGTATCCTTCACTTCTCACACCGCCTTCTTCTGGTGCCTGTACCTGATGGCGATGGCTACGGAGTTCATCGCCACAAGCACCACCAGCAGCAGGATTATCCCCGCCGCGGCCAGGTTCCTGAACTCGGCCCTCGGGAGGTTCACCCAGTTGTATATCTGGATGGGCAGCACCGTGAACCTGTCAAGGGGGCTCAGGGGCACGAACGTGACGTAAACGAGGGCCGCTATGGCTATCATGGGAGCCGCCTCGCCGATGGCCCTGGACAGGGCTATGATGGTCCCCGTGAGTATGCCCGGGAGCGCTTCCGGCAGCACGATCTGGCGGGTCACCTCCCACCTGGTGGCTCCCAGCGCGAAGGCGCCCTCCCTGTAGATCTTTGGGACGCTCCTAAGGGCCTCTCTGGAGGTTATGATGATCACCGGCAGTATCAGGAGAGTCATGGTCAGGGCACCTGCCAGGACGCTGCGCCCCAATGCTAACGCATCGACGAACAGGCCCAGGCCCAGGAGACCGTACACGATGCTCGGAACCCCAGCCAGGTTTGCTATGTTTACCTGTATGAACTCAGTGACCCTGTTTCTGGGGGCGTACTCCTCAAGGTATATGGCCGCGCACACCCCCAGGGGGAATGAGAACAGGGCCGTGAGGGCCACGAGCCAGACGCTTCCCACGAGGGCGGGCAGTATCCCGGCGCGGCTGGGGAACCTGGAGGGGAAGCTAGTTATGAAACTCCAAGTCAGGTAGGGTAAGCCGTCCGCCAGGGCGTCCCCCAGGATGACTACGAGGCTTAGCAGGCTTAAGGCCACAGAGAGCAGCGCCAAGGCGTACACCAGTCTGCCCTTGAGGGCCCTGCCGCCGCTCCTCCTCTCCCCCGTCTTGAACATCAGTAGCTCCTCCAGAACCGCTTCGTCACGTAGTTGCCCACTAGGTTCACTGCGAGCACCATGACAAAGAGCGTTAGTCCCACAGAGAATATGGTGGTGTACTCCAGGCTGCCGAAGGGGGCCTCACCCAGGCTGATCTGGGTTATGTACCCGGTCATGGTCTGGATGCTCTCCAAGGGGTTGAGGGTGAGCCTGGGCGTGGAGCCCGCCGCTATACTCACGATCATGGTCTCCCCTATGGCCCGGCTTATAGCCAGGATTATGGATGAAACGATCCCTGACAGTGCCGAGGGTACCACTATCTGGGTGACCACCTCGTGCTTCTGTGCCCCCAGGGCGTAGGCCCCCTCCCTGAGGGACTTGGGCACTGAGAGCATGGCGTCCTCGCTGAGGCTGGACACCATGGGGATGATCATGATGCCCATGGTGAGCCCCGCGCTTAGGGCGTTGAAGACGATCATCTCGGGGAACGCCCTCTGCAGGATAGGCGTCACGAAGGTGAGGGCGAAGTAGCCGTACACCACCGTGGGTATCCCCGCCAGTATCTCAAGCACCGGTTTTATGGCCCTTCTAGCCTTCTCTGGCGCGTACTCGCTGAGGAAGACGGCTGCGCCCAGCCCTATGGGCACCGCGACCCCTACCCCTATGACGGTGACCAGAAATGTGCCAGCAACTAGGGGCAGCACCCCGAAGTGCTGGGGTTTGAAGAGGGGGGTCCACTGGGTACCCGTCAGGAACTCTACTATGGAGACCTGGGAGAAGAAGCCGACCGCCTCGAAGACGAGCACGCCCAGGATTGCGAGGGTGGTGAACACGGACAGGGCGGCGCATATGAACAACACCCTCTCAATGATGCCCTCTATGCGTCTCGCCTCCCCTCTACCCTTCCCGCCCTTCAATCAGGTCACTTTTATTGATTGTCAGATAAATGATTTAGTTTATCAGGTCGAGGTTGTCCGCGTAGACATCCTCGGGTAGCGGTGTGTATCCCACCTCTGAGACCAGGTCCAGAGCGTTCTCCATGTAGAACTCCACGAAGGCCTTGACCTCAGGCCTCTCAAGGGACTCCCTGCTCACGTATATGAACAGGGGTCTGCTGAGGGGCGTGTACTGGCCGCCGTTTATGGTGGAGTCCGAGGGGGTGACCGGGCCGTCCCCGGAGTCGATGGGGATGATCGTCAGCTTGTCGGTGTTCTCGGCGTAGTACGCGTAGCCGAAGTAGCCCAGCGCGTACTGGTCGCCGGCTATGCCCTGCACCAGTATGTTGTCGTCCTCGCTGGCCGTGAAGTCCGGCCTGCTGGCTCCCTCCTCGCCCACTATTTCGGCCGTGAAGTAGTCGAAGGTGCCTGAGTCCGTCCCAGGGCCATAGAGCCTTATGGGTTGGGCCGGCCACTCGGGCCGTATGTCGTCCCAGGAGTCGACCACATTGTCGGGCTCCCACATCTTCTTGAGCTCTTCCACGGTCAGGTAGTCCACCCACGTGTTGCCCTTGTTCACGACGACGGCTATCCCGTCGAGGGCGACACTGAGTTCAACATACTCTACATCGTTTTGTTGGGCCAGCTCTCTCTCTGATTCCTTTATGGGTCTGGACGCGTCGCTGATGTCCGTCTCACCGGCGGTGAATCTCTTGAATCCTCCTCCGGTTCCGGATACCCCGACGTTCACTCGCACCGCGGGGTGTATCTTCCGGAACTCCTCGGCGACCGCCTGTGTTATTGGGAACACTGTGCTTGAGCCATCGATCTCGATAGTCCCTGACAGCTCGACGTTGTTGTCCTGTTGTGTTGTCCACCAGTAGTAGCCACCTGCTGCGACTATTAGTACCGCTACAATTCCTGCAATTATGACGTTGTTCTTCATTTTACGTCCTCGACGCTCCTATTACAATGATATAATAAATATATTCCCCCAATAATATATATAGCAAAGACGATTCCTATTAAATCAATATATCTCTATAGAACTTATGATTTTTATATAAAAAACAATTATATATATTCAACCATCTTTTTAGATAGTTTAGGCGACGATTCTAAATGTCCAGAAGAACAGAGCCGGAGGAGTTACGTAAGATACAGGTGACGGGGGGCTCCACCTACATAGTCTCCCTCCCCAAGGACTGGGTGGAGCAGATGGGGCTGCAGAAGGGGAGCGTCATACGCATCTCCCAGAAGGATGACCTGACCCTGTGCCTCCAACCACAGGGGGCCGAACCCGTCGACAGCACCAAACGCGCGGTCATATCCCCCAAGCCCGAGGACACCCCTGAGAGCATCGTACGCCGCATAGTGTCCGCGTACCTCATGGGGTACAACATCATACAGATACGCAGCAGCCAGAAACGCATAGACAGTGCCCAGAGGTTCGCCGTGAAGGACTTCACCCGCAAGAAGCTGGTGGGCACAGAGATACTCTCGGACCTGCCCCAGGAGCTGACCCTACAGGTGCTCCTCAGCTACTCTGAGCTCTCCGTTAAGGACGCCCTCCGTAGGATGAGCATCATAGCCGCCTCGATGCACAGGGACAGCATCGTCGCCCTTGGGACCGAGGACCTCCAACTGGCCAGGGAAGTAGTGGCCATGGACGACGAGGTGGACAGGTTCAACCTCTACATCATCAGGCTGCTAAAGGTGGCCGTCATGGAGGGGCTCGTGCTCAAGGAGAGCGGCCTCAAGAGCCCGAGGGAGTGCCTGGGATACAGGCTTATAACCAAGAGCGTGGAGCGAATGGCGGACCACGCTGTCAACATCGCCCAGAACCGGCTTGAGCTCACCCTGAGCACAATGGACTCCGAGCTCTTGGACGAGCTTCAGAGGCTGAGCTCCTTCGCGCTGAGCGTCTTCGAGACCAGCATGGATTCCGTGTTCGACGAGGACTACATGGAGGCCGACAATGTGCTGGAGAAGGCCCAGCAGGCTAGGAACATGGAGGCCGAGGTCATCCACAAGATCGTTAAGCACGCGCCCCCCGAGGAGGTCCCTGCCCTGAGGCTCATCGTTGAGAGCATCCTCCGCACGGCGGAGTACGGGGCTGACATCGCCGAGGTGGTCCTCAACATGACCGTGAAGGACGCCGTCACGGAAGTCTAGCCCTCTACCTGGGCTGCTGGGCCGTGGTCGGCTACCACCTGCTTAGAAAGAGGAGTTAGTGGATCTCTACGCTTCTGATGTACGCCCCGTGCCAGTTGTGGTACCACACTGCCCCCGTGTACTGGTTCACGCTCAGCATCCCTGTTACCTGTCCGCTCCTCATGGTGTGTATCGTGTAGTACCCATAGAAGGGGTGGGTCTCCTCTGCCTCTGAGCCCGGGTACACCCTGTCAAGCCAGTCCTGGGCTATGGCTAGGGCCTCCTCCTCGTCCACTGTGGGCGGGCCCGCGCCTCCGCCCATGTGGCCCGGGCCCATCATCCCGCCGTGGCCGTACTTGGTGTTCCACATCATGTTGGGCCCGTACTCGGGGTATATCCGCCCCGTGGACCTGTCTATGAGCATCTCGAAGGCGCCGACGCCCGTGGACTCCTCGTAGTAGATGACGTAGAAGTTGTACTCGAACTCCATGATCTCGTCCACCTCTATGTCAGGGTTCCCAGAGCCGTCCCTGTATCTCTCAGCTGCTTTCACTGCGTCGTCGATGTTCAGTCCCCTCCCCGGAAAGACGCCCATAACCAGGGCTCCAGCCAGGGCTCCGAGCAGAATGAGGGCCGCGGCGACGAAGTACCGGCTTCCGTTCACCGTTTCAGCCTCCTCACCAACTCCTCGTACTCCTCGGCGGTTATCTCGCCCCGTGCGAGCCGAAGACGGGCGACCTCCAGAGGGTCTTCCCTCACGACGCGCCTTCTGGGCCTGAACCACGCGTAGGCTAAGTAGCTTAAACCAGCCAACGCTAGAAACCAGAACCACATTCCCCATCCCATCCACCAGGTGCCCATCATGGCGCCGTTGAAGACGCCGAACGGGTTACAGAGAGACAGCGTCACGCACAACTAAGGGAGCCGCGGGTCATAAACAGTTGCCAGGCATTGAGAACCTTTTTTAAGCCCCCTAGCCTTGGAGAGTATCCTGCGGGACCGTGGTCAAGCTTGGTACGATACGCGGTTCGGGACCGCGTGATCCCTGGTTCAAATCCGGGCGGTCCCACCACCCATCCAAAACATCCACTGAAAAATGCATTTACGTAGATGCGACCCGAAAAACATCCACATTCTACCCTCCCACGGTCATCTCGACCAGATCGTGGCCTCAACCAGCAAGTGTTAAAGGCTCAGCCTCAGCGATATCAGTTGATATCTCATGATTATTCTCACCGATGAAACCAGGAGGCTCATAGCCGACTTGGAGAAGGGCATCGACAAGAAGCGGATGCAGGCCAACTGGGAGCGGATGGCCGAGTTCTCCCCCATCCACAGCGGGAGCCCCCAGGAGATGCAGGCCATGGGGTTCCTCAAGGAGAGGCTGGAGGAGTACGGCCTGGAGACCAGGCTCCACAGGTTCGAGGCGTACATCAGCGACCCCAAGTACAGCAGCCTCAGGGTCACGTACCCCGTCGAGATGGAGGTGCAGTGCACGCCCTACAGGCAGGTGGGGACGACCACTCCGGAGGGTTTCGAGGCGGAGATCATCTACGTGCTGCCGGAGGAGCTGGGGTACGCAGAGTGCCGCGAAAAAGTCGTGCTGTGCGAGCAGAAGACCAGCGGCGACTGGATGGGGTTGCAGGCAGGTTTTCTGCTGCGGCTCCAGAGGATGGGCGTTAAGGGCCTCGTGGTCATCGAGCAGGACGACTACATGCCCACGGTGGTCCACCAGAGGGCCGACTTCAGCGTCAGTGGCAGCCCCACGCCTGAGAACATCAAGGACATCCAGATGATCCCGGCCATACTGCACATAAGCAACAGGGACGGCCAGGCCCTGAAGAAGCTGGTGAGGCAGGGGGGAGTGAAGGTCCAAGTTGTGAGCGTGATGGACACGGGCTGGAAGACCCTGCCCATCCTGGAGACGGAGATCAAGGGCACCGTGGAGCCCGACAAGTTCATGCTGGTTAACGCCCACGTGGACACGCCGCCCTTCAGCCCGGGCGCCGTGGACAACCTCTCAGGCGACGTGGCGGTCCTTGAGCTGGCGCGGCTATTGTTCAAGCACAGAAGCAAGCTGCGCCGCAGCGTGAGGTTCGCCTACTGGACAGGCCACGAGATAGGGCGGTACGCGGGGTCGACGTGGTACAACGACGCCACGTGGATGGAGCTGAGGCACCACTGCTTCTGCAGCTACAACATCGACAGCCCAGGAGTGGAGGGCGCCACCGAGTTCAGAGACATCCAGATCACGGAGGTCATGGACGCAGC